>CAYLJZ010000049.1:0-21741 GCA_964384085.1 uncultured Desulfobacteraceae bacterium
GCCTTGTCAACTAAACATGGAAGTCAACATGGGAGATAACAGTAACTGCACCCCATTCAATAGAGGGATTTGGCGTTCGTTGACCGCTTCTGCTGCATATCTAAGGGATTCTCTGATATCCTGAAATGTTAAATCGGGATAAGCCTTTAAGATATCCTTCTCAGTCATTCCGTCTGAAACCATTCCGACGACCGTCGCTACGGGAATACGCAACCCTCTGATACAAGGAACGCCTCCCATTTGGTCGGGACTTATCGTTATCCGTTCATATCTCATCACTAAACTCCTCATTTCTGTTGCACTTCATTTTCAGATCTTCAGCTATTCAGTTGAGCGCCGGACGACCGAGGCCGGTGGGGCAGTTGTTGATTCCTCAGCGAAGCGGAACCTCCCCGGGGTTTCTAAGCGTTTTCAGTCTACCCCTTGTCTCTGTCAAAATCAACCCGCTAAAATTACGTGTTTTTTAGCATGTTATGGCGTCATGCGGTGGCCGGGTCCTTGAGGTGGACGACATAGGCGGCAAAGCCGGTGGTGTGGAGGAAGAGAAAAATGGCGGCGGCGAGGGCGGTCAGGAATGGTTTCATGGGGTGGTCCTTCGTTGAGAGCTCGAAGCTGAAAGCTGAAAATCAAAGCTCGAAGCTCAAAGGTGAAAGGTGAAGGTCAAATGGGAACGGGGAATGCCCTCTGCTCGTCAGGGTATAGGCTTCCAAGGCCCATTGCATTTTTCAGCTGCTTTTTGCCTCCGCGATAACGTTGACCAGCGTGGGAGCTTCAGCTCCGACAACTTCTCCAGGGAGATGCTTGTGATGTGGAAAGTTCTCAAGCCCTGGAAAATGTGGTGTGTTATCATAACGAAAAATAAGTTCGTTTTGGTCATTCTGAAAATGATACCGATAGCCGAGACGTTCAGTATGGCCGGATTCGACAATAATAGCCTCACTCACCTCAAGCATGTGCCCGTTCTGAAAACGGATCCGGATCCGCAAATTTGCACGGCTGAGCGTCAGGATTTCCTCTTCGTAGGTCTCAACATACGCCCTTTTCAGGTTCCGGATGGCGGTTTCGATTTTGCTGAGGTATGTTGACAACGAATCAAGCGGCATTTCGAAGAAGTTCCTCCATTTCGCTTCTGAGTCCCATGTACTGTCTGTAATCATTCGCCCATTCAACGAAATCCTCAGAGTCTTCGATTTCGCCTTTACGAAATTTGTCGAAAAAGTCCTCGGACGGGATCTGATGCCGCATTTCGAAAACGCTGAGACGCTTGGCTATGGCCACCAATGCATCCAAAGGTGAACCATATTCAATTCGCTGTTTACGCATGTGTCGACTCCTTTTAGAATTCCTGTTTCCACGTTGCTCGCTGCACCCCGATGGCGTCAGGTCTTCTTCGATCATTTTTTGGGCATCTGCGAGGGTTTCTTCTGCTTGATTCATTCTGTAGCGATAATGGAGATATCCATGTCCGAATATTCGACTGCGTCGCCCCGCGCCCTCGATCCAAAAACAATCAGATTAAGGCCGCTCTTAACATATCCAGTTGAGCGCAGAGCCTGGTCAATGGCAAGTCTGTTGGTGCCGCAGTAAAGCGGGGCCTCCCCGGGATTTCTGAGCTTTCTCAGTCTACCCCCTGTCCCTATTAAAGTCAACCCGCTAAAATTACGTATTTTTTTGGTATGTTATGACGCTACACGGGGGACTGACCATGGAGGTGGATGATGTAGGCGGCGGAGATGGCGGTCAGCGGCTTTTCATGGCATGACAGGATACAATAGAGGCTGACCCCAAGTACGTTCGTTGCAGGGTTAGGCCTGAGCATCTGGCTGCTCAAGGCAACAAATATAGCCCGAGCTCAGAGTCATAAAGCGCCCTCACAATGAATTCAGCCCCGATTTTCTCATCGGAAACATTTGTGATACGTATACATCGGTTGATCTCTGTTCGTTTCCCATCGTCGAGAGTGAAACTCACGTCTAGGATGTCTCCCTCTCTAAGGCCATGTCTTGCTGCAAACGGTGTAAAGCCGATGCCGCCAATAGAGAGGTCATTGATTACCAGGTAATCCTCACGTTTGGTGCGACGATCTAAGTATCTTCCATGTAATTTCAGTCGCTTTCGGAAGTTCTGGCGCCTTTCTATGCGGCAGGGGAAGGTATGGCCGCATCCACATCGAAACCAGAACGGTCTCATCGGGATGGAATCTCCATCGGGATCAACGACATGTCTGCGACCGCATTTTTCACAGACGATGCTGGCTGTATGATTCTCTCCAAGACCGTAGACCTTTGGTTTGATACAATTCGCTTCGCCCTCTCTCAAAAGAGGATACTTTTCCTGCTGTGGGTCGTGCTTGTCACCAGGAGAGGATTGGAATCGACAGTCATATATTTGTCCGCATCGGCATTTGATCCGGTATTCAGACCCTGTGCTGAATTTGGGGGGGGCTTCCATCTTTTTTTCGAAGCCACAATTCGGGCAGGCAAAAAGGGATTTTCCCGTGGCGTCTACAGGCAGAACAAGACGTGCTTTAGCACCAAAATCGCTCTTTTCGGTTTTGGATAGAACAGCTTCCTTTTCTCTTTCGAGAGGTGCGTATTCGAAATGGGACTTGAAGCTTTGTCCGCATGTGCACCTAATCGTGATATTGCACCCTATATATTTAGAAACATTGGTTTTCTTTTGTATCCCACAGTGCGGACAAGAAACAAGCGCATTCCCCTTCTGATCGGCATAAACAGTATTCATGGTTCACATGGTTGCTTCATGTTCCAATGGGATCATCGTCGGTCGCGATTCATCTGCGAAAGTTCTCTGACTGATGCACCTTCTTTACTTTTTGGAGCTGCCTGGAGCCGACGAAAATCGTAGATGCTTGAAAAGGGGATGGTACGGGCCAACTCTTCAAGGGTTGTCTTTTCTTCCCGCAATTTGGACAAGGCATCTTCTGCCATCAATACATTATTTTTGTTTGCGTAGCAATTTTCCCTGAGTTCATTGATTTTCGCCCCCTTGTTAATCAGGATAAAATCATTTTCATCGGGAATCCATAGTTCCCCTACAGCCGTACGGCCCTTATACCCTGTATAGTTACAGTGAGCACACTTCTGACCGGCAACCCATTTAATATCTGTAGGTGGGGTTGGGAAAAATTCCTTGATTAACTCGTCAGAAGGGGCAGATTCCTTTTTGCATTCAGGACAGACTGTTCTGATCAGCCTTTGCGCGAGGATCCCCACGAGAGACGAGGCAATTAGGCCAGGATCAATACCCAAGCCCAACAATCGAGGAACAGCACCTAAGGCATCGTTGGTATGCAGCGTACTGAGGACCAGATGTCCGGTTTGGGCAGCCCTGAAAGCCATCTCCGCGGTTTCACTGTCCCTGATCTCCCCGACCAGTATGATCTCGGGATCTTGTCGCAAAAACGCACGCACAAAATTTGCGAAGGTATTTCCGATTACCGGATTCACTTGGCACTGGGTGATCTTGTCGTAGACGTACTCAATCGGATCTTCTGCTGTCAGGATCTTGATTCCGGGTCGGTATGCAGTCATGAGTGAACCATACAAAGTGGTACTTTTCCCCGATCCTGTCGGCCCTGTTACCAGAATAATACCGGTGTTCCGCTTGAGAAGTCCATGTAACCCATCGTTAATCCTCGGTGAAAAATCAAGCTGATCAATTGACTTAGGGGCTTTCCTGGAATCCAGGATTCTGAGAACCACGTTTTCCCCATAGTAGCTGGGAACAATGGATACCCGAAAATCAACGTTAATCTTCTTTCTGTTTACATTCAACTCGACTCGGAAACTCCCATCCTGAGGCCGTCTTCTTTCAGCGATATCCAGATTCCCCAGGATCTTGATTCTCGAAACAATCTGACGGCTTAGCTTGTCGAGCTGTTCCTCCATTGCCCCCAATTCAATATCCTGAAGCAAGCCGTCGATTCTGTACCGGACAATTAAGTGCCGATCCGTAGTCTCGAAATGGATATCAGAGGCGGAATTTTTAATCCCGGTACTGATAATATTCCTGACCAATGTATCTGTATTTTTAACTTGCTGTTGAGAGAAATAATGGCATGTTTCATCAGCAAGAGCGTCTTCCTCTAAAAGCCTCAAATTTGAAGATACCTTCTCCTCCTCCAGTTCCTTGTTCTCATATAACCGGGCATAGGCAAAAAATATCGCTGATTGTGTTGATGTGATCACATTGATGGTAAGCCCAGTAATTGAATGGAGTTCCTCAATAGCTGTTCTGTCCGTAGGATCATCCACGGCGAGGGTGAGCGTGGTGCCCATCTTGCTAATGGGAACGATCCGGTGTTTTTGAGCGTATTTCTTGTTGATCAACCTGGAAAGCTTCCAGTCCAGCTTTACGTCGTTCAAGTCTACAAAAGGGATGTTGAGCTGTGTGCACAAAGCCTGTTTCATGTCTGACTCAGTTATACAGTCCAATTTGATCAGCGCTTCGCCCAATCGAAGTCCCGATTCCTTTTGATACTTGATTGCGGTTTTAATTTCTTGCGGGGTCACCTTGCCGGACTGGACCAGAATTTGACCAAGAAGGGGAATTTTATTAAAACGTTGAAGGACGAAATCAAGTTGGTTACGCGTGATTGCTTCCATATCGACCAGAACCTGGCCAATTGGGATGTAGTCTTTATTCTCATTCTGTTTTTTGATTGCTTCTTGAAGTTGGTCTTGAGAGATCAATCCTTCCTTTATCAGAATAGCGCCAATCTTGGGATGGGCCTGGTGTGGTTCTCTGTTTTCCATACGCCTCCCTCTGGATAAGGTCCTATCAATGCTGCGTGTGCGGCGATTGCGTCCTCTGACCTTAGTGATTGGTCATTCAATAAGGTCGTACCTCCGTGCCTTGATTCCTCCTTCTTGATTAACTCTTGATTAACTTTATATGGCTCATCGCGGATTAGTGTGAAAATGCCGCGTTGAGTTTCTTGTGAGTAAACCCAAAATCACTATAATGTCCTGCAAATAAAATATGTTACATCATATAGGCGCTATGATGGTCATCGATGCTACTATTGGAAATCACACTAATCCACGATGAGCCCTTTATATAACATAAGCTTTAATCAAATAGCAACCCATAAATCAAAAAGGATCAATGTTCCGTCCGGGACGCCCTTCAGCTATTCAGTTGCGGACCGACCCGCCGGGCCAGACAGCAGGCCTGTTGATGCCGCAACAGGGAGGGCTACCCGAAATTTTTATGTTCTAACAGCTTATGTTTTGAGAGGTCAAAAGTCAACCCGCTAAAATTACAAGTTTTTTGGCATGGTAGGGTGTCATGGGGTGGCGGGGGTCCTGAGATGAATGGCATAGGCGGCAAAACCGGGGGAGGGGAGGAGGAGAAAACGGTAAAATGAGAACTGCCGGGTTCAGGCGCCGGTGTTGACTTTGACTGGGCAATCCAGTAGAGAGAGAGGCCAACCAGAAGGGGCAGCAAAAACTGACGTGCGAAGATTCCACCGTTATCGTGCTCGGAATTCGAGAACAAGTCCCGAACAAACCACTGGTTGCAGATCACCTGGACAGTGCAAGGCTGAATGAATCGCTATCTCATCATTATTCTCGCAATTCTGGTCGGCGACTACCTCTTGAATCTGGTTGTCGACACCCTGAATATGCGTCATTTGCGCACGGATCTCCCCGAGGCCTTCGTGGGGTATTATGATGGGGAGAAATATCGTAAATCTCAGGAATACCTGAAAGAAACGACCCGATTCGGGTTCGTTGCCGATTCCATCGCCACCCCGCTCACCATTGCCTTCATCCTTCTGGGAGGCTTTAACACGGTGGATCATTTCGCACGGAGCTTTCATCTCAGCAATATCCCAACCGGACTCATCTTTGCCGCGGTCCTCATGCTTCTTTTCCAGATGGTCTCCATTCCATTTTCGATCTACAGCACCTTTGTCATTGAAGAGAGATACGGGTTTAACCAGACAACCCCGAGGACATTTGTGCTGGATATCCTGAAGACCTGGATCCTGGCGGCGGTGATCGGGGGCGTCCTTTTTTCCGGCGTGCTCTGGTTTTTTGAGAAGGCCGGGCCATGGGCCTGGGTATGGTGCTGGATGGCCCTGACGCTCTTTCAAATCCTTCTTCTGTCTATCGCTCCGGTTGTCATTCTGCCGATCTTCAATAAATTTGTCCCCCTTCCAAAGGACGAACTGAGGGCGGCTATCGAAGCCTACGCAACGACACAGAATTTCAAGATGAAGGGTGTATTCACCATGGACGGATCGAAACGCTCGACCAAGTCAAATGCATTCTTCACCGGTTTCGGCAGATTCAGAAGGATCGTCCTTTTTGATACCCTGATTGAAAAACATACTCGGGATGAGCTGGTATCGGTTCTTGCTCACGAAATGGGGCATTACAAAAAGCGACACATCCTCACATCGATGGCCATATCCATCATTACCAGCGGGCTCATGTTCTTTATCCTCTCCCTTTTTATCAACAACCCGGAACTCTTCGCGGCATTCCGAATGGACCATATCTCCATCTATGCAAGCCTCATCTTTTTCGGGTTTCTTTATTCCCCTATAGAGATGGTCCTTTCCGTGTTCGGGAACATGCTGTCCCGCAGGCATGAATATGAGGCTGATGCCTTTGCGGTGGATACCTACCAAAAACCCGAATCCATGATCTCGGCCCTCAAAAAGCTGAGCGTCGACACCCTCTCCAACCTGACGCCTCACCCCCTTAAGGTTTTTCTGAGCTATAGCCATCCCCCTGTGCTGGATCGAATCGAGGCCATTCAGAAACACCAGCCTGGGGCCAGCGTCTCTTCCTAAACCGGGAGCCCGGAACGCAATCGACAATTGACAACAGGTTCAAAGAAGGGTATTCAATTACAATTTCAGTAACAAGATGGGTGTGTGAAAAAGGTCCGGTTCATTGTCATCGCTTCTATCAGCAGGTACCAATTTTATTTCTTATTACCGTCAAAGGATTATCACGCTCAGCCGACGACGGATGGGGAGGGTATGGGAAAGACAGCACTGATTCTGGGCGTTTCGGGACAGGATGGATCATACCTGGCCAGGTTGCTCCTGGAAAAGGGGTACCGGGTGGTCGGTTCTTCCCGGGATGCGCAGATGTCGCAGTTTTCAAATCTGGTTCGATTGAACATCAGGGACCAGGTGGAGGTGGCGTCGGCCTCTTTAAACGATTTTCGAAGCGTGCTCCAGGTATTGAAAAAGGTGCGGCCCGATGAGGTCTACAATCTGGCAGGGCAGAGTTCCGTAGGTCTTTCCTTCGACCAGCCGGTCGAGTCCTTTGAGAGCATCAGCATCGGGACGCTCAACCTGTTGGAAGCCATCCGGTTTTTAGAGGCGCCCATCAAGATCTATAATGCAGGGTCCAGCGAGTGTTTCGGCAATACGGAAGGTCGGCCGGCCGACGAACGCACCCCCTTTCGTCCCAGGAGTCCTTATGCGGTTGCAAAGGCGGCGGCCTTCTGGCAGATGGCGAACTATCGAGAGGCCTACGGTCTCTTTGCCTGCTCCGGTCTTCTTTTTAATCATGAATCCCCTCTCAGACCCCGTCGGTTTGTCACCCGCAAAATCGTCAGCGCGGCCTGCCGCATTGCAACAGGAAAGGGCGACGTCCTCGAACTGGGGGATATATCGGTCGAAAGAGATTGGGGCTGGGCGCCGGAATATGTGGATGCCATGTGGCGCATGCTGCAGCAGGAGAGCCCCGAGGATTTTGTGATTGCCACCGGCGAGACCAACAAGCTGGCGGATTTTGTCGAGAGTGTTTTCACGGCCCTTGGCCTGGACTGGCGAGACCATGTAAAAACAAACCAGTCCCTTTTCAGACCCACCGACATCCTGACCGTCAGGGCAAATCCGGCCAGGGCAGAAGAGAAGCTGGGATGGAAGGCCAGGTACAGGATGCGGGATGTGGCAAGAATGATGGTGGAGGCGGAAAGGAAAGCATAGGAATGGGAGAAATTATGAAACGAGCGCTCATTACAGGAATTACCGGCCAGGATGGGGCGTATCTGGCTGGATTTATGTTGAAGAAGGGATATGAGGTCCACGGCATCAAGCGGAGGGCATCGCTCTTCAATACCGACAGGATCGACCACCTCTACCAGGACCCTCACGAATCCGACAGGAAATTTGTACTCCATTACGGGGACCTGACCGATTCCACAAATCTCATTCGAATCATACAGCAGGTTCAACCCGACGAAATCTATAATCTGGCTGCCCAGAGCCATGTCAAGGTCTCTTTCGAGACCCCGGAGTACACGGCGAATGCCGATGCCCTGGGGGCCCTTCGCCTTCTGGAGGCTATCCGTATCCTGGGACTGGAAAAAAAGACCCGATTCTATCAGGCGTCCACCTCCGAACTCTACGGGCTGGTCAGGGAGACGCCCCAGAATGAAAAAACGCCCTTTTATCCCCGCTCCCCGTATGCCGTGGCCAAACTGTATGCGTACTGGATTACGGTCAACTACAGGGAGGCCTATGGGATTTTCGGGTGCAACGGGATTCTGTTCAATCACGAATCTCCCGTTCGCGGGGAGACCTTTGTGACGCGGAAGATAACCCGTGGTTTGGCGAGGATCAAGCTTGGGTTCCAAAACGCCATTTATCTGGGGAACCTCGACGCCAAGCGGGACTGGGGCCATGCGCGGGATTATGTGGAACTCATGTGGTTGATGCTCCAGCAGGAAACACCAAGGGATTATGTCGTGGCCACGGGGATACAGCGTTCCGTCAGGGATTTTGTGAATGCTGCCGCGAAAGAATTGGGATTTGATATTCGGTGGGAGGGGAAAGGTCTGGAGGAAAAGGGGTACGATCAGAAAACGGGCCGGTGCGTGGTGGCGGTCGATCCCAGGTATTTCCGTCCGACCGAGGTAGAGACCCTTTTGGGAGATGCCAGCCTGGCGAGGACGGAGCTTGGCTGGGAGCCGAAGACATCCTTTAATGAGATGGTGGCCGAGATGGTGACTCAGGACCTTCGGGAGGCGGAGCGAGATCTCCTGTGCAGCCGGGAGGGATTTACCGTTCGGAATTTTTTTGAATAGATCGGGCGCGTAACAATTAATATCTTGACATCAGGCGGGTTCATTGCTAATAATACCCGTTTAAATTTTAATGGCTCCTTGTCCCCATGGACGGGTCGGCAGGCCTGGCCTCGCCGGCCCCGGTCTGGGGGACCAACAAAATCCATATCAGGAAAAAGGCCGAAGGGAGAGAACACGCATGCGGTATTACGAGACCCTCTATATCGTCAATCCTGAACTGGCTGACGACGAGTATCGAGATGTTGTCGCTAAGATGCAGTCCTTTATCGAAAAAGAGAAAGGCGTCGTTACCAGGGCTGAGGAATGGGGAAAGAGAACATTAGCGTATGAGGTGAAGAAGTTTGACAAGGGTTCCTATGTGCTTCTGCAATATTGCGCTGAATCGGGCATTGTTGAACAACTGAAGCGTGAAATGACCTTGGATGACCGGGTTATTAAATTTCAGACCATCAAGTTGAGCGACCATGCCGATCCGGAGGCCCTGAAGGCCGCGGCAGAGGGAGCCAAAAAGGGACCCGGCGAAGAGGAAAAAATGATCGAAGACGATAGACGCACAGAGGAAGAGGGCGAAAATGGCATACAATAGGGAAGAGAGCGACGACAGGACCAGGGGTAACAAGGGTAAATTCAAAAGAACCTATCACCGAAGAAAGGTCTGCAAGTTCTGCGCTGACAGCAGCCTGACCATTGATTACAAGGATATCAAGAATATCAGGTACTTCATTACGGAACGGGGCAAAATTACGCCGTGCAGGATCTCCGGCAACTGCGCCAAGCACCAGCGTCTGCTGGCCCTGGCGATTAAGAGGGCCAGAAACATTGCCCTGTTGCCCTATACAACGTCCATTGTAAACTGATCTGAAGCCCTCGGACTTATCGTGATCCTCGTTTTTAGCTGGTTCGGGGGGGGCTGTTGCCATTCTTGAAATCCCATGAAAATGAGTGATCTACTGGGGTGCGCCGGCGGAGCGATATCTCTTCTCTTGGCATCCATTTTCATTCCGTTTGTCGGGCCTGTTTTCAGTCTGCTGACACCGCTTCCCTTCCTCTATTATTCAGCCAGACTGGGCTTTATCGAAGGGATTAAACTTGCGGCGCTGGTGGTCGGGGTCATCGGCCTGATAGGCCACCTTGCCGGTTATTCGGAGCTCACCCTCCTGGCCGCGGAGTTGAGTCTTGTAGGGATAGCGCTGGCTGAGCTTTTCAGAAGGAACCTCAGCCTCGGCAACACCTTATTTCTGGCAACCCTCTTCATGCTCCTCCTGGGCCTGGGGATGCTGACCATCATGGGTCTGTCGAGAAACATGGGGCCCATCGAAATGGTCCTCAGTTCCCTCGGGAGTCAGCTCGATGCCGCCATTCAGACCTATGTGGATGCAAACCCGGGCCAGCCGAATGCCCTTGAATTGAAGGCGTATGCGAAGGTCTTCACGTCGACCATTTCGAAGATTTATCCCTCACTCATGATTGTAGGGATAGGCTTTGCGGTCTGGCTCAACGTCATCATTGCCAGACCACTTTTCAGGATGGGGAACCTTGCCTATCCGGAATTTATTTCAATGGACCGGTGGGAGGCGCCTGACCATCTGGTCTGGGGCCTGATCATTTCAGGTTTTGGTTTATTTTTGTCGTCAGTGGGCATACAGTTTTTGGCCATAAACGCCCTGATTGTCATCTTGGCCATCTATTTATTTCATGGGCTATCCATTATCGTGTTTTTTTTGAACAAATACCATGTTCCTTCCTGGATCAGGCTGGGCATCTATTTTCTGATCGTCGTCCAGCAGCTTTTTCTGGCGGTCCTGACCTGTGTCGGCCTGTTCGATCAATGGATTGATTTCAGAAAGATCCACAGGAGAGCGGATAGCCAAACAACGTAACGAAGGAGACAGTGCAATGGAAGTGATTCTACGGCAGGATGTTGATGAATTGGGCTTGGAAGGGGATATCGTCAAGGTCGCAAGTGGGTATGCACGCAACTACCTGGTTCCCAATGGGTTTGCACTTGAAGCGACGCCTCAAAACATGAAATCGCTTGAACTTCAACGGAAAAAGATCGAGGCGAAGCGGCTGAAAGGGAGAGAGGCCGCAGAACGGTTCAAAGAGCGGATCTCTGAGCTTGTCATCACTATTTCGCAGAAGGCGGGCGAAGAAGGAAAACTCTACGGTTCGGTGACCACCATGGATATTGCCGCCTACATGGATGCCCAGGGCATTGAGATAGATAGACGTAAGATCCATTTGGACAAACCGATTAAGGCGCTGGGAGAATACCATATCCCGGTCAGAATTTATCCGAAGGTGACCGGCTCCATAAAAGTGATTGTAGCCCCTGAGCAAGGATAGAAATACGCCGGCAATAGAGCGTCGCCTCGTGAGGGATTGAGAAATCAAAGGTATGCAGGCCGATCGAATCCCTGGTATGTGAAGATCCTATGCCTCAGCCAAAAGAAAAATCCCCTGTCTCGTATTTGAAGGTCCCACCCCACAACGTGGAGGCTGAACAGGCCATACTGGGCGGCATATTGATCAACAATGACGCCATGAACCAGGTTGTGGACATCCTCTCTGCCGACGATTTTTACCGGGAAGCCCATGTCGCCCTTTTCGAAGGAATGGCCCGGTTGTATCAGCGCAGTGAACCGATCGACATCATCACCCTGTCCGAGACCCTCACTCAGAAAAATACCCTGGAAAAGGTGGGGGGCACGGATTACCTGGCCCTGCTGGTCCAGGCCGTTTCGACATCCGCCGGCATTGCCTACCATGCCGAGATTGTAAGAAATCTGGCGGTTCGACGGCGGTTGATCAGCCAGTGTTCAACCATCTCCGAACTCTGCTTTCAAACCGATGCAACTACCGCAGATCTTCTCGAAAAGGCCGAGCAGTCCATCTTTGACATTGCCGAAGATCAGATTCGGGAAGGGTTCCAAAGCCTGAAACAGGTCATTGATGGCAGTTTCAAAAAGCTCGAAAGCGTTGCCCAGTTTGAAGGATATGTGACCGGCGTTCCGACAGGTTTTGAACGATTCGATATGTTGACGGCCGGGCTCCAGCCCTCAGATCTGATTATTGTCGCAGGACGGCCGAGCATGGGAAAGACGGCCCTCGCCCTGAACATGGGCTACAACGCCGCCAAAAAAACCGGAAGCGTGGTCGCTGTGTTTTCGCTGGAGATGTCCCGTCAGCAGTTGGGCATTCGGCTGCTGGGCCTCGACGCCGGAATAAACGCCACCAAGCTGAGGACCGGCAGCCTGAGAGGCGACGACTGGCCACGCCTTACGGAATCGGCTGATCGGCTGTCGGAAATGCCCATTTATATAGATGATACCTCTGCCATCAGTGTACTTGAAATGAAGGCCAAGTGCAGAAGGCTGAAGAAACGGGTCGATCTGGGGCTTGTGATCGTAGACTATATGCAGTTGATCCAGGGTCGAAGATCGGCAGAGTCCAGACAACTGGAGATGTCGGAGATATCCAGGTCGTTGAAAGGGCTGGCCAAGGACCTGAACGTTCCTGTGATAGCCCTCTCCCAGTTAAACCGGAAGGTCGAAGATCGGCCCAACAAGAAACCCCAACTGGCGGACCTCAGAGACAGCGGGGCTATTGAACAGGATGCGGATGTGATCGCCTTTATCTACAGGGACGAAATCTACAATCCCAATTCAGAAGAAAACAGGAATATTGCCGAGATCATTATCGGTAAGCAGAGAAACGGTCCTACCGGTGCGTTCAAACTGACGTTTCAAAAGGAGCTGACGCGTTTTAGAAATTACACGCAAGAGGATGTGCCGATGTAGGAAGGCGTCCGTCGATTTTTAAAGGACGCCATGGCCCCAGCTTCACCCCCCCCACTCAATCCATTCATCAAACTGCTGCGCTTTTCCATCCTGCCGATGGGATCTTCTGATTTCCCTTTGTTACCACCAGAGATTCGCATCCGGGACGCGAGTTAATAAAGCGGGTGCCGCGCTCGGGCGCCATGACAAACACGGTGGTGGAGAGGGCATCCGCTTCCATGGTCGTGCCCGCCAGGACCGACACGCTGGCGCTTTCTACAGGGGAGTGTCCGGTGTGGGGGTCCACGATATGGTGGAACATCTTTTCCCGGTCAAAAAAGACCTCATAATTTCCGGAAGTGGCGATCGCCCCGTCCGTCAGGTGGATGATGTCGGGATATGCATGTTTCTTCTGCGGATCCTGGACCGCAATGGTCCATGGTTTGCCGTCTCGCCTGCATCCAACGGTACGAATGTCGCCCCCGGCATTGATCAGGTGGTTCTTGATCCCGTTTTGTGAGAGAACCGCTGATGCCCGGTCCACGATATACCCCTTCGCGATACCGTCCAGGGTGATACCCATGCCTGGCCGTTTGAAACGAACCGTACGGCCCGTCAGTTCGATATCGGATGCATTGACCAGTTGAATGGCTTCCTTCAGCTCTGCGTCAGAAGGGGCCATTCGCTTGCTGTCGGCGAACTTCTCCTTAAACAGGTCTACCACCGGTTTTACAGATATATCAAAGGCCCCATGGCTGATTCGGTAGTACCCCAATGAACTGGAAATCACCTCTGCAGCCTCGATGGGAATATCCTTGAGAAGCCCTTCCCGGTTGAGCTGGGCCACGGCCGTCGTCTGATCAAAACGGCTCATGATTCGCGCCAGCCGATCGATCTCGAGAAAGGCCTCTCCCATGGCCGCTTCGGCCTCATCCTTCGATGGGTGAAGGAGGGTCATGGAAACAAAGGTCCCAATGGTTAACCGGGTTTTAGATACTTTATACAGGTGACGGTTAAATTTTACGGCCTCTGCCCCAGCGGGGATCGCAACGCCGGCGGAAGCAAGACCGATGCCGAGCATTCCCGAAAGCTTTAAAAAAGACCTTCGATCCATGCTCTCCGATGCATGACGCAGTAACTCATTTCTTTCCATTTGATGTTCCTCCATAATCCTGATGCGCCTGATGGCGGGATTCCATCCCCTCTTACGGGGGCTTCCAAGATGGGTGTATTTTAGTTTAGGCTGCAGCCATGGTCGCCTGCTGAACGCCTGTTTCGGCCACGGAATAATTCCTGAAGATCCCCCTCGGGCATTTCTCTACACATATCTCATGACAGTCAGGGCCAAATTCCATACATTTCTGATGGTCGATCGTAATAATGCCGTCCTCCAAGGCAACCGCTTTCGCCGGGCATACCTTGACACACATTTTGCACGAGATGCAACCCACTCTGCAGACCTCTTTAACGTCTTTCGCCGCATCTTTCGTGCTGCACGGGACCCAGACCCTGGCCTTGACCGGAATGAGCTCGATAATCTTTTTTGGACACGTGCGCACACAGGTCCCGCAGCCCACGCACCGGTGGACATCGACCACCGGAAAGCCGTCCACCATCGTGATGGCGTCAAAGGGGCAGCTTTCAGCACATTCCCCCAGGCCCACGCAGGCATATCGGCATGCATACGGTCCGCCAAATGCCAGATTCGCACCGGTGCACGACCCATATCCGATGTAGTTCAGCTTTTTGCGGACATTCCCCTCGACCCTCGAACACCGGACAGCGGCGACCACGTTTTCCACGGCGGCCATCTTTTTGCCCGTTATCTCGGCAACCAGTTTCGCCACCTCCGCCTTTCCAGGAAAGCAGAGGTTCGGTGGAACGCTGGGGTCGTTGACAACCGCTTCGGCATACGCTTCGCATCCTGCGAAGCCGCATCCCCCTCACTGGGCCCCTGCCAGGACCTCCAACACCTCTTCCACTTTGGGATTGGCCTCCACCGCAAATTTATGGGCGGCCAATGCCAGGCCGACGCCGAAGAAGAGGCCGATACACCCCAAAACGGCTAAACCGCCTAAGGCCAGTTTGACTAATGCCGGATCCATTTAGACTCCCTAAACCAAAAAATGTCTCGCGCAGAGACGCTAAAGCGCAAAGATTCTCTTGCCTTTATAGATAATTCCGCCATTCCCAAATTCCTGAATCCCAAAATTCCCTAAAATATAGACATCCCTGAAAAACCGAGAAAGGCCAGAGCAAAGAGACCGGCCACGACAAAGGCTATGGGAAGCCCCCGGTATGTCGGGGGGACATTGGCCAGTTCCAGTCGTTCCCGCACAGAAGACATCAAAAAGAGGGCGATCAGGAACCCAAGCCCCGCCCCAAGGGCCAACATGAAACTCTCGAAGGCATTGTACTCATTGTCCGCAAGGATCAGAGGAACGGCGATGATGATACAGTTGGCGATGACCAATACGAGATACACGCCGAATGCCTTGAACAACAGGGGATTGACCTTTCGTAGAATGGTGTCCACCGCCTGCACCGATAAGGAGACCAGACCGATAAATACGACAATTTGAAGGAAATTCAACCTGAACGGCTGCAGCACAAACTGATAGAGAAACCAGGACATCATGGCGCTGACCACCATGACAATGGTAAACGTGATTCCCATGCCCACTGCCGTGGATTTCTTTTGAGATGTCCCGAAAAATACGCAGAGCCCGAGGTATTTGGTAAATACAAAGTTGTTGATGATCATGGCGCCGATCAGGATGGAAAACAGATATCCCAGATAAACCTTCTTGACCCCGAGGACGGCTGAACCGAGGGATTTCCCGTCAGATGAGATATGGTTCGCCGTCAGGACGTGCGGCTGATTCTGGTTGAGCGGGTCTGCAAATGACAATGTCACCGTTTTTCTGTCGGCGCTGAGCGCGATATCTTTAATCTTCAATTTGATGTCCGGGTCGGGCTTCTCATATACGGTGTAATTGGCGGCATTTCGTGCCCATGCCTCGTCTACCGGCCCAGCGAATTCGATGATGATCTGGTTGGTCTCCTTGAAGGCCGTCTTCTTGACAAAACGGTGCTCTGTGGCGCATCCGCCCATCAGGAAGATGCCAGCGATAACAAAAACGGCTGCAAGGAGATAATTTCGTCCGGAGATCTTCATATCTATTTGGCCCTTCTATTCCGGTTATAGACAAGCTCCATATAATTGAACATGGCCATCATGATCCCTACGCAGAAAAATCCGGCTGCCGGGAGGACAAAAAACAGGAGCGGTCGAAATCCGAGGACGTCATAACCCAGAATCGTCCCCATCCCTAACAATTCCCTCACAAAACCAAGGGCCATCATTCCGAACATAAACCCGAAGCCCATGCCGATTCCGTCCCAGAACGATGCGGGGACGCTGTTCTTGCAGGCGAAGGTCTCCAGTCGCATGGTGATGATGGCAAATGCCACAATCAGTTTGACGAAGATCCCCATTTCCTTATAGGCTGCGGGGAGGTAGGCCGCAAGGACCAGGTCAATGACCGTTACCCACGTGGCAATCGTCAAGGTATAGGTCGGGATTCGAATTCGAGGGTGAATATAGTTCTTGATGGCCGCTATGGTGCAACTGGAAAAGACCTGCACAAACAGGACGGCGATTCCCAGCATGATTCCGTTCATGACCGTGGTGCTGATTCCCACTGCCGGGCACATGGACAGGGCCAGACGAAAGATAGGATTTTCGTTCAGAATGCCGTTGGAAACCAGCTGAAAATTCGTTTTTGTGGTGGCAGGCACTGTCTTGCTCCTTCAGTGATTAAAAAGCTACCGGGATCTTCTGCGTTGAGATCACCGATTCCAGTCGGTTGATCCGGTAGGCAAATTTCGCAACCATGCTCTTGACCCCATCGGTGACCGCCTTGCTTGAGATGGTAGCCCCGGTCAGGGCATAGATGTCCTTGTCCTGATATTTGCCGCGAATGGCATCCAGTTCCTTTTCTGGAAGCAGCGTTCCCTTCCCTTCCTCCTTTTCCAAATACATTTTGTATTCGTCAGGAAGCGGCTCTTTGACCACATGGAGGTCTTTTATCTTCTTAAATGATTTTCCCGTGAACTGATTTTTAAAATAATCCTGTTTGATCTCCGCACCGAGGCCCGGGTCCTCTTCCTGTTCGGTGATCTCAAGGCCGAGGATCTCAAAGGACGGGTCCAGCGCCAGCATGACATGGATAAATGTCTTGAATCCGGGGAACTCGCCAGGCAAGAGATAGGCCAACCGCTTCTCGCCCAACATGGCCACAATGGTGGCGTCTGCATACACAAACGTCTGAGGCGGTTTGACGACCTTCTTCAGGGCAGCGGTTCTCTCGGTCGACTCAGAGGCCATATTCGGCGCCAAATCGAGCGGATGCTGATTTACAAACTGACCGTTCAAATCCATCACCATCAGATGGTACCCTGCGGCGTCTCCCTTCCGCACCGGGAGGAGATATCCCAGGGTGCTGGTGCTGCCGTCGGTGAGGATATACCGGTACATGGTGTAAAGCTTCAGGTCGGACGGGGCCGGATGGCTCTTGGTGTAGCCCAGCAATCCGAGCATGGTCTGTTGCACATTCACATGCTCGTTGTGTTTTTTGGCCTTGTCCGTGACAATGAAAACCGACCCCATGACCAGGGCTGCAATCAGACACGAAACCGTTAGGCCCACGGTGATACGAATAATTTGCTTCATGTCAGGCACCTTTTTGAGGAGCAAAACGCTTGGGTCTAAACAATCCCTCCAATGCCGGTACAAGCGGATTCATGAGGAGAATCGCATAGCAGACGCCTTCCGGATATCCGCCTTTTAAACGGATCAAGACCGTCAGGGCGCCGATGCCCGCACCGAAAATCAGTTTCGCCGGCGCCTGGGATGGGGAGGTCACATAATCGGTTGCCATAAAAAAGGCGCCGAGAAAAACGCCGCCCGAGAGAACGGCCAGCAGGGGGTTCCCGGTAAAGAGCGTCTCCCCTTCGAAAATCCAGGTTAAAAATCCGACCGACACAATGACCGACACAGGGATATGCCAGGTGATATATCTTTTATAAATGAGGAACAGGCCGCCTATCAACAGAAGGAGGGCCGATGTCTCTCCAATGCAGCCCGGTTTCCATCCCACAACAAAATCGCCGTAGATCGTTGACATGCTCCCGAATTTTTCGATCAACGCATCCACCCCGTAATGTCTCAGAATATATAAAGGGGTGGCCGTGGAAACTGCATCGATCCCGGTCCCCATATACTTGAAAACCGCCGCATCACGGATGGGGGAAAGCCAGGCAGAGGTCATGGCCACGGGAAAGGTGGCCATCAAAAAGGCCCTCCCGATAAGGGCCGGGTTGAATATGTTGAATCCGATGCCGCCCAGGAGATGCTTGGCAACATAGATGGCCATTACAGCCCCCAGAATGGGAATCCAGTAAGGGACTCCAGGGGGGATCACATAGGCCATCAGGAGTCCGGTGATGACAGCGCTCCCGTCTTTGATGGTGACAGGTCGATGAAGGAGCTTTTGGGAGACAGCCTCCGCTGCCACACAGCTCACGACGCTGACGGCAGTGATGATAAGTGTTTGAATGCCAAAGATAAAAATGGAAAGGATCAGCGGCGGCAGGAGGCAGGCCACAACCGTCCACATGATCTTTTCAACGGATTCCCCACTTTTGACGTGCGGGGATACCGAGACCGTCAGCAACGGGAGATCCGCAACCGGCGATTCTCTCTCTTTTTCTACCGTTTCGATGACTCGACTCCTTGAAATCTGTTAACAGAACCTACTTCTTGGCTTTCATTTTAGCCAAACGGATAAACTGAACCAGGGGGCGTTTTGCCGGGCAGACATAGGCGCAACACCCGCACTCAAAGCATTCAAACACTCCGAACTGCGATGTATCCCCTGGACGTCCTGCCTCTACGTAGACACCGATTTCATTGGGGAGAAGTCCCATGGGGCAGGCCTCCATGCACCACCCGCAGCGGATGCACTGGCCGTAGGGCCGGGCATCGATTTCATCTTCGCTCAGAAAAAGGATTCCCGACGTCGTCTTGGTGACAGGAATATCGAGGGTGGGGACGGCAAAGCCCATCATGGGCCCCCCCATCACCACCTTGGCAAGACCTGGCCGTATTCCGCCCAGGTAGGATACAATATCGCTGACTCGGGTCCCTATTCGGACCAACACATTGGCCGGCCGTGCGATGCCGCGACCCGAAACTGTAACGATCTTTTCGTATAAGGGCTTTTGGAGCACGACTGCATCGTAAATGGCCCTGGCGGTCCCGACATTCTGAACGATGACGCCGACGTCAAAAGGAAGTCCGAAACCGGGGACCCTCCGGCCGGTAATGCTCTGAATCAGTTGCTTTTCCGATCCCTGGGGATACTTGACCTTCAGGGGCGATACGCTCACGTTAACCCCGTTGGACGGCGCCTGGGCGCATGCAGTTTTCATGGCTTCGATGGCATCGGGCTTGTTGGATTCGATGCCTATTCGGCAATCCTGAATGCCCAGAATGCGCAAAAGAATCTTGGCCCCTTCAACCACCTTTTCAGGATGCTCGAGCATGAGGCGGTGGTCCGTGGTGAGATAGGGCTCGCATTCGGCGCCATTGAGGATGAGGGTATCCACCTTTGCATCAGGGGGCGGGGAGAGCTTGACATGGGTCGGAAATCCGGCGCCCCCGATCCCGACAATCCCGGCGTTCTTGATCCGTCCGAGGAGGTCATCCTTTGAAAGGGCCTTCCAGTCAGAAGGAGACCATTCCCTCGGGCTGGCCGCCGAATCCGTCTCAATGATGACCGAGGGGGCCTTTACCGCGATGGGATGGGTGGAGACGCCGATCGCCTTCACGCTTCCGGTTACGCTGGAGTGGATAGCAGCCCCAAGGCCCTTTTCCACAACCCCAATGACATCCCCTTCGGCGACCTGGTCTTTCTTCTTGACCAATGGCGTACAGGGGGCGCCAAAGTGCTGATTGAGGAGAATCTCTACTTCTTCGGGTATGGGCAGGGTCTCAACTGCCAGGTGTTCCGTGAGATCTTTTGCTTCAGGAGGATGGACCCCCCCTTTCGGGAAGGTAAGCAGTGATTCATTCATATTCCACCACGACCTAAACGGATGGTTGACTTAACTGCAGGTGATAAAGTTGGCTTCCTATAGTCAGAAGAAAATCGGTTTGTCAAGGGGTTTTTGATTCCGAGCTGAAAACTTTTCTGGCCGTGAGGATATCCTGACCGATCTGATAGGACAGATCCTTTATGGACCCGAAGGGCCTTTCGTCCCTTAATCGCTCGATGAATTTGATCTGGATTTCCTTTCCAAGAAGATCCCCTTCAAAGTCCAGAAGATGGGTCTCAACCGAAAAGGGGCCTTTGCCAAAGGTCGGATTAAAGCCGATGTTGGTCACGCCGTTGAGGGTTTGATGGTCCACCATCACATGGACTGCATAAACGCCTACCTTGGGGACCAATTCGTCGATCAGCTCGATATTGGCAGTGGGAAACCCCAGGAGCCGCCCTCCCCTGTTTTTCCCTCTGACCACGGTCCCACAGATCTGGTAATCCCTGCCCAACAGCTCCCTGGCCTCGGAGAGGTTTCCTTCCTGGATCAGTTTCCGTATGGAAGTGCTCGATACGAGCTTGTCGCCCACATAGACCGGTTCCACCACGTGCACGACAAAACCGAGGTCCTTGCCTGCTTTTCTGAGAAACTGGATATCGCCTTCGCGATTGTGTCCGAACGTATAATCATATCCGACAACAATTTCGCGAACGCCAATTCTCCTTACCAGGATCTCCTCTACAAAATCTTGAGCAGAGACGGCTGCAAATTCCCTTGTGAAGGGGATGCAGAACACGACGTCAATATTGGCCTTCTCAATCAATTCCAGCTTTTGCCGGGTCAGCGTGATCAGCCGAGGACCGTTGGCGGGTTTGACGACCTTTATCGGATGGGGATCAAAGGTCATCAGGGCCGACTGGCCGTCTATTGTTCGAGCCCTTTCTTTCACCATGTCAAAAAGGGCCAGATGGCCCTTATGCACGCCGTCAAAATTCCCGATGGTCAGGACGGGATTTCGAAGCGGGTGACTCAGATTTTGTATATCATAAATAATAGACATAGAAAAAATAGCGAAGGTCCGGGCGCGAGCCCTGGCCCAAAATTTCAAATATCGTTGGCTATATCTCGGACTGAAAACCGGGCCGATATTGCCGACACAAAATTTATTGACAAACAGAATTTTTTATTATAGGTTCGCCATCAATGAATTTCAACATCATTTTCACGCCGAAGTGGCGGAACTGGTAGACGCGCTAGGTTCAGGGTCTAGTGGGCGGACGCCTGTGCGAGTTCGAGTCTCGCCTTCGGCACCAGACAACAAGGGCGCAACCTTTCGGGGTTGCGCTTTTTCATTCTGGTTCGTAATCGTCTCGGTCATGGGTTCGAAAACGAACTTTTTGTATCGAGTTTCGTCAGGCGCCATAGGGTAAGGAGTCATCATGTTGGAAAAGAGAGAAATAGCAGAAGAGGTTTTTGCGGCTATGCTGGATCAGGCCATTGAAGATTTGAAACTGAGTGGACTGGACACCGGAGAGATCTATTCCATTGTGGAGGAGAACTTCGGCAGTGCCTATGCCAGCCGGTTCTGTACGCATACCATGAGATAGGGCTTGTCTTCGGACCGGGCGTCACGACGCCCGGTCTGTTCGGGATCTGAACACTAAAACCTGTGAACGTATACGAATGAGCCTCAAGGGGATCCTTTTTTCAGAGCCATGCCCGCAAACAGCAATTGCCCATGAATCCGATCGAAGAGGAAATAAAATTCCGACGGGCC
>CAYLJZ010000050.1:0-20377 GCA_964384085.1 uncultured Desulfobacteraceae bacterium
GAAAGTGTTACCCTCTTTTGACGGCTTTTGTATGGATTCTTAGTAGCAGATACACTTACTATGTTGCAGGTCTGGTTATGTTGTGAGCATATGATTCGCTCCGTTTGATTTGGAAAAGGAATGTTGGAAAATCCATATCATTTTTTAGCAGTTCGAGTTTCTTTCCGGGGTCAGGATGAGGTGTTTCTGCAGCCGGCCTGCGACCAGGTTTTTTGATTGTTCAGTCATGTCTCACGAGAAAGCTTACCGCCCGTTCCAGGTGATTGACGCTGCTGCACTCCCGGGCCAGGGTGCAGAAAGGAAGATAGCGCTTCATCTCTGAATCTCCGATCCCCCAGAAGGCCGGGGATTCCGGGTTGAGCCAGATCACCCGCCTGGCCCTCTGGTGCATGAGGCTCAAAATCCCCGTTTCAGGGGCCCCGTAATTGTTCCGCGCATCGCCCAGGATGAGGACAGTTGTCCTGCGCCCGATCCTCTCCAGACAGGTCTTCTTGAAATCCCGGAATGCCTGGCCATAATCGGTCCTGCCGAGAGAGACTCCCAGGCCGGTCCCCTGCTGCAGCCTCACCAGGGCCTCATCCACCCCGTAGTCCTCAAATAGAGGGGAAACCTCCGCCATATTGGAACAAAAGACAAACGATCGGATCTTGGCAATCTCCTCGTTGAGACTGTACAGGAAAAGGAGCATAAACCGGGACACTGCCTCCACCGAGCGGCTGATGTCGCACAGCACCACCATATCGGGCCGGTCGACCCTTTTTGCCTTCCAGCGGGGGGCAAAGATCAGGCCCTGAAAGGCGACATTTTCCCTGAGGGTCTTTTTCAGGTCCAGGATGCCCCGCCGGGCTCGCCGTTTTCGTCTGGAATGGGCATCATTGAGGGATTTCACCATCCTGTTGATAATCCGATGCATTCGCTCATAATCCCGCTGCTCCAGGTTGGAAAGCTTCATGTCCCGCAGGTATCGATCCATGATCGCTTCCCGTGCCGATGACGCATACAGGGCATATTGCCGCTCCACAAAATCCCTCACCTGCTCAACGAGAAACGCCTTCACAACCTTCAATGTCCCCGCTGTTTGCTGGGACGTCGATGACTCCCCTCTGAAAAGCCGAGCAATATCCCGGTCCAGCCCTTCCAGACCCATGCCCCGAAGGATCCTTTGGGTATAGAGACTCTTCTGGGTAAAAAAGTAGATACTGGTGATGTCCGCGTCGTCTGCAGCATCCCGCATGGCCATGGAGAGACCCCCCTGATCCCCGAAGAGGAGCATTCGGGAAAGCGGGAAATCGAGGCGGTCGAGGGCCGCATCCGCCGGAAAAGTAGGCGGTGTGCCCGGGGTAAAAAATCCATCCGGAGAAAAAAATCGCTCAAAGCAGTCTGTGAAGATCTCTTTTTCATTCAGGGACTTGGCTAACGTCACAGAGAGCGCATCGCGCAGGGTCCTCTTCTCCTGAAATCCCAGCAGCGAGGCCGCCTTCAGGGCATCCATGGTTTCAGCCGGCGATATCCGCACTCCCGACCCCCTCAGGGCCATAATCAGATCGCACAGGACCTGTTCCATCCCCGGCTCCCCCCGCTCTACCGAACGGCCTTTTCGGCCATCTCATTCAGGCGTCCCTCCACCATCTCAATGTCCACCTCGAATTTTAAGATGATATTGAGGGTGTCTCTGATCAGATCCGCACCCAGGTCCCGTGCATTGAGGATCGTGAGGACCCTGGCCCAGTCAAGGGTCTCACTGACGGACGGGACCTTTTTCAGGTCCAGTTCTCGAAGCTGTTGAACAAAGGCGACCAACTGGCCCCTGAGCCGCTCCGACACGCCCGGCGCACGCACCCGAACGATCTCCCGCTCCAGTCTGGCATCGGGAAACGGGATATAGAGATGAAGACATCGGCGCTTAAGGGCCTCGCTCATCTCCCGTGTATTGTTGCTGGTCAGAAAGACATCGGGTCTCGAGACCGCCTGGATCGTACCCAGTTCCGGGACAGAGACCTGGAAATCGGACAGGACCTCCAGCAGAAAGGCCTCAAACTCCTGATCCGACCGGTCCACCTCATCCACTAACAGAACCGCCCCCTCTTTCTCCTGAAGGGCCAGAAGGAGGGGCCGAGGCGCCAGAAAATGTTCGGAAAAAAAGATGTCGTCGTAATTGTGGACCCTGGCCACGGCATCGGCCAGCCCGTCTGTCCCCTCTAAGAGGTCGGCCAGCTTATCCTTGAGGATCTGGGTGTAGAGCAACTGCTTGCCATACTTCCACTCGTACAGGGCTTTGGACTCATCCAGCCCCTCATAACACTGAAGCCGAATCAGCGGTTTTTTGAGATATGCCGCCGCGGCCTTGGCCAGCTCCGTCTTTCCCACCCCTGCAGGCCCCTCTACCAGGATCGGCTTTTGCAGGTGATGGGCCAGATAGAGGGTCGTGGCGATCTGCCGGCTGCAGACATAGCCCACATCTTCAAAGCCGGCCCGCACAACCTCAATCGCTTCAAATTTCCGGTCGGTATCCAATCCCACGCATAGCCTCCCTCCGTCACTCATGTGGCTGTTCCATTCTTAGGTGGTTGTCTTCAACATCAGTATAGCAGATTCAGACCCGGGCTTCAAATGAAGGCGGTCCATTTTTGTGTCTGTGTCGTGCGGAATCACTCCATCGTCATCAGAGGGTTGCCAACTGGCCCACGAAGTTTTAGGATACAAATGCTGGTTTCTGTTGCTCAATGCCGGATCAGCGTTCCAGGATGTCTGTAAGATTTGGTTGCGGGATTCTGTCAGTTGTTTCCGCTGGCCTCCGATCTCTAAACCCTGGCATCTCACATCTGATATGGGATACCCGGGCTTTTGGCCAATCCGTGTCATCAGTTCAGAGAATTGGCTTTTTACGGCAGGGGACGATGACGTGCATTTTCATGGCAAAGGGGAGACCTCCCATGTGGCGGCGTGAAATAGAAGAACTTGAAAGACGAAAAGAGATCGCCTATCGGTTGGGCGGCGAAGCGAATATTCGAAAACAGCATGACCATGGCAAGCTGACGGTTCGAGAACGGATCGATGCCTTGTGCGATCCCGGGACCTTTCGCGAGCGGGGGGTCCTGGCCGGGGTCCCCTCCTACGATGAGGCGGACCAGACACGCCTTGCAGACCTGGTCCCCTGCCCCTTTGTCATGGGGATTGGCAGGATCGAGGGAAGAAAAACTTCGATTCACGGCGATGATTTCACCATCAAGGGCGCGTCCGTGGGTCGAATGTACAAGAGCAAGGGGGCCTACTTCGTCAAGATGGCCCGGTCCCTCAGACTCCCCATGGTCCGCCTCATCGAGGGGGCGGGCGGGTCCATTCGAGAAATCCTGGAAATCGGCTATACCGAACTCCCCAGCTCAGGGGATGAGTGCGCCCAGGACCGGGTGGAGGTTATGTCCGAGATCCCAGTGGTCTCCGCGGGGTTTGGGTCCGTTGCCGGGCTGGGGGCCCTCTATATGGTGCAGAGTCATTTCAGCGTGATGGTGAGGGAGAAGGCCCACGTCTTTGTAGGAGGTCCCCCCCTGGTCAAGTCGGCCTTTGGCGAGGAGATGACCAAGGAGGAACTGGGCGGCTACCGGCTCCACACGCGGATCACGGGCGTGGTGGATAACGATGCCCTGGATGAGGTGGACGCCCTGAATCAAGTAAAAAGGTTTCTCTCCTATCTCCCATGCAACGTGTGGGAAATGCCGGTGCGCCAACATGGGGAACAGGATGATCGGGAGCGCCGGGAAGAGGAACTCCTCTCCGTGATTCCAAGGGATCATCGCAAGCCCTACGATATGCGAAAGATCCTGCGACTGGTCCTGGATGAGGGGTCCATCTTCGAGATCGGGAGGTATCAGGGCCGATCCCAGATCACGGCCCTGGCACGGCTCAACGGCTACCCGGTGGGGGTCCTGGCCAACGATCCCAACTTTCTGGGGGGATCCTTCAACTACGACGTGGCGGAAAAATTCCAGCGATTCATCGACATGTGCGACACCTTCCATCTCCCCATCGTCAACCTCCCGGATCAGCCCGGATTTACGGTCGGAAAGCGGAGCGAGGAACAGGGGACCATCCGCAAGGGGGTGCGCGCCAGCTTTGCCATGATACAGGCCACCATCCCCATGGCCGTGGTCTATCTCCGCAAGTGTTTCGGCGTGGCCGGGGGGGCCCAAAAGAGCGGCATTCGGCTGAGCTGGCGCTATGCCTGGCCGTCCGCCGTTTGGGGAAACATCCCGGTGGAGGGGGGCGTGTACGCGGCCCACCGGCGGGAGATCGAGTCATCAAACGACCCGGATGCCTGCCTCGAAAAGCTCCAGGAAACCTACCGGGCCATCTCCTCCCCCTTCCGCACGGCCGAGGCCTTCGGCATCGAGGACATCATCGACCCGAGAGACACCCGGTCCCTCCTCTGCGACTGGGTGGAAATGGCCTACGACGTGGAACGAACCCACCTCGGCCCCAAAAGGCGTGGCATGCGGTGCTGAGAACATGCCCGGAATGTCCACGGCCCGGCCCCGAATCTAACAGTCACGTATATAACGATCATATCAAAAGGGCCGCCCGCTTCCTCTGGACCAAAAATATCGATCCTCTTTACCGATGCGTTGCCATGGAGTAGGGATGAAGAGCCAGATTCGAATCGGGGTTAGAGACGCAGCAGGCACGGTTGGAGGCATTATTGATGCCTGGGGGCGAACTGGAGAAAAAATGGCGAACGTGCCATAACAGGGGCGTGGTTCGAACGCTATTCAGGGAACTCCTGAATTCGACGCAATCCCGACAGGACGGATCGCTCGGCCACAGCGCCCATCAGCGGAATCCGTTCCAGGGGGTCGCCGCTCAAAAGCCTGCCGGAAACGATCAGAAAGGCAGGCCAGGGCAAACGGCTCTTACCCATGCAGGATCTTTCTCGAAGCGCCATCCAGAACAGTCGCTCGGCCCATGGCTGACGCTTTTCCTCAAGAATTTCTCTGAGAATCAGGTCTCTCGTCTTGCCTATGCGTCTCGACCTGTTAAAAGACCCCTTCATGTTTTTTCTTACCAGCGCGTCCACCTGCGCATTGTCTTCAAACCACGAACTTCCAAACGGCATGTCCGGCCAGACCCGACTCTCATCCAGGGCGTGGGCGACGGCCCCATCCTTCAAGAATTTCGGCGGCATCTCAGCCCTCAATGCCTCGATCTCCCGTTCAAAATCCACGCGCTTGGGGATCCAGTAATTATCGGCCAAGCTCTCGGCGGCCCGCAAAAGGCCGAAAGGAGGAACGTTGTTTTCCTCCTGGCCCACCCAGAGGAAATGGCGAATCACCTTTTCCATATAGGCCGGTTCGACCCGGACGCTGCCGCTTTCTCCGGTGATTCTATCGATGAAGGCCCTTTTTTCCGCCTTTTTCAGTCTGCGTTCTCCCCAGGTCTCCCGGATCCCTTGACCCTGCTTCACCAGTACGTTTGCCATTTGAAAATCTTGGGCCCGTTTGCTGAATCCCCACATGGCCTGCATTCCAGCCCCGTCGATAACAGAGGCATAGCTTTCGACCGCCTGGACCGTCGGCATGGCTGCGCATTCTACGCCGGCAAGGCGCGCCGCCTTGATAAGCCGGTCGATCTGAGGTCGTTCTTCTTTGGGGAGCCAGTTCCTTAAACCGATCATGCGGCGAAGCCCCGGAGGAGATAGGGCCCCGGCATCTCCTGAGGCATGCAATGCGGAGGGAATCTGCGTCCTGGCCTCACGATTGGGATGAAGCAGCATCAGGATCGCAGCATCGCCCAGGACCGGGTTGTGGGACCGCACCATCTCGATGAAACAGAACGCCAGAAACTCCGAAGAGAGGTCACTCAATTCAGACATAAGCTGTTCATACAGATCAAACGGGTCTTTTGGACCGCCCTTGGCTATCCTTTCAAACAACTTTTGAATATCCGGGCCGCCTTTTCCTGCCGTGAATCGACCATAGTAACCGGCAAGCTCTTCCCGTTTCGCCTTGATGACGGGATGAAGATCGAGCCTGGAGGAATAAAGGGCCTGCATCAATTCGGCCTGGACGATCGCATCCACCTCGATACGAAAGGCATCTTCCGCTATCGTCTCCTGTATTCGGTTTGCCGCGCTGATCGCCCAGGGTCTCCCCCTCTCTACAGAGTAGCGCAACTGAGTCAGGGCCTCTTCCAGCAGGATCAGTATGGCCTGATAGGATTCATCTCTATGTTTCTCACGGTTTTTTGCTCCAAAGGATGTCAACAACAGACTCAGCAGGGCAAAGGCTATTTGCGAATTCCGTTCCAGCACTTCCTGGATGCTTTTTTCAAGTGACGCATCTTCGCCTTTTTTCAGACAGCCTGCAACCGTCCTTACAAATGCCTCTGCTACGCTCATATCTTCGCTGCTAAGATTGATCTCTTCCCGCTCCTCTTTTCGGGCCGCTGTTTCGAGCGTTGCCTTTCCCGGGGCCGTGATCGTCGTCTCGCTCTGGCCTGCCTCATCCTTCAACATGCAGCATTTTTTGTACTTCTTCCCCGAACCGCACGGACAGAGATGGTTGCGACCCACCGTGGGCGCCGATCGGGCAACCGGCTCATCCCCCCCAGCCACGGCCGGCAATTTCTCGGGCTTACCCACCTTCTTAGGAATGACAGGCGCTTTCTCAGGCGTGAAAGGCGCCTTTTCCACACGGATCGTTTTGCCGGCGAGGTCAAACGGCTTCCCCTGATACGGTTTTCGGTCCACCTTTTCCTTGAACATCACATAATGCCGCTGCAATCGCCGAAGGTACTCGGGGTCGTTATTGATGTTGTCGATGAAAGATTGCAGGAAGAAGGGAGAATATCGCGACTGGGGGTTCAAAGGATCCAGAAATGGTCCTGCCTCATCCTCTTCCGCGTCAAATCCCATACTGATGCTTGCCACTATTTTGTTCACACGGTGCGCATAAACGTTGATCATCACTCGTCTGCAATCGCACCCCTTTTCTTCACAATACAGCTCAACAAAAGCGTATTTATCCGGGGGCGGCAGGTCTTCCCCTCCCGACCCGAGGATCTGGATGACCCGCGTCTCCTTCTCACCTAACGCTTTAAATTTACTTATAAATGGCCGCATATGGCTCTATCTCCTTTTTTCGAACGTCATGCAACAAAACACGGTCAACGCGCGAATCGTCGGGGGTATCGAACGGTGTTTCAAGCGAGTCCAACTGTCCGGCATTTCGACATAAACGCCGGTATTCATACGCACTCACCCCCATGACTTTGTTAAACAGGGCAGTTTCCAACCATGTCGCCATTCTCATCCTTCACAACGAAGCGCTGCACGACCGCGCTGGCACCGACGCTCAGGCCTGTCGCCAGCATGAGGATATCGTGTTTACTGAGAATGGGCGGGAGATCAGTCCTCCTGTTCTTCCAGAATAATTCGCGTCGCCATCTGGGCTGCAGACCCTACCACCTTGCTGCAATAATCCATCATGCCAAATTCCATGGCCTCTTTGAATTGCTTGGGATTCAGTAGCTTGAAGGTCCGTCCCATCAGGGATGTCTGAAGGTCAGAGCATCGGCAGGTCCCGTATTTTTTCACGAAGGCATCATGCAGTTCTTTGACCAACAGGTAGGATTTCATCGGCTTCATCATATCGGGCAGGTCCTGTCGTTTCCTGCCGAACAGATATCCGATAGCCAAGGCCCCGCCGACCAGGGCCCCGCAGGATCCATCTCCGGTCAACCCTAACCCGTCAGCGAGTCCGCTGGCTGATCTGAAAACATCATGGTTTTCGATCCCTAATGTATCGAAGATAGCCGCTAATGCGGTTTGGGCACAGCCTGTGCATTCCCGCTCATATCTTTCCCCCAGACAGTAGGCCTTCTCTTCGAGTTCTTCGATGCTTGATTTCATTATGATTCCCTTTCCGGATCCTTATGATATCTCCACCAAATCAAGAATCATGGAACAGACCCGGAATCCCAGAAAGACGCCGTGTTGTCCTCGGATCAACGCGATCGTGGTGATGTTGCCCCTAACCTGAAACCGGTAACCCTGTCCCAGACCTGGATTGCCGTGGTGACTGGCGTGAGTTGTCCTGCGTGGAACAAAATGGAGCGGCAGGTGCAGGTCCTGAAAGTCGCGCCAGGGCGGGCCCGGAACCTGTGAACGCTTGCCCTTTGTCGCATTTCTACCCGTTTTCAGCGGATGACCGATTTGGGGGTTGCGATGAGCAGTGTATTGACGATCCTTTCGCGGTCCAGCATCTTTGCCGATTCGGGTTTCACCTCATTGATCCAGTAGTCGCTTTCGTATATCTCTTTGTACAGCCGTTGTCGCTCCTCTTCATTTTCAAAACGGCGGATCCAGACATATAGGTCTTCCTCTTCCTGGGCCACGAAGCTGCCGACCACAACCACCCCTTTGGAAGTCTGGAATGGAATGATCTTCTCTTCTATGAGCCTGACCCATTGATCCCGCTGTCCGTCCTTTATCCGGTACTGCCTCAGTTCAAAAAGCATCGTATCTCCCTTTGTTTTAACCGTCATTCGTCAAACTCCGCACAGGCCTTTCCTGCCCTGCGCTCAGCCACTGCCTGGCTGTCCTCTCCTCCCTGCACGCAGGACACACATCCCAGAAGCCGTCAATCTCAGGAAACCTCTCTTTTAGAAAACGGGTCGGTTCGGGCGTGAAGAACCGGCCGCACCCGGGGCAGCGGGCAAGGGGGATGCGGGTGTTCCAGGCGTGGAGAATCCTTTGATCGCCCCGGTCCTCCATTCGAATCGCGCCGGTGGGGCACACCTCTGCGCAGGACCCGCATCCGATGCAGGCATCGGATTGGAGGGCAAACGGGGCGCCCACCCGCCGCTCCGATCCCCTCCCCACAAAGGAGATAGCGGCTGCGCCGATCAGGTCCCGGCAGACGCGCACACACAGGCCGCAGAGGATGCACAATTCGTCTCTTTTTTCAGGTTCGGAAATGGAAAATCGGGATGCGGCGACGCCCTCCCTTTCGGCCAGGTTGCGGATCACATGGGAGCTGGGGCAGCGGGCCATGAGGGCCTCAAGGGCGAGTCTGCGGGCCAAAACCGCCTCCGCGCTGTGGGTCTCCACGGCCAGGTCTTGTTCCACTGGGTAGGCGCAGGAGGCCGCCAGGGCACGACGGGGGGCGGTGATCAAGACCATACAGAGTCTGCACGCGCCATAGGGCGCCAGGGCGTCATGGTGGCAGAGGGTGGGGAGCGCGATCCCCGCCTTTTCCACGGCCTTCAGGAGAAGGGTCCCTTGAGGCACGGTGACGGGCGCTCCGTTAATGGTCACAGTCGGCATAGGTTACCTCCCGATCCGGGCTCTTCCTCACAACTCCGGTCTCACCTGGTAAAAGCTTTGGTCGTATGTTACACGATCGTTACGGCCCTTTCAGGGCAGATGTCGTAGCAGGTCCTGCATCGCGTGCACAGGGCCTCATCGATCCTATGGGGCTGTTTCTTCTCCCCCGTGATGGCGCCCGCAGGGCACTCCCGCAGGCAGAGTCCGCAGCCGGTGCAACGCCCGGGCACAATGGCGAATCGGATCAGGGCGCGGCAGACCCCGGCCGGGCACCGCCTCTCGTTCACATGGGCGTCATATTCATCGCGGAAATGCCGGAGGGTGGAGAGGACCGGGTTGGGGGCCGTCTGTCCCAGGCCGCACAGGGAGGCCCCCTTGACCCAGAGGGCCACTTCCTCCAGCAGGTCCAGGTCCCCAGGGTCTGCCTTTCCCTCTGTGATGCGCGTCAGGATCTCGACCATGTGGCGCGTCCCTTCCCGGCAGGGCGTACACTTGCCGCACGACTCGGCCATGGTGAAGCGGAGGAAGTAGAGGGCCACGTCCACCATGCAGGTCTCCTCATCCATGACCACCATGCCGCCCGAACCCATGATGGACCCGGCCTGGCTCAGGGACGCGTAGTCGATGGGGAGGTGGAACAGGCCGGCCGGGATGCAGCCGCCCGAAGGGCCCCCGGTCTGGACCGCCTTGACCCGCCTCCCGTCCAATCCCCCGCCGCCGATCTCGTGGATCATCTCATAGAGGGTCAGGCCCAGGGGCGCCTCCACCAGTCCGGTGCGGGCCACCTTCCCCACCAGGGAGAAGACCGCGGTCCCGGCATTCCCCTCGGTCCCGATCGCCGCATACCAGTCCGCCCCTTTTGCCACAATGGCCGGGACCGATGCGAGGGTTTTGACATTGTTGATAACCGTGGGCTCTCCCCAGAGCCCCTTCACGGCCGGATAGGGCGGCCTGGGCCTCGGTTCGGCCAGCCCCCCTTCCATGGACGCGATCAGGGCCGTCTCCTCGCCGCACACAAAGGCCCCGGCCCCCCGCACCACGTCAATGGAAAAGGTGAAGCCCGAGCCCAGGATGTTATCCCCTGAGAGGCCCAGTTCCCTGGCCTGTTCAATGGCGTGATGGATCCGCTCGATGGCCAGGGGGTACTCGTTTCGAACATAGACATACCCCTCTGAGGCCCCGATGGCATACGCGGCGATGGTCATCCCCTCGATCACCGCGTAGGGGTCGCTTTCAAGCACCGTCCGGTCCATGTAGGCCCCGGGGTCCCCTTCGTCCGCATTGCAGATGATATATCTGGCCGTCCCGGGTGCCCGGCTGCATGAATCCCATTTCTTCCCGGTGGAAAAGCCGGCCCCGCCCCGCCCCCTGAGCCCGGATCGGGTGATCTCGTCGATAGTCTCCTGAGGGGAGAGGTGGAGGAGCGCCCGTTCAAGGGCCGTGTAGCCCTCTACGGCCGCATACTCCTCGATGCGTCGGGGATCGATGAGGCCGCTGTTGCGCAGGATGATCTTCTGCTGTTTTTTATAAAAGGGGAGATCCTCCATGCGCGGGAGGTGGGATAATCCCTGCGGTCTTTCAGGAAGATCTGAACCCGGCTCCGGGATGACCGCCATGGCATGGTCTTCCAGGAACTCGCCGGCAGAGAGGGCCGCAATCAGCCGTTCTCCGGCCTCGGGCATCATGCGGGCGTAGACGACTCTTCCCCTCCCCGGCATGCGCACGTCCACCACCGGCTCCTCCTGGCAACAGCCGATGCACCCGGTGGAAACGAGCAAAATATCCAGGCCGGACGCCGTTGCCGCCTCAATGATGGCCTTAAACACGGCCTCTGCCCCTGCCGCCCTGCCGCAGGTGGCCATCCCGACACAGATCCTCGGCCGATCCGGGTGAAGGAGCGCGATTCCGTCGACCCTCAGCTCCTCCAGGTCTGCATGGGTGCGTATCTTCATGAGATCTGCTCCTCGACCAGCGCCTCCCCTGTCCCATCCGGCCTGTACTTCTTTAATATGCGGGCGACGCGGTCCACCTTGAGTCGGCCGCAGGTTTCTTCATCCACCCGTATAACGGGCGACATGCTGCACGACCCGAGGCAGTGCACGGTTTCAAGGGTAAACATCCCGTCCCGGGTCGTTTCCCCCGGCCTCACGGCCAGAAGCGTCTCGATTTTCTCCAGGAGCCGGTCCCCGCCCCGGATATAGCAGGCCGTGCCCAGGCAGACCTGGACCGTATGTTTCCCCCGCGGCTCAAAGCTGAAGGCGGAATAAAAGGAGGCGGCGCTGTAGAGCTGGCTCAGGGGGACGGCCAGGTCCCGGGCGGCCGTGCGAAGGTCGGTCTCGGGGAGATACCCCCGGGCCGAATGGATCGCGTGGAGCCGGGCCAGCACGGCACCGGCCGGAGGATGGTCACGTGGCGCAATCAGCGGCATGGCGAACTCCCTCTCCCCAAGGCGGCCTGACGGCCGCAACCAAAAATTTTCACACAAAGCCACCAAGACACAAAGATTTTTTTGTCCAAAGGCTATTACCGAATAACGGACTACCGCCCGGCAGGGCTTGGTCTGTTCTGATCCTGGACCTTTCTTCCAGGATCAGAACGAACCCATCAAGACGTCTTCGCGTCCTTCGCGCCTTGGCGGTTCACCAAAACTTCTCCGCAAATTGCGTAGAAGTTGCAAACAAAGATTCTAAATCCCCAATCCCTTCCGTTTGGCCTCCATGTGGTCGATCATGAGCCTTGCCGCCTTGAAGGGATCGGGCTCCACCGCAAAGACGGCCCCCACCACATCGTTGGCCCCCTTTGTCAGAAGCTCGGTTACCACCGGGCTTCCCAGGACCTGAGGCACGGTCCCCAGGACCGTAAAGACCCCGGACGATACCACATAGGCCCCGATGCTGACGGCCTTCTCGCTCATCCACTCGGGCGCGGCCCCGGCTGCCGGGAGATCGCTGATATCCACCCCGAGGGCCTTGGCAATGGCGGCGCAGGCCACCAGGATCCGGCTGATGTCCACGCAGGAGCCCATGTGGAGGGCCGGCGGTATGCCCAGGGCCTTGCAAACGCCTTTGAGTCCTTCGCCGCATTCTTCCGCGGCCTCGGGCAGGAGCAATCCGGCCTTGGCCGCGGCAATGGCATTGCACCCGGTGGTCACCACCAAAACATTGTTGCGGATCAGCTCCCGGATCAGGTTGACGTGGCCGTAGTCATGCCGGATCTTGACGTTGTTGCACCCCACCAGGGCCCCGATCCCCTTGACGGCGCCGCTCTTGATCGCACCCAGGAGCGGGTCGAGGGTCCCGCCCAGGGCCGCCACAATGGCCTCCACGCTGAATCCGGCCATGCACTCCATCCGCTCGTTGGGGATATGGACCATCTCGGGCCTGCGGAAACGGAAGTTCTCCACAGAGACCTTGACGATCTCCCGGGCGATCTCCGAGGCATGCTCCTCGTGAAATTCCATATGGATGGCCCCCGGGAACTTGGCCTTGGGGGAGGTGGAGATGAACTTGGTGTGGAAACAGCCGGTCAGATTCCCTAATGCAGGCATGATGCACTGGACGTCCACGATCATGGCATCCACGGCCCCGGTGATGACGGCCAGCTCCTGCTGCAGGAAATTGCCGGCAATGGGCACCCCGTGCCGCATCAGGATCTCATTGCCTGTGCAGCACATCCCGGCCACCTGGATCCCCTTGGCCCCGTACTTCTGGGCCAGGGCGACCATCTCCGGCTCCTCGGTGGCGGCAAGGATCATCTCCGAAAGTGTGGGCTCATGCCCGTGGAGGATGATGTTGACATGGTCTTCCTTGAGCACCCCCAGGTTGGCCACAGACCGTTGCGGCGTGGGGGTCCCGAAGAGGACGTCGGAGAGCTCGGTGGCCACCATGGAGCCGCCCCAGCCGTCCGATACCGAGGCCCGGAGCCCCTGGAGGATCAGGTTCACAGGATCGTTGTCCACCCCGATATGGGTGCGGTGCATGATCTCCACGATCTCCCGATCGATGCCGCGCGGGTCGATCCCTATCTTCTGCCACAGGGCCACGCGCTGCGCCGGGGCCCTCCGCGTAAACTGGATCGGGCCTTCCTGCTTGCCGAACTCCGCATAGACCGCCTTTGCCAGGTCGAGGGCGATATCTGCCTTCCCCCGGCCCTCGGTCGGGATGCCGTACTCGGTTGCCAGGGCCTTGAGCTTGGCCTCGTCCTTGATTTCATATCCCCCGCTCTTTCCCTCGGCCGTGAGGAGGAGGGTGTGGGCGATGTCTCTCCCGTGATCCGAATGGGCCGCGGCCCCTGCCGCGATCATGCGGATGAGGCCTCGCGCCACGATGATATCGGCCGTGGCCCCGCAGACCCCTGCCTTGGGTCCTTCGCCGTCAAAGGGGCTGATGCGGCAGGGCCCCATGTTGCAGTGTCTGCAGCAGACCCCCAGTTCGCCGAACCCGCACTGGGGCAACTGGGCCTCATAGCGTTCCCAGGCCGTCTCGATGCCCAGTTCGCTGGCCCGTGTCAGCATATCGTGTACCGCAGGATCGATGCTCCTGCCCAAGATTTTTTCACTGATGGTCATGGATCGTCACCTCCTTAATGCTATGGATGGGCGGTCGGTTCCTGCTCACTCCTGAGGGCGTCGAGGAACTGCCGGGATGTGGACTGTGCGGCCTCCCGCATAATCTCTACGGGATATCGCAGGCTGAGGGCCCGGGTGGGACATGCCGCCACGCAGGCGGGACCTCCAACCCGATCTGTGCAGAGGTCGCATTTGATGGCGGCCTTTTTTTCCCTGCCGCCGACCTCAGTGGTCGTCACACGGATGGCCCCAAAGGGGCAGACGATCATGCAGAGCCTGCACGCAATGCAGCGTTTAGGATCGACGGCCGTGTAGGTGGCGGTGCGGTAGGTGGCGCCGGTAGGGCAGACCCGGACGCAGGGGGCGTCCTCGCACTGCCGGCACTGGGTGGAGAGCTTGACATGATCCACCTGCACCACCCGGTTGCGGGGCTGGAGTCGCTCGCCGGCAACGACGGCCCCAAGGACCGTCCCTGCCCGGGTGTGCGCAGCCGCGCAGGCCAGCTCACAGGTGTGGCACCCCACGCAGCGCTCGGGGTTGACAAGGATGAACGGACTTTCTACGGACATGACTTTCACCTCCTTCGTAAAGGGATTCTTCCATCTATCTTCAAAAAACCGGGGCCAGTCTGTCAGCATTCGTTACTGACGTTTCGCTTCGCTCACCCCGGCCTTCCAAAAACCATGCGCGATTCAGATGGCGTGTCGTCGCTGTCGTATTTCCGCTTCGGTATGGATGACGTCTGCCATTTATTCCCACATCAAGTGCGAATAGTCAATATCTGATTTTTCTGCATATCCGCGATAATCTACCTGACATCGAAATGCGCGGCCCGGGTGGGCAATCTCGATTTTCGATGGAGCCCCGATGACCCGGAGCCGCTTCTGGGACCGCCCCACTTCAGCCACATGGAGGCGTTGCTTGAGACAGCCGCCAGGATCGAGGCAGGAGAGGAGGTCTCCCCTCCTATGTTGCGCCTGCTGCGTCAGGGGTCCAGTGTGGGCGGGGCAAGGCCCAAATGCACGGTCGAGTGGGAGGATGCGTTCAGGAATGGTTTCGGCTGAACCGCTTAACCTGGGCGAAAGATTTGAGATGCTTTTAGCTGCCGGGAATCGCAGAGAGTCCTGGTTTTCAGCCTGTGCCACCATAGATCCTTTCTACATTTTAACTGATTTTCATTGACTTTCCTATCGGTTGCAATAGAATCCCTCCAATTTGGCATAGATCCATAGGCGATGGACCATGAACCATCTGCCATCAGCTATCACCCACCCATGAGCCACGAGCCATGAACCGCGTCAGCATGGAGCACCCCCTCAGATACATTCTACCCAGCTCCTGACAGGAGTTATCTATCCTGTTGGGAGGAAAATCTTCATCACAACCCCGGAAGTTTAAATCGTAAAAACTGTGTAAGGGCTTGCGCAAAAATAGGTTCCCGGAATCGGCACGCGGGCCCAAAATGGGGGCGGAGGGCCAACTGAGCGGTCCGCCCTCTTAACCGGACAGCGAGTTCCTTTAACCCAACTGAATAGACCATTTTGTCGATCCAGGGAGGTGCTCTGATGGAATTGAAATCAGGATGGCAGGTAAAGGGAATTTACAATGAGGCATGCGCCGCAGAGGGGTATTGTCCGTATTACTTTGGCAGAGGTCGGGCCGATGGATGCCGGTATTTCATGGTGTTCAGAATCCAGGAAGGGCACGTGAACGATATAGACCTCTCCGGAATTACCCTTCTGTATATGGGGGATATACCGCACCCCTCCTTTCAAGAGCTGTTGAAACTGGGATCGGAAGGGGGAATTTACATCAGCGATAACGCCACCCCGGCGCAGCGCGAAATTCTCAATGTACTGGCAGTCAAAACCATCGGCGGTATGCTGATGAAAAAGGTGTTTGGCATCAAGTATGTAAAGGTGGACATCGAAGAAGATGGAAAGACTGCCCATTTCAAGATGCCTTTCGGAGAGATGAAACAAACGCTGACCACCGGGCCGGCAGGGGGCCCGGTCCGTCTCGAAAATCAGTCCCTCCCTTTCTTGTCTGACGTAAAGGCCTGTCACTCTTTCTTCTGGAACTTTGCCGATTACGGAAGGCATTTTGATTACAAAGATCGATGCGGAACGTGGGCGGATTTTGCGTTTACCGGATAAAGCAAAAGGGGGAAAATGGGAAACGGGATGGCGGCACCCCCATTCTTTCCCCTCATATCGAGGACCTTTTTGTAGGATAGACAGATGTTGTTCCGATGTTGACTTTTTAGACAACAAAGAACCGGCGGACCCAGGCCACACAGTGGGGGATGTTTTTCTCCTGTGCCCCGGCTTCCCGCAGCACGGTGAGGTATCCCTCAGGCCAGCGCGGCTGGAGGTTCAGCGGGGCCACGCCCCGACGAGTTGTTTGAGGCATATCATCCCTCCTCAATTGGGGTCATATGCGTCATGTTCGCATATTAGATCACGGGCTGTCAGGCCCTTTTCTGAGGCATAGCATCCCGATAGGCGTAAAAAGGGATGCTATTTTTGAGGCATAATACTATGTTAGCTTGCAGATGTACGAAAGGTGAACTGCATGCCTGTATTTATAAGCTATTCACATCAAGACAGTGATTTCGCCACTGAATTGGCAGCTCAATTGGTGAAGCATCGCGCTAAGGTGTGGATCGATCAGTGGGAATTGCATGTTGGAGATTCGTTAATTGATCGCGTTCAGAATGCACTCCAAGGCGCAAGTGCCTTGATTGTCATACTGTCGAAAGCTTCCATAAATTCTGAATGGTGCAAAAAGGAACTTTCTTCCGGCCTTCTGCGAGAATTAGAGGAAAAGAGGGTCGTTGTGCTTCCGGCTCTTATAGAGGATTGTGAGATCCCTCTTTTTCTGCGTGGGAAAATGTATGCTGATTTTAGAACTGATTTCGATAAGGGTCTTCGTGATACCTTAGAAGCAATCTCGCGTGTAACGTCTGAAGGATTAGGTCGATATGAATCCCCGGAGTGGACTATTGATTGGTCCGTAGATCACGGATATCTAGACGATGTTTTCTCGATGCAGATTACAGTTGTTGAGCAAGCTGAGGATCAACCCTACAGCGTTCTTACTGAGATTACCATCACTGCAAACCAAGAGGCCACCGCACGTTATCGGAGGTTTGAAGAAGAGGGCATCGATTGGATCGAAAGGGAGACGATAATTCATGAACTGGCGACTTTATCAAGAGAGATTGACCTTCGGCTGTTGATCGAGAACGAATCTCCCAAAAGTAAGGAGATAGGATTGCGAGATCAGAAGACAGAATCTGGATTTGACATCATTATAAAAGCGAGGAGGCTTGGAGAAGATACCGGGCGGGACATCTTGCTCGATCTCGCAGGTCAACTCGAGGCTATTACTGAGGGTCAACGGCAAAACCTTAGAGCACCAACCTCAGACGAGATACGAAAAATGAAGAAGATTCAGGAAGAGTTTGACACTCGGTCTTCTTCCAGAGACACAAAATAATCAGCTAACAAGGGCATACAGCGGATACGGCAAGAAACGGCGCTTGCCTACCGCTGATGCCCGCCGTTGGCACTCTACCCGTTCCACATCAACGAAAAGCGCTGAGTGGATGGCGTGCCGGCATGGGAAAGGGATTGGGATTCGGATATGAATGAATCGAACGACCATAAACCAATGAAAGAGGTAATCGAACCATGATAACCGAGATCTATATCGACAATTTTCGATGTTTGACAAATTTTCGAATCAAGCCGGTGGGCTTTCAACTTTGGCTTGGGGACAATGGCTCAGGTAAGACTTCCGTGCTGGATGCATTGCGTTATATCCAACGGCTAATGCACGGTGAGCATGTGGAGACTATTTTCAATAGAAACAGCCTTACAATCTGGGATAAAAGACTAAATCAAACGATAGGGTTCTCCCTGATGATCGATAACGAGGCATACCAATACAAATTGACGATTGAATATTCAAATCAAGATGATAAACAACGCATTAAACAAGAAGAATTAATATGGAAAGATTCGACCTTTTTCTTGTTCGATAGGCAGGAGGCACATCTCTACCGTATCAATAGGAATACGGGAAAAGTAGAAGAAGGCGCAGTTTTTCCTGCTGATTGGAGTCGTTCTGTGATACCGACAATTGCAAAACGTGAAGATAACAAGCCGTTAATTCGGTTCAGGGAAGAACTTGAAAAGATCCTGCTGATCAATCCGGTTCCATTGGTTGTAAAAGACGCCGCTACATCCGAGTCGCGCAATCTATCGGAACATGCTGAAAATTTTGCACAATGGTACCGCCATCTCTTACAGGAACAACCATCTATTGGTTATAGGGCAAAACAGCTCTTGGAGGACGTTCTCCCAGGTTTCGAACAGTTGAGTCTTAAAGAAATAGGCGAATTTCGAAAATTGATGGCGACGTTCCGCATCACAGACAAAGATCACGATTTCGATTTCATGAATATTTCCAGTGGCCAACGTCAATTAATCGTTCTCTACACGGTTTTGGAAGCGTTGCGCGCTGGAACTTTTTCGACTGTACTGATTGACGAGCCGGACAACTTTGTTTCAATGCGTGAAATTCAACCCTGGCTTGAAAATCTTAATGACATTTGCGAGGAGAAAGACAAACAGGCTTTGATTATATCTCATCATCCTGAAATTGTAAACAAGATGGCCAGAGGCACGGAGCTGTGGTTTTCCCGGCAGGCAGAGTCGCATGTTGTCGTACGGCCATTCCCCAAAGTAGATGAGTTGTCACCTGCGGAAGTTATGGCACGGGGGTGGGAAAATGAGTAAAGCATCGCAAATTATCATTCTGTGTGAAGACAAGGCCCATGAGGTGTTCGTAAACCATTTCCTGAAAAGATGGGGAGTAAAGCCCCGTGCGATCAGAGTGCCGCCGTATCCAAATGGCAGGGGATCAGCCAAAAAGCATGTGGAGGACAACATTTCGCCCGAAGCCGAAGCGCTGCGCAGGCGGCACCCCTCGACGATTTTACTTGTGATTCAAGATGCGGACGAACTCTCCATTGACCAGATCAAATCCAATCTGGACGCGAAACTTTCATCTCCCAGAGACGATCATGAGCCAATAGCCTACATCATACCCAAGTGGCATATCCAGTCCTGGATAGCCTACCTGGATGGAAAGAGTGTCAATGAGACGGACAAGGACACCTACAAAAACAAGTATGGCAAACTCTCTGAAAGCAAAGAGGCCCATCCCTTTATCGAAATTCTTGCAGATAACTGCAGAAAGAATATACAACTTGTATCGCCGCCGAATTCTCTGGTCGCGGCTTGTAAAGAATTCGATCGAATACGCAGTTCGTTATAGGGCGTACCTGCCCTGCAATGCCCAGATTGAAGCCCATTCTGGTGTTTATCAGTACCAGATGCGGTTTTGAATAGTAATGCCAACCAGTCACTGGTGCGGACGCAAAAACCCGCGCCGCACAGTTCTGCGTTAGCCATCGTCTTCGGCGCTTGGACATCTCACTCTCGGAAGGGAGTAGCTCTATGCTATCGAATTTAGACCGATACAAGAAAGACCTTGACGCCCTTATAAATCAGGGTCGGAATCTATTTATGGCACTTCAGAGAGAGTGCTTACCAGCGGAGTTCGATAAGGCAATAAAGAAGGAACTCGGTGACAAGGCTAAGGATGCCTTCAAAGACTTGCCGACTTTCACAGAAGCTTATCAGCCATGGTACTCGGAGGCCAAGGTGTTGATTAAACAGTTGCTTCCGGACCGACTAGCCGATTTCGTTCGGCACTACGAAAAGCCGAAGCCTCGCAAGGACATCACATACGACAGTTACCGAATTGAGGACTGTCTTCAAGGGCTGACCGTGACCAGAGGGTGGGAAAAGGAAAAGGTTGTCGGCCCTGACGCCGGGATTCCTCATTTCCGTCAACAACTCGCCATAGTTAAATCGGTTAGAGCGCGCTTCGAAAGCTCTCTTTTCGATATCCGTCAACTCGTCCAGGCCGATCTTTTCGATTGTGAACTAGAAGCCGCGATGGAGCTGTCAAAGCAGAAGTTCCTTCGCGCGGCTGGCGCCGTGGCAGGGGTAGTCCTTGAAAGGCACCTCCGGCAGGTGTGCAACAACCATGGCACAAAGGTCGGCAAGAAGGCCCATGGAATCGCTGATCTCAACAATGCCCTCAAGGAGAGCGGCGTTGTAGATGTACCACAGTGGCGTTTCATTCAACATCTGGCGGACATTCGTAACCTATGTGATCATGACAAGAAAGTGGAACCGACCACGGATCAGGTGAATGACTTGATTGCCGGAGTGGCAAAGGTTACGAAGACACTTTACTGATGGGGTGAATATAGGGTGCCTTGAAGGGGCTAACAACCGCAGGAACACATAGGGACGCTGTTAGGTTTTTAGGTTGACTTGGAGGGGCCTGTATGATAACCGAGGACCATGCCAAGGAAATGTCGAATAGATGCCGCAGGTGCGATCCACCATATC
>CAYLJZ010000051.1:0-20275 GCA_964384085.1 uncultured Desulfobacteraceae bacterium
TTAAGAGTCATCCAGCGGGCAAAAGGTCGCAACAAATCATAGAAAACAGCGGCCGCTGATAACTCTTTCGGTATAGCAGCCATTCTGAGTTTGGATAAACTACCATGCGGGAGGGGCTTTCAGCCGTCGCGCTTATGGGCGGGATGGCAAGATGCCACTCACACAGGATTGTCCTTCCAGTCCCGCTTCATAATGAGAATTGCTATCAGCACAGACGCATTATTCTTCCGCCGCCTTCCTGCCCAGAACACTCCATATCTCAATGGTCTGGCCGCCCCTGAAAACGGTCAGGTGAATCCTGTTACCGGGAGCGAGGCTCAACAATTTCCGCCTGAAAAGCAGGAAGCTCTCCAAGGGCTGGCCATCTAATCCGACAATGATATCGTCCGGTTGAATCCCCGCCACCTCGGCCGAACTCCCCTTTTCCACCTCCAGGACAAGGACGCCGCCCTCACCCGAATACCCCAGTCCTTCTGCCTTGCTCCCTGTCAGGGGCTCCACTCTCGCGCCGAACCACCCCCTTTCAGTTTGACCTAAAACGAGCATCGGCATCACTTCTTTTACCGTATTGATGGGAATCGCAAAGCCGATCGACTGGGCCTGGGAGACCAGGGCGGTATTGATGCCGACCACTTCCCCATAAAAATTGATCAAAGGACCGCCGCTGCTCCCAGGGTTGATGGCCGAATCTGTCTGTATAAAATCCATCAGTTCTTCATTCAGCACTGGGGAGACCCTCTCCTTTGCGCTCACGATACCGAAGGTAACGGAGTGCCTCAGACCGAGTGGGTTCCCAATGGAAAGGACCATTTCGCCGACCCGCAAGGCATCGGAGTTGCCCAGTGGAAGCACCGGCAACAGGTGGTTCGGTTCAATCTTAATAAGCCCGGTGTCAGTGATCCGGTCCGCGCCGATAATCTTGGCCGCGTATTCTCGTTTCCCTTCGGAGAGAACCACCCGTATATCCGTGGCGTTGTGGATAACATGGGCGTTGGTGAGGATGTACCCTTCTTCGCTGATGATAAATCCGGAGCCGAGACTGAACCCCCTGTCCTTGTAGGGGATAGGGACCTTGAAGGGAATGATGTCAAAGAGGTTCGAGATCCCCGGAATCCTGAATGGAAGGATATCGTTTGGAGAAAGTCCGAACCTTGCCTCCTTTTCTTCGAGGCGGTCTGTATAGATGTTGACGACCCCGTGACGGGTAGCCTCTGTGATATCGGCAAACGTGTTGTTGTGAATAGGGATTTCTTCACGGCGTTCACCCTGACCCCTTTCAATCCACAGCCGAGCCAGGTCAATATCCTGAAAAGAGAGATGTCGAAAACGTTTATCAAAACCGGATCTTCGCTGCTGACCAGGATTTTTTCCATCCGCCCCGATTCAGGCGCCATCGTGCAACCAACGACCAGAACACCCAGAAGCGTCAAGGCGATCCTCCATAGACAGCATGAAGGACGGTTCATCTGCAATAACCTGCTTTCCATGCGAAACCTCATTTTTCAGACGGTCAAAAGCGATTAAGCGGATAAGCTAGTGGGCTTTTTGTTGATGGATGATCCCCTCAACAGCTCACGTGCACAACGGCCCTTTCACCGGATCCAAAGGTGAAAGAAGAACTATTCCCATCACAGATGAGCCTTCACGTCAAGCAGAAATCGAAACTCCTTGGAATTGGAGGGGATTTATGGTAGAAGGCAAGACCTGTTGAGCAACTATATGAATCGAGGGACCCTGATGATCCAAAGCGAGAACCGCCATCAACTCCATTTTGAAGGTAAAGAGATCACCCTTCTTGGGACAGCCCATGTGTCCGAAGAAAGCGCCGAACTCGTGGCCGCGGTGATAGAAGAAGAGCGGCCCGATACGGTCTGTGTCGAACTCTGTCAATCCAGATATCAGACGATGACCCAGGAGAAGCGATGGAAGGAGACCGACCTCATCAAGGTCATTCGGGAAAAGAAGGCCTTTCTTCTCCTCTCGAACCTGATGCTCGCCTCATTTCAGAAAAAGATCGGCAAGAAGCTGGGGATCAAACCGGGGGCGGAAATGCTCCGGGCCATTCAGGCCGCAGAGACCGTGGGCGCCAACATACACCTGGCGGACAGGGATATCCGTATCACCCTCTCAAGGGCATGGCGGCTGATGGGCCTCTGGACCAAGAGCAAGCTCCTGGCCCAGTTGATTACCTCCTTTGGCGATGTTGACAACATCGAAAAGGAGGACATAGAAAAATTGAAGGAAAAAGATGTCCTCGATGCCCTCCTTGGGGAACTCGGCGACCTCCTCCCTGAATTGCGGAAGGTTCTGATTGACGAAAGAGATCTCTATCTGACGGCCAGGATTCGAACGGCCCCCGGCAAACGGATCGTTGCCGTGGTAGGCGCCGGGCATGTGCCGGGAATTCAGCGGAACTGGACCGAGACTGTGGATATTGCGGCCCTGGAGGTCCTCCCGCCCAAGGGGAAATTCATCGGTTTTTTGAAATGGGGGATTCCGGCATTTGTTGTCGGACTGATCATCGCAGGCTTCTTCATGGCAGGGAGCGATGTGGGATCTCACATGGTGATATGGTGGATCGTGGCGACCGGGCTCCTTTCAGGGATCGGTGCGGCCGTTTCCCTGGCTCACCCCCTGACCATACTGACCGCCTTCGTGGCGGCCCCCTTTACCTGCCTCCACCCGATGATCGCCGCAGGATGGGTGGCCGGGTTTGTGGAAATCTTTCTGCGCAAGCCCAAGGTGAAGGATTTTGAGCGGCTTCCCGAAGATATCGGGTCTGTCAAGGGATTCTGGAAGAACAAGATCACCCGTGTCCTCCTGATCGTGGTTCTCACCAATATCGGGGCCTCACTCGGGGCCCTTTTGGCCCTTCCCCTGATGGCCAAGGCGTTTTGAGCGTCATTTGACAAGTTCAGGAGACGACCATCAGCAGCCGTAGTAATCGCGATACCATGTCAGGAAGGCCCGAATCCCCTCTCTAAGAGGGGTCTGAGGGTTAAATCCCAGACACTCCCGCGACCGCTGAATGTCGGCCACTGTTTCGGGCACGTCTCCCGGTTGAAGCGGCATCATCTCTTTTTCCGCCTCCTGTCCCAGTTCCTCCTCGATAACCCGAATAAAATCCATCAGCCCCACGGAATCGGAGTTGCCCAGATTGAAGAGGTCATAGGGGACCGGTCTTTCAATGGCGCGAACGGTTCCGCTGACAATGTCGTCGATGTAGGTGAAATCCCGGCGCATCTTTCCATAATTGTAGACCTTGATAGGCCTCTTGTTCAAGATCGCGTCGGTAAACAGAAAAAGGGCCATGTCCGGACGGCCCCATGGTCCGTACACCGTGAAATACCTCAGCCCGGTGCAGGGGATTCCAAAGAGGTGACTGTAGGCGTGCGCCATGAGTTCATTGGCCTTTTTGGTCGCCGCATACAGGGAGATGGGATGATCCACCCTGTCTTCAACGCTGTAGGGGATTTTTGTGTTGTTGCCGTAGACCGAGGAAGATGAGGCATATACAAGATTCTGGATCCGATATTCACGAGCCAGTTCCAGAAGGTTGAGGAAGCCCTCCAGATTGCTCTTCTGATAGGAAAACGGATCTTTCAGCGAATGCCGGACCCCGGCCTGGGCCGCCAGGTTGCAGATCCTGGTGATCGAATGCCGACTGAAAATCGCCTTTAAGGCCGCGAGATTCTGAATGTCTGCCTCATAAAAAGTGAAATTCTCATAAGGTTTCAGGATCTCCAGCCTTGCCCGTTTCAGGTTTACATCGTAGTAGGGGTTCAGGTTGTCCACTCCGATTACGGCATATCCCCTTTCGAGAAGCTCTTTGCTGAGGTGAAACCCGATAAAGCCTGCCGATCCTGTCACCAGGATGGTTTTATTCTGATCCGTCACGTCGCTGTCTCCTTTACGATGAAATGCCTGTCCAGGAAGTTCCTACCAGAAAGAAAGGCGAAAATCCATTGATTTTATGGGGAGAATCCGGTGAGACATAAAAAAAAGAGACCGCATCCGATCTGATGGACTTCAGGATGCGATCTCTTTTAATGGTTTTACCGGCGGAATCCGATCCCGCCACGGGTCGGTTCTGAAACGGTTTGATTACATCATGCCGCCCATGCCGCCCATACCACCCATGCCGCCTCCAGGAGGCATGGCCGGCATGTCTGACTTCTCTTCCGGTTTTTCAGCAATCATTGCCTCGGTGGTCAGAAGGAGTGAAGAAACCGAGGCCGCATTCTGCAGGGCAAACCGCGTTACCTTGGTCGGATCGATGATGCCGGCCTTCATCAGGTCTTCGTACTCATTGGTTTCGGCATTATACCCAAAGCCGCCCTTTTTGCTCTTGACCTTTTCCACCACGACGGAGCCCTCGGCCCCGGCGTTGTTCACAATCTGGCGAATCGGTTCTTCCAGTGCCCGCATGACCAGGTTGACGCCGGTCTGCTCTTCGCCTTCCAGTTTCAACTCAGCGAGGGCAGGAATGGCACGGAGAAGGGCCACACCGCCACCGGGGACGATCCCTTCTTCCACGGCAGCCCGTGTTGCGTTCAGGGCATCCTCTACCCTGGCCTTTTTCTCTTTCATCTCGATCTCAGTGGCAGCGCCCACGTTGATCACCGCCACGCCGCCGATCAGCTTGGCCAGTCTTTCCTGAAGTTTTTCGCGGTCGTAATCCGAGGTGGTCTCGTCAATCTGGGCCCGAATCTGCTTGACCCTTCCTTCCAAATCGCTCCGCTTGCCGCCGCCGTCAACGATCGTCGTGTTATCCTTGTCGATTCGGATCGTCTTGGCCGTCCCCAGGTCGTTGAGGGTAATGTTTTCCAGTTTCAGACCCAGGTCCTCCGAGATAACCCTTCCGCCGCTCAGGATGGCGATGTCTTCCAGCATGGCCTTTCTCCTGTCGCCGAAACCGGGGGCCTTGACAGCAGCGACCTGGAGCGTCCCTCTCAATCGGTTGACCACCAGTGTGGCAAGCGCTTCGCCCTCCACATCTTCAGCTATAATCAGAAGCGGTCGTCCCATCTTGGCAATCTGCTCCAGGATCGGGATCATGTCTTTCATGGAACTGATCTTTTTTTCGTTCAGCAGGATATAGGCTTCACTCAGGGTGACTTCCATCTTCTCAGCATCGGTCACAAAGTACGGGGAAAGATATCCGCGATCAAACTGCATCCCCTCAACCACTTCCAGGGTGGTGTCCATGCTCTTGGCTTCCTCTACGGTAATGACGCCTTCTTTCCCGACCTTGTTCATGGCCTCGGCAATGATATTGCCGATGGTGCTGTCGTTGTTCGCCGAAATGGTCCCTACCTGCGAGATCTCTTCCTGGTCCTTGGTCGGCTTGGAAAGCTTCTTCAGTTCCTTAACGGCGCACTCCACGGCCTTTTCAATCCCCCGCTTGATGGCCATCGGGTTGACGCCTGCGGCGACCAGTTTGGAACCTTCCCGGTATATGGCCTGGGCCAGAACCGTGGCGGTGGTGGTACCGTCACCGGCGATGTCTGAGGTCTTGGAGGCAACCTCTTTGACCATCTGGGCGCCCATATTCTCGAATTTGTCTTCCAGTTCAATCTCTTTTGCAACCGTCACGCCGTCTTTGGTGATGTTGGGCGCGCCAAACGATTTGTCCAATATGACATTTCTCCCCTTGGGTCCCAATGTAACCTTGACTGCATTGGCGAGGGTATCGATCCCTATGAGAATCGACTCCCTGGCCTTTACATTGTACTTGATCTCTTTAGCCATTCTCTATCTCCTCCTTACGGTTATTTCACGTGGTCAACAAAAAATCACTCTATGAAAGACATCTACTCGACAACGGCAATGATGTCGTCTTCTCTCATGATGAGGTGCTCTTCACCGTCGATCTGGATTTCAGTCCCGGCATATTTTCCAAACAGAATTTTATCCCCTGCCTTGACCTGAAGGGGGATCTTCTTCCCATCATCGGCTAACTTGCCGTCGCCAACTGCGATAACCTTGCCTTCCACTGGCTTTTCCTTCGCCGTATCTGGGATGATAATGCCGCCTTTTGTCTTCGATTCCTCTTCCACCCTCTTAACAATTACGCGATCATGCAATGGTCTTACTTTCATTTTATCTTCTTCCTCCCGAAATGATATAATTGTTATAGAACCCCATAGATTCCTCTCAAAAAGTCGCGCCTCACCTCCCTTAAACCATCCGTAGAAATAATCACTGGAACAAAATCAGCGCTCTGTCCCTCGCCCGAGCCAACAGATCATGCCCAGCCCGTCGTGTTCAGTCGATAGTTATGGAGAAATGCGTTCCTGAACATGATGTTGTTACTGAGCGGGACGACAGGCTTTTTCATTCGATCGGGTTTTGAGAATGCACCACAATCCCTCGATGATGACATCCTCAACAGAGAAACGTTCAGTAGACCGCGACGGTAATTGCGCAAAAACTAAGACCGGCGAATAAATTGTCAAGAGGCGAGGTTAAAAACGTTTACTCTGGGATGGTAATAAAAGGGTGTTATGTCCAATCGTTACGCTTGAGTTAACCGCCATGTCACTGTCTCCCGAATGCCTTCCTGCAGATCGGTCTTCGGGACCCAGCCCAGGACACGGCAGGCCTTTTCGATGACGAGACAGCTCTTTGTCAAGTCCCCGGGCCTGGCCAGTTGACGGTCCGGTACGGCGAGCGCTTCGAGCATGTCAGGAGAGCGTTCCTGAAAGATCTGGTATATGACGCGATAGAGATCCAGGGTCCTGGTGCCAACGCCGGTTCCGATATTATAAAAATCTCCCGACCCTTTTTCCAGGGCAGCCAGGTTTGCTCTGACCACATCTTTCACGTAACAGTAATCCCGCACCATCCCGGCCTCGTCCTCCGCAAAATGATTCAGGATCGAACGTTTCCCTTGAACCAGATTGTTCATAAAGATGGCCACAACCCCGGCCTCGCCGTGGGGGACCTGACGGGGGCCATAGACATTGGCGTAACGCAATGTGGTGTAATCGAGCCCGTATTGATGACGGTAATATTCAAGATAGTGTTCGGAAGAAAATTTGGAGACGGCATACGGCGAAAGAGGCCTTGGCTGATACGCCTCGGGTGTCGGATATTCGGACGCCTCGCCGTATATGGCCCCGCCGGAAGAAATGAAGACGACCTTACCCACCCCGTGCTTTCTGGCAGCCTCCAACAGATTCAAAAGGCCTTTGATATTGACATCCGCGTCAAACAGGGGATCTGCGACAGAATCCGGAACGCTCATCTGCGCCGCATGATGATTCAGGACATCCGGCCTTTCCCTCTCCATCAATTCCGCCACTTGAGGCGAACGGATATCCATCTCATAAAACTGCGCTTGGGGGTTGACGTTGGATCGCTTTCCAGTGTAAAGGTTGTCAACGACTACCACCTGGTGGCCGGCGTCGATAAAACCGTCCACCACATTGGACCCGATGAATCCGGCCCCGCCGGTTACCATGATTTTCATGGGAACTCCTTTTTCATACGAGTGATTTCGAGTTGAGCCCGGCCGTTGGCCAACAAAATGGGCTCTTTTATCAAAAAAGGCCCGTGATAAACATCTCCCCGTCATGCGATTCAGATGTCAGGGTCTGTTCAATCAGAGGCGCAAGATATACTATCAAACCGAGCAAAGGTCAACTGTCGGGAAAAGGGGTCCTCGTGAATGTTCCCATTGAAACCGAATACCGATCTGTTGTATGAGAGGGCTCCTTTATTATAGGTTCCAAAATCCAGACAAGATGGGAGCGCACCGAGGAGCGAATGACAAAAGGCGCCAAAAATATTCTTGACCAGATCGGCCGGACCCCATTGGTCCCGATCACCGTCCTGAACCGAAACAGGAACGTCGAGATACTGGCCAAGCTCGAGAGCTTTAATCCCGGGGGGTCCATCAAGGACCGGGCTGCCCTATATATGATTGAAGCTGCTGAAAAAACAGGCGATCTGACCAAGGACAAAATCATATTGGAGGCCACCAGCGGCAATACAGGAATCGGTTTGGCCCTGGTGGCTGCCGTCAAAGGGTATCGCATCCTTCTCACCATGTCCGAGGCCGTGAGTGAAGAACGGGTAAAGATTCTCAAGGCATTGGGGGCCAAGATCGAATTTACGCCAGCACATCTGGGTACGGACGGAGCTATCGAGCATGGATATGAACTGGTGCGTGAAAACCCCGAGACCTACTGGCTCGCCGATCAATTCAACAACGAGGCCAACTGGATGTCCCATTACCACGGCACGGCCATGGAGATCTGGAAGGCGACAGAGGGCCGTTTAGACGCCGTGATCGCCACGATGGGTACGACCGGCACCCTCATGGGGATATCCAGGCGGTTTCGAGAACTGGATTCCGGAATCCAGGTCGTCGGGGTCGAACCCTATCTGGGCCACAAGATCCAGGGCCTTAAGAATATGAAGGAGTCTTACCGGCCCGGCATCTTTGAAAAGGCCCGGGCAGACCGAATCATCAATGTCGATGATGAAGAGGCATTCGAGACGGCGCGCCTCCTGGCCAGAAAAGAGGGACTCTTTGTGGGGATGAGTTCGGGAGCGGCCATGGCCGTTGCACTCAAGGTGGCGGGCGAAATGAAGGCGGGGCGAATCGTGGTGATTTTTCCGGACGGGGGCGAAAAATATCTGAGTACCCCTCTCTTCACGGCCAGGGAAAAATCCGGGCTCCGTCTGTACAACACCTTGAGCCGCAGACAGGAAGCCTTTGTTCCCCAGGAAGAAAACCGTGTTTCCATTTATGCCTGCGGACCGACCCTCTGCCAGGTGATCGACCTCGCCCACTGTAGACGTCTCCTCTTTTCAGATCTGATTCGACGGTATATGGAATTAAAAGGGTATGATGTGACCTTGATCATGAATGTCACCGACCTGGATGACCGGACCATCGAGGGGGCTGAAACGGCCGGGGTCTCTTTAAGGGAATTCACAGACAGGTTCTATGGTGCATTGATGGAGGATCTTGAGAGCCTCGGCATCAAACGCGCGACGGCCTATCCCAGGCCGAGTGAGCACGTGGACGACATGATCGCTCTCACCCAGAAACTCCTTGAAAAGGGATATGCCTACGAAAAGCTCCGTTCCATCTACTTTGACATTTCCCGGTTCAGGGACTATGGAAGGCTCTCGCGGATTGACCTGAACAAGATCCGGTTAGGAAAGACCGTTGACCTGGACCAGTACGAAAAAGAAAATCCCCGGGATTTCACTCTGTTGAAGCGTTCCACCCTGAATGAACTCAAGCGGGGCATTTTCTTCAAGACAGTGTGGGGAAATGTCAGACCCGGATGGCACATCGAGTGCGCGGCCATGGCGCTGAAGTACCTGGGGCCCACCCACGACATCCATACGAGCGGCGTTTCCCTGATATTTCCCCATCACGAAAACACCATCGCCATTGGCCAGGCCGTCACGGACAAGCCCCTTGCCAACTACTGGCTCCATAACGAACCGGTGATGGGCGACGTCAGCGGTCGGGCCGAGGCCACGGAAAACGGGCACGTGACATTGAGAGATCTCCTGGGCCAGGGCTATTCAGGGAGAGAAGTGCGATACTGGCTTTTAAGCAGGCATTATCGTAAGCCGATCTTTTTTTCTCAAACCAAGCTCAGCGGCGCCAGAAACACCCTGTCCCATCTCGACACGTTCATTCAGAAGCTTCATTCCACCCGTCCCGGCCCTGCGGATCCGGATATAGATCAGACGATCTATGCCCTGCGACAGAAGTTCATCGAGTCAATGGATGATGATTTCAATATCGCGCCGGCCCTGGCCGCCCTTTTTCAGTTTACTCGGACGGTCAACAAAAAGATGGACCGAAGCGGTCTCGATCCCTCTGACCGGGACAAGGTCCTGACTGCCTTGGGGAGGGTCGATTCCGTCCTGGGGATCATGAGCCTGGCGCCTCCTGCAGCGGACGCGAGAGTGGAGGAACTGGTCCAGCGGCGTGAGGCTGCAAGGGCCAAAAAGGAATGGGGTATGGCCGACGCCCTGCGAGAGGAACTCAAAGGCATGGGGGTCGAAGTCATCGATACGAAGGAGGGGCCCGCCTGGAGGAAAATTGACCATTGACGATCGATGATGTAATATCTATCTTTATGCAAAAAATGCAATGCTGTCCGATGTCCGATGTCCGATGTCCGATGTCCGGTGTCCGATGACCAGTAACCAATGCCATCTGAACCACGGACCCAGACCAACCTGAACCTTTAAACCCAGTTGGTGAGATGCCCATCTACGAATACGAGTCCTTAGACAACCGAAAAGCCTGCCAGAAATGTGCGGGGCGGTTTGAGGTCATTCAGGGGGTCGACGAAGCCCCGCTCACCGCCTGCCCATCGTGCGGGCGAGGGGTTAGAAAGGTCGTATCTTGGTGTCGTGCGGCGATCGTCGAAACGTCGGATGAACATGTCCGTGTGAACAAAAGCATCTCTCAATACGAAAAAGCCGGAATGTGGAGCCATGCCGCGGAACTGGCAGACACCCATTCGGAAAAGGCCGGAGATTACGATATGAAATTAAGGGCCCTGGATAACTATAAGAAGGCCGGATATGATCTCGGCACCCTGGAAAAGCACGCAAAGTGACTGAAGGAGGATTGATTCGATGAGATTGAAATGCACCCGTTGGCCTCAGGTTGTGGGATGTTTCACGGCCGCCCTGTTTGTATTGACCCTCATTTCCGCTTCCGCGTATGGAGAGGAGCCGAAAAAAGATCTTCCCCCACGGGCTGTCTCTGTATCTCCTGAATACACGGGGGTTGTGGTTCCAGAGGGAGACGATGTGAACATCAATCTGGTCGTATCCAATAAGGGAAGGAGTGATGAAAATCTTGACCTTCAGTTATCCACAATCCCTGATGGGTGGAAGGCCTGGATCAAGACATACGATTTTGGCGTCACAGGGGTCCATCTGAAAAGTGATAGTGAGAAGAACTTGACCCTTCGGGCCGAGCCGGGCAAAGAGGTGCGGCCCGGCAGCTATACGTTTGTGATTCAGGGACAGACCGCGGACCGTCAGTTGTCATCTACAGGCCAGGTCGTGGTCACCGTCGAGGAGAAGAAAGAAAAGAAACGGCCTGAAGGGGTCAACATCGTCACATCCTATCCCGTTCTGACCGGCCCTACGGATGCCAAATTTGAGTTTTCTCTCGAAGTGGAAAACAAATCGGACAAGGAGGGCATCTTCAACCTGGCCGCTCAGGCCCCCGAAAACTGGACGGTCAATTTCAAGCCTGCCTATGAAGACAAATTTATCTCCAGCTTGAGATTGAAGGCCGGCCAGAGCCAGACCATGGCGGTGGAACTAAAGCCCAACCCGTCGGCAGCGCCCGGGGAATATCCGATCGCGGTCAAGATCAGCTCGCCTGAGGCCGAAGGCCAGGTGGCGCTTACCGTGATATTGACCGGCACATTCAAGCTGGACGCCGGCACGGCCAATGGGCTCCTCTCTCTCTCTGCTGTCAGGGGGGAGGCCTCCCTTCTCTCATTTTACGTCAAAAATACCGGGTCAGCTCCCTTGAACAATGTCCGGTTCATCTCTTTTCAACCTGAAAACTGGAAGGTAACCTTTACGCCCGAATCGATCGACAGCCTGGCCCCTCAGGAGCTCAAGCAGGTGGAGGTATCGATTACCCCGGCCGGAAAGGCCCTGGTGGGCGATTATTCGGTCGGCCTTCGCGTGGAGTCGGGTAGCCCCGCGAAGGCGGATAAGACCATCGAGATGCGGGTGGGCGTGACGGCTTCCGCCGCATGGGGATGGATCGGCATCGGGCTGATTATTTTTGTTATGGTCGGCCTGGTCATTCTGTTCACCCGCCTGGGAAGGCGTTAAGGGGGCAGGTTGTGAGCCAAAATGCAGCCCTGAACCCGTAAACCTCTGAACCCGTGAACGGTTACTGAAATGATTATCGAGACCACCGACCTCACCAAGCGTTACGGACATCAGACGGCCGTGAACCATCTCTCTCTCAAGGTCGAAGAGGGGGAGATCTTCGGATTCCTGGGCCCTAATGGCGCAGGGAAGACGACCACCCTCCTGATGCTGCTCGGCCTGACCCAGCCATCGGGCGGATCTGCAATGGTGTGCGGCCTCAATCCCCTTCGAATGGCCAGGGAGGTCAAACGCCATGTCGGATACCTTCCGGAGAATGTAGGCTTCTATGGAGACATGGATGCGATCCAGAGTCTTGAATACGTGGCTGCACTGAACGGCATCGAAAGGAAGGATGCAAGAGAGAAGATAACTGATCTACTGGAATTGGTGGGCCTCAGCAAGGATGCACGAAAGAAGACTGCGGCATTCTCTCGCGGAATGAAGCAGCGATTGGGGATCGCAGAAGTCCTCATGAAAAACCCGAAGGTCCTCTTTCTCGACGAGCCGACCCTGGGGCTGGATCCGGAAGGGGCCATCCAGATCGTCGGCCTGATCCAGTCATTGAACCAAAACAGGAATATGACCGTTCTCCTCTCATCACACAACCTCAGCCAGGTGCAACGGATATCCCATCGGGTCGGGATCATGATTGCCGGCAGCCTGATCGCCGAAGGGTCGATTGACGCCTTGGCAAAGGAGTCGTTTGGGCTCGGCGAAAGGGAGTATTCCCTGGAAGAGGTCTATATGAAGTACTTCCAGGAGGTATGACATGCAGGGTCTGATTGCGGTGTTCAGAAAAGAACTTCAGGATCAGTTGAGCAGTTACCGGTTTGTGATCCTCTTCGCCCTCATCGCCATGGTCAGTTTTATAACCAGTTATATGGCGGCCGTTCATATGAGGGAAAACCTGGAGGCCCTCGCTGCCACGCGATTTCCATTTCTGATGCTTTTCAGTACCCCGGGCGTTATGTTCTCCATGGTCCAGTTCGTGGCCTTTTTCGGCCCTCTCATCGGTCTGGTTTCAGGGTTCGACGCCATCAACCGGGAAAGGGCACAGGGAACGCTGATCAAAGTCATATCCCAGCCTGTCTACCGCGATGCCGTCATCAACGGCAAGTTTTTGGCCGGCGTGACCACCATCGCCATTATGTTCACGGCCATTCTCCTGGTTATATCCGGGTTTGGTCTGGCCCTGGTCGGGGTGGTCCCCGGGGTCGAAGAGATATGGCGGCTCTTCATATACCTTCTCATCAGCATCTTCTACATTGCATTCTGGCTCGGCCTCTCCATCCTCTTCTCCATCCTTTTCAAGAGCATCGCGACCTCGGCCCTGGCCTCTGTGGCCCTATGGATCTTTCTCTCCTTTTTCGTATCCCTCGGGGCCGAGGTGGCTGCCAACACGGCGGCCCCGATCGACCGGCAGAATGAGACGTCGCCGGAAGCGGTCCTTCAGCATGCGCGTATCCAGGAAGACGTATCCCTCTGTTCTCCGATGGTCCTCTACTCCAATGCCACGGCCACGATCATCGACCCCATGCGGAAGACAACCCGCTCGATCATACTCATGGGCCCGATGGAGGAGCTTCTCTCCGCCCGTTTTCAGAACCCCCTCGGTTTGGGACAGAGTCTTCTGGTTGTCTTCCCCCATATTATTGCTTTAATTGCTATCACGGTTGTCTGTTTTGCCATTTCGTACGCCATATTCATGTTGCAGGAAGTCAGGACGTAACTCATTTTATTTTTGGGGAGGATTGTGTATGAAAATCGAAGATCTGATTTCTGGCAAAGGCAATGGGGAGAAGGTCCCCGTCGGAAACGTTTCACTGCCCGTTTCTGCCCTGAAAAAATTCCTCGCCGATGGATACGTTCACATCAAGCCGTATGAGTCGGAACATACCTTCTCCATGTGGGGGAAGGCCTGCACAGTCTGTTTCAACGAGCAGGAAATTTTGGCGAGGGTCTGATCACAATATAGGTGCTGAACCGACGGTCGAGGGCACTCACCGGCACCTGTTCGTACTCCCGGCAGAACCCCTCCCAAATCGATGAGAGCGTCTCTTTGAGGGTGGTTGCCGCCTCGGGATCCCATTCGAAGGCAGCGGCTATGAAGTCGTTGACAAACACGTCTTCATAGGCGGCCATTCGATAGGGGGGATGATCATCCCCTGAACGTAGAAAGCGAAAGAACTCCCGTGCCTCATCCAAGGAGATGCCTTCGAAAGAGGGAGTCAGGTTGAGGATGCGCCGGGCCCACAGGGTAAAGAGAAGCGAGTGAAAGATCAGCTCACGGTGGCCGCCGGCCTCCGGATCGAAGGGATACTCCCTGGTCAACTGCGCCAGTAATGTATCGATGGCCATTACACGCTGAAGAATCGAGCTGACCTCTTCCAGTTCGTAGTCATGTTCAAAGTCCCTGTATTCCCCTTCCGTTTCTTTCATGTCGTAATAGAGGGGCCGCTTTGCCGTGAGACCCGAGAGCGGGTAGCCCCATGCTTCTCCCCAGAAATCAAATCTCAGTCCTTTTTGTCTGAACCAGCTTTTCGTGAGCCAGCGTTCCGTCTCCCACTTCAGCTTCTGAGCCAACCCGAATCCGGCCCTGAACAGAGATATCAACGGGTTGTGTTTCAGAAGCGCCTCTGCAGCCGCCGGATCGTCGCCACACATCTTTTCGAGGATCATGTTCATATACCCCGCTGACTTCCTGCAGGCCCTCTTGAGAACGTCCATATCATAGGTCGGAAGTCCGTCTGCGGAAAGGACGTGATTGCAAAGGCCGGCAAATTCGAGGCGGACCCGGTCCATAAAACGGGAATCAGCGACCCTGGACAGGGTTTTTGTCAAGAGACTCCGGCCTTCCACAAAAAGGAGGGGTGAATAGGGGGCCATCTTCAGAACATCCGGATCCACATCGCCTGCCAATCGGTCTATCCGGTCATTCGACTTCAAGTCATCCGGCTCCAGGGGGGCGTATACCAGCAGTGCCTCTTCGGGAGGAAGAAACCCGTGTTCAGCCAGTCGGATATTTCTTATTCGGTACATGTCCTCCTCCAGTTCCGCCGGAAGGACCCCTGCCAGACCCGAAAGAAGGGCCTGGTATCTAAGAAAATCCGCATCCGCCATGGTCCGGAGCATCGCCTCGATGGTCTCTATCCGGTCCGGGTCAGCCACCTTTACATAAAAAAGCCCGTCAAGGGTGACAAACCCCTCATCGAAGTCATAGACCTCATCCTCGTCCCTGATCTCCACATGAATGCTTCGAAAGAGATAATAGTAGGCAAGGGACTGGCCTTCCGTGAAGAGCCACGCGGTCAACCTGCCGGGATCGGCTGACTGGAGACGACCGAGCCATAAAGAAGTCTCTTCCAGCTCAAGCCGATCTCTCTGCCACAGCTCCAGATCCAGGACATACTGCCACTGCTCGATGGAAGCCAGGCGCAGCAATTGAAGGGACCCCTCTTCGTCCATCTTCTTGATAAGCCAGAAGAAATCTTCGTTTGGCAGGCGTTGAACGAGGTCCCGAGGAGCCCGGTGTTCCATAATTCTGTCCAGGACCACCTTTTCTGGAAGGGCATGGAGATCCTTTAAAATAGACCCAGCGTAAGCCTGTAGAGATGTACTCCCTGCAGAGGCCGGAGCTCTTTTTGTCTTCTGTTTCGATTTTTTCAAGGCATATCCCCCGTTTGTTGCTGGTTGCCTGATGCTTCATACTGAACGATACGTTGACGGCTGACAGGCTGATAAGCCGCTGGGCAATACGTGGTTGTCTCAACAGATGAATCCAGGAGGACTCACCGTGCTTACCCGATGGTCACGACCTTTGCGCCTTCCGCCTCACACCTCACGCCTCCCGCCTTGCGCCTCCCTATATTCTTGACAAAACGAGGCCAGCGTGTCAAGGCTATAGGTCCAATTCAACATCGCCCGGAAGGCTATCGAAGAAGGAGACATCCCCATGATAGATATCTCGACCATCGATTACTCGGTCCTGGACCGCCCCGAGATCCTCATGTTTCTGTTCCATCCCCGTCCTGAATGGGGGGACACCGGCACAGAGAGCCGGGGAGAGGACCTCTTGATCCCGGTTGAAGGCGACGTTTCGGTGGGCGCCCGGTTCCATCTGTGTGGAAAAGCGGCGCCCACGATCCTTTTCTTCCATGGAAACGGTGAGATCGTGGCAGACTATGACGACATGGGCGTTCTCTACAACCGCAAAGGGATCAACTTCCTCCCAGTCGATTACCGCGGATACGGTCGCTCAAACGGACGGCCCACCAGTACCGCCATGATGAAAGACTCCCATATGATCTTTGATTTCGCAACGAACTGGCTTCGGGATAACGGCTGCCAGGGACCCTTCATCCTGATGGGGAGGTCCCTGGGCAGCGCATCTGCCCTTGAGCTCGCCTCTCATTACAGGGATCAGGTTGACGGCCTCATTGTCGAGAGCGGTTTCGCCTTTTCCGGCCCCCTTCTTCGACTTTTGGGCATTGATTTGCGGGCCATTCATTTCGAAGAGAAGGCCGGCCTTGGAAACCTGGAAAAGATCCAGCGGTTTGATAAACCCACCCTCATCATCCACGCAGAACTGGACCACATCATCCCCTTTAGCGACGGGCAGGCCCTCTATGACGCCTCCCCTGCCTCCGATAAGACACTCCTCAAAATCGTCGGCGCCAACCACAACGACATCTTTATACGGGGGCTTTCCGAGTACATGGAGGCTATCCTGACCCTCAGCCGAAGAGTCGCCCCATCGCAAGCTGTTCAACCTTCATAAGATGCATCACCTGGTTCCCCATATGAAACTCCCTGCCAAACCGTGAGAGGAGCCCAGACTGGCAGACGCCGGTTTTGGCCCTCCTTCCTCTCAGGATTTTCTTATCACATCAAAGGGAATTCCCAGTCAACATAGCCATCTTTCACCCCTGCATCAAGACAATAGTTGGGAAGGCGTGAGATAACCGATTGATAACCGGATGAACTCAGAGATTGAAAGTGCTGGAATAGAGGATTTGGTATCCGCCCAATTTGCGGATGGGGTTGAGAATCCTGGTAAGATTCAGATAGCCGACATCCAGAATGAAAGGCCAGAGGTCAGCAGACAGAGATCTGAAGTCAGAAAAAACAGCATTCCGTATAAGGCAAGATTACCGACTTGTAATTTTATGGAAAGGTTGAGGCAAGGGTTGCCTGTTATGTTTCCTGCAATCTCAACGGCACGGGTCGATGAGGGGTATCGATTCAAAAGGAGAAATTCAACCAAGGAGGTTGCACATGGAAGCAGGAAATAGGGTTAGGTGGTTTTTGAAGGGAAAGATCGGAGTTTCGGTTATTCTGTTGTTGGCGGGGCTTTTTGCCGTCTCCACCCTTTATACGGTCCCGGAGAGCCAGGCAACGGCCGCTGGGTCGGGAGTGGCGCCGGAGAACTTTACGAGCCTGGCCGAGAGGAACAGCCCGGCCGTGGTGAACATCCAGACGGAGAAAAACGGGCGAGGGCGTTATCCCATGATGTCCCCATTCCACAGGGGGCCGGTGCCCAAGGATGACCCCTTTCACGACTTCTTCGACAAATTCTTTGGCGGGCCGGCCCCGAGGGAACATAAACAGAGGAGCCTCGGTTCCGGATTCATCATTGATAAAGACGGCTTTATTGTAACCAACAACCATGTGGTGGAAGGGGCCGACAAGATCAAGGTCATTATGAAGGACGGGAGGGAATTTGACGCAGAGGTAAAGGGCCGCGATCCCAATACAGATCTGGCCCTCATCAAAATCAAGCCGGATAACGATCTCCCGGTCTTGGATTTAGGCGACTCAGACGTGCTCAAGGTGGGCGAGTGGGTCCTGGCCATCGGCAATCCCTTTGGCCTGGAGCACACGGTGACATCCGGCATCATCAGCGCCAAGGGCCGCGTGATCGGCTCAGGTCCGTACGATGATTTCATCCAGACCGATGCCTCGATCAATCCGGGGAACAGCGGTGGGCCCCTGATTAATATGGAGGGAAAGGTGGTGGGCATTAATACTGCCATTATCGCCGGGGGCCAGGGGATCGGGTTCGCCATCCCCGTGAACCTGGCCAAGGGGATCATCGATCAACTCAAGCGCAAGGGGGAGGTGACCCGGGGATGGTTAGGGGTAGGAATCCAGGATCTCACCAAGGAGTTGAAAGAATACTATGGCGTCAAGGATGAAGAAGGGGTCCTGCTAACTCAGGTTTTTCCGGGCGATCCGGCCGATAAGGCGGGGCTGAAAGCGGGGGATATCATTCTGAAGATAAACGGCCATTCAGTCGACACCAGCCGAGAACTGAGCCGGATGATCGCCGAGGCCCCTGTGGGTAAAAAGGTGGAGATTTTGGCCCTTCGCAAGGGAGACAACCAGACATTCCATATTGAGCTTTCCAAAAGGAAAGACAAGCAATATGCGGATGGAGGCGGCAGCCCCGAGACCGAGCATGACTTCGGAATTGCTGTCGCCAACATCACGCCTGAGACCGCTCGTCAGTTCAACCTGAAGGACGCCGAAGGGGTCCTTGTGGTCGGCGTAGAACCGAACAGTCAGGGTGAAAAGGCGGGCATCGTTCCGGGAGATATCATTCGAGAGATCAATCACGAAAAGGTAGATGATGTGAATGCCTACGAAAAAGAGATCGGAAAGATCAAATCCGGTGAAACCGCCTTTGTCTACATTCTAAGACCCAACCGGGGGTTTATGGTCATCAAACTCACCAAATAAGCCTTGCCCAAAGAAAATGCCCGGGCCATTCAGACAGCGGATACTTCCGAGACCTGCCTGATGTCCCGGGCCATCTCATTTTGGTCGCTCCGGGTGCCTCAAGAAAAGCTCACCCTTCGGTTACAAAACCCTAACAGCGGGCCCATGGTTTCCCCTGAACGGCTGGCTATAGCCGCTCCAACCACATGGCGAAAACAGGATCCACCACGTTCCATGTGAGGCCTTTTTCCTCCTGCCAGATGATATCTTCCGTTTTGAGCCTGTCACGGGCAAACTGGATCGAACTCGCTGGAAGACCGCACCTGCCGACAAACTCCCCGGAAAGCATTTCCCTGGTCGGAAACGCCGCCAGGGTGCGCAGAACACGAACCTGCGGCAGGGTCAACCGCGACAAGACAGCCTCAAAAGCGTATCGTTCCGTATCCATTACGGTTTCAAGCGCCTTTGTTACATCTTCAGGGGATATCCTTTCTTTGGTTAACTCATAGACCTCACGGGCCAGTCTCTGAATGTAATAAGGATGCTGCTTCGCCCTCAAAACGATTTCTTTACAAATCTCCCTGGAACAGTCCTTCCCTTCCTTCGCAAACAACTTTCTCAGGAAATCAGCGGCATCCGGGAGAGGGAGCGGTGGGAGCTCCAGATGGATGGCGGATTGAAAAAATGGCTGCTTCCGGTCGGAAAACATGGCCAGCAGGATTCCTCGCCTGCTGCCGAGGAAAAAATAGGAAGCCTTCTGACCCTGTATCGTCCCGCGAATGAGTCCTTCTACCTGAGCGGACTCCTTCATCCGTGTGATCTCCTGAAACTCATCCAGGACAATATTCACGCGGTAGCCCGATGTTGCTGCAAATGTCCCCACTTCTCCCAGCATGTGCTCAAGCAATTCGAGAGGCGATTCGCTGGAAGCCGGTTCAACCGTAACCGATATGCCGTCCTCCGACGGTTTGAACACGGGGCGGAACGATCTGAAATAGGAGAGGAATCTTTTGCCTTTCTCTAAAAGGGACTCTCTGGCGTGAATCGCCCCGAGAACGCTTCGAGCCATTCTAAAAACGGCATCGGAAACCGAGTCCACACCGAATAGCTGACAATAGACGGTGACATATCCCTGCTTTGCAAGCATGTCCTAGACACGAACTGCGAGGGAGGTTTTTCCATACCGTCGCGGAGAAAACAGAACAACATTCGTCCCACTCTCGGCACAGGATTGGAGCCGGGCTATTTCATCATCCCTGTCGCAAAACGGGCTGTCCGGCGAAAGCGTCTCAATAAGAAAAGGGTTGGGCATTACGAGCATCCTGTTATAGTATTTTCGTTACAATATTATTGTAACAACATCTCCCTTGTCAAGAATAATGACCCCTCACAACCCCCTTTCAAAAGTGCAAACTCAGGAACAATCGTCGTCCTTTCACCATTTTCCGTCACCAAATCGCTGGGCTGCTGCACCTCCTGACTGGTTTCAATCCACGCCCCCGCATGGGGGGCGACCAGATCGGCATATCTGGCACGTCAGCTCAGGCGGTTTCAATCCACGCCCCCGCATGGGGGGCGACGATTGGATATAAAGTTTATGTGGATCAGATGATTATAGCGTGTACCGGAAATCTTGATACTGATATTGACATCATAAAACAAGTAT
>CAYLJZ010000052.1:0-15303 GCA_964384085.1 uncultured Desulfobacteraceae bacterium
ACGGCAACCCGAATATTCGAGTGATTACCAACACGCGGCCCGTTTATTCGACGGGTGTGATCTGTGGTGAACTGACCTATCCTTCCATGGAATCCCTCAGGGAATGGTTCGGGAAGCTTACCCGGGCCACATGGTTCATCGATGCCACGGATGAAGCCGTTAAGATGGGGAATCCCATTCTGGGGAACGTCATGCTCATTGGCGCCCTGGCCGGTATCGGCGATATCCCCCTGGATCGGGAGGGCTTCCGAAAGGTGATTGCCCGCACCATGTCGCCGCAGAAAGTGGATACCAATATGAAGGCGTTCGATAAGGGCATGGGGATGGTTGGCCGCGTGAAGGGGATCCTCCCTCGGCGCGAGATCTGACAGGAGAAATGGATTGCTCCATATTTTTGTGGACGCGGACGCCTGCCCGGTGAAACCAGAGGTCTATCGAGTGGCTCACCGCTACAAGCTGAGCGTTACGCTGGTAGCAGCGGCACGGATGCGGATCCCGGAAGGTGTCAACGTTGCCCTCAAGGTTGTTGGCCAGGGCATTGACGCGGCCGATGACTGGATTGTCGAACATCTGGAGCCGTTGGACATCGTTATCACGGCGGACATACCTCTCGCAGCCCGGTGCGTTGGGAGAGGCGCCTATGTTCTTGGACACACTGGGAAACCATTCTCAGAGGATAACATCGGCGATGCCCTCGCAACTCGCAACCTCCTCTCCGAGCTGCGGGAGTTGGGTGAGATTACCGGGGGACCTCCGCCGTTTCATAAGCGGGACCGCTCCCACTTTCTTCAGTCTCTTGACAAAGCCGTTAATGAAATTCGAGGGAGGATGGCGGATATCGGGGCCAGGATTTGACATTTTCCGGCTCTGAATCAGGGGACAATCATATCGCCTTGGATGGTGAGGGTTGGCAGAGATAGGGGTCACTGGTCCATTTGAAAGCCAATTGCCTGCATCACAGGTTTATCACAGCGGCCGACAGTGGAAGACAGATGGAGGGTGTTCACAGAAGGCTGCCGGAATGCCGGAAAGCGGCAAACGGCTGAAGGGCGCTGGCTTATAACCTGGAGAACTCATGGAGATCAAATTTTCATTTGAGGAACGGGAGATTCAACGATCCGTTCGGAAATTCGCTAAAAACGACCTCTTGCCCATTTGCCGTCAGGTCGATGAAACAGGGGGCCTTCCCGATGCGGTAAGGGAAAAGCTCCTCTCGATGGAAATTCTCAGAGCCTCCTTCCCCGAAGCCTGGGGCGGCGCAGGGGGGACGTTTACGGGATTGATCCTCGCATTGAAAGAGATATCCTATGCGACCCTGGTGCCTGCCTGGCTCCTGTTTGAAAATTTCATGCTGGCCTACCCCTTGCTCAACTACGGATCCGACGAATTGAAGTCCGCCTATCTGGGGCCTCTCCTCTCTCTTAAACGAATCGGCGCCTTCGCCTTTACGGAGACCGATACCGGTTCCGATCCCCTTCAGCTCAAGACCGCTGCACAACGGGTGGACGGGGGATGGCTGATCAACGGTTCAAAGCGATTTATCACCTATTCGGGAATCTGCGATTATCTGGCACTTTTTGCTAAGACAGGAGAGGGCGTATCCGCGTTTTTGGTAGAATCAAAAAGAAAGGGGTACAGGGCAGGCAAGAGAGAGTCCTTTATCCATGCCAGGGGATTTGACAATGGGGATCTCTATCTGGAGGACTATCTTGCGCCGAATAACCATCTCATCGGTCGGGCAGACCAGGGATTTGAAATCCTGCTCAAGACCGAGGCCGTCGGAAAGATTGCATTCTGCGCCCTGTTTGTGGGGATGGCGCAACGGGCGTTCGATCTCGCGGTTACCTATGCGGTTCATCGAAGCCACAGGGGAAAACCCATCGGCGCCAGGTTCCAGATGACCCAGATGAAAATTGCAAACATGCTGACAAAGATAGAGGCCATGAAGGCGTATCTGTTTCATGTCTGCGCCCTGGTGGATGAGGGAAAAGATGTCTTTATGGAAGCAGCCGGCCTCAAGGTGTTCGTTGCAACCGAGATCAAGGCAATCACGTCCGATGCCATGGAGGTTCACGGGGCGTACGGTCTCAGCAGCGACTATGACATCGCCGGACTGTATCAGGCGGCCATCAGCGCTCAGGTGGTCATGGGGAGTCTGGATATCCAGCGGGTGATTGTGGCCAAAGGCGCCCTGAGCAGAGGGGGCGGATGAAGGAGGCATCCAATAGAAGCTGACCTGAAAGATGAAAGAATAAAGGCCCTGTTAATAGGGGTCTGCCTGCTGAACGAGGGCATGGCAGCGAGAGAGGTCTCCATGCAGGAACTGGAGCGGCTGGCGGATACGGCTGGAATCGCTGTCGCAGGCAAGTCCATCCAGCGCAGGGAACGGCCAAATCCGCGAACCTATGCCGGGGAGGGCTTTATCGAGAGGTGTCTTGAAGAGGGAGGAGAAGAGGTTGACATCCTGATCTTCGACAACGATCTGACTGGCTCTCAGGCCCGCAATATCGAGAGGCGGTTTTCCATAGAGGCCATCGACCGCACCGAGGTGATCCTGCGGATTTTTCATGACCATGCCAAGACCAGAGAGGCCCGGCTCCAGGTGCGGCTGGCGGAGCTGAAATACGAGCTTCCGAGGCTGAAGAGTATGTGGACCCACCTCGATCGTGAGCGTTTCGGCAGCAGAACCGGGGCCGGGGTTGCATTCCGAGGGATGGGAGAAAAACAGAGCGAGAAGGACCGGCAGCGGCTTCAGCGGGAGATCTCCGATATCGAGAAGGACCTCGCCACCCTCATTCGGCGGATCGACACAAAAAGAAAGCGACGGCAAAGAGACTGCAGAAATATCTGTCTGGTGGGATACACCAATGCAGGAAAGTCAACCCTGTTTAACAGGTTGACCAATGCCCATGCTCTTGTTGAAGACAGGCTCTTTGCGACACTCGATTCCACGGCCCGAGCCCTGAATCAGGCTGCCCTGCGGGACGTGGTCCTCAGTGATACGGTAGGATTCATCTCGAACCTCCCCCACCATCTGATTGCATCCTTTCGCGCGACCCTGAGGGAGGCGGAAGAGGCCGATCTCCTCCTGAACGTCATTGATCTATCCGATGACGATTTCGAAAGACATATGGAGGAGGTGGATCGGGTGCTCAAGGAAATCGGCGCGGGCGATATCCCTCAGTTGCTTGTATTCAACAAGACAGACCGGGCCGACGCGGCGGTTGTGGACCGGGTGCGGAAAACCTATCCGGAGGCTGTGGTGATTTCAGCCGCCAGGGGGGATAACATTGACACGCTCCTGGACACCATCCACGAACGGTTGAACGCCCCCCGGCGATACAGACTGGCAATTCCCCAGGACCGTCAGAAGGCCATTCATTACGCCTACACCCATGGGAAGATTCTGGAAAAGGCATATGACGACGCCATGGTAAGGCTGACCGTGGAAATGGGAAGGAGGGAGATTCGGCACCTGGCAGAATACGTGGAAGAGGATCGTGAGCTCATTTCCGTTTAGTCTCAGGCGCTTCATCCTTCGGAAGGCGGGGCCGTTTTTGATCCAAGGGAGTACAGGAATACGGGTCCCAGCAGGCAGCCGGCCGCCATGACCGAAAAGCCCATCCCCCATGCTACCAGGTGTCCGCCAAAGAGATCGAGGACCATGCCGACCGCCAACGGCCCCAGAAACGCCGCACCGAAACCCAGTGTGGAATGAACGGCCAGGGTGGTGCCTCGCAGGCCTGCAGGTCCTGCCTCCACGGCGCCTGCGGTCAGGGAGGCCGAATCCGCAGTGACCGTCATTCCGTAGAGTACGGCCAGGAGCGTTACCAGGAAGTAAGGGAGGGCCGCCGTGAACCCAATGATCGCCCCGAGTGCCGCCGAGGCGATCATGACGATCGTCACAACCCTTCTGCGGCCGTATCTTCTGGAAAATTCATTGCCGGCGATGCTGGCCGGCAATCCGATCAGGTTGGTGAGAAAGGCGATGCGCGTGGGACTCCATGTGGCCGCGCCGGGCGGTTGCAGTTGCACGCTGAAGGCGAGGAAGGCCACAATCCAGGAACGGAAGGAAAAGAGTTCCCACATGTGCCCGGCGTAGGCCAGGACGTAGGCCATGGCCGGCCTGGTCTTCCATACGGTCTTGAAATCCAGGTGGAGCGCGCCCCGTCTTTTTTCCTGAAGGCGCCCGGCTGGGACATACCATACGATCATGGCCAGTGCGCACGCTGTGCCCACGGCTGAGGCGGCAAATGCCCAGCGCCACCCTGCAACAGCATCGATCTCCCCGGAGACGAGATAAGACAGACTCACCCCTATGCTGAAGCTGGCCGTATAGAAGGAGACAAACCGTGACTGAAGCGGCCCTTCCGTATGGTCGCTGACCACCTTAAGCCCGGGCATATAGATGCCGGCCAGGCCGATGCCGGCCAGGAACCTCAAGATGAGCGCCGACCAAAACCCCTGGGCCAGCAGGGCATACGCGACAGCTCCGACGATCCCGCAGATGGCGCCGATGCCCATGATCCTGCGGGCATCGATACGGTCCGTGACGCTGGAAAGGAGGGGAACCAGTGCCATATATCCTGCGTAATAGGCCGCGCTGATCCATCCTGCTTCGGTATGGCTCAACCCCCACTCACGCTGAAACGTGGGCAATAAGGAAGGAAACACGCCCATGGACGACAGGCCGAAGATCTCCGCCAGACAGACCAGAAGGGTCAGCCGTAAGGCGCTTGACGGGTCCTGGCCGCCCATGTTGCTCCCCTGATTCACCTTCCCTGAGGTTCCGATTGCAGCAGGACTACGCATGGCGTTACGTCTCCCCGTTGTCGAACCGGGTTCCTGACCCGTTCATCTGCCGTATTCCTCAATCGCTAAAAGCCGGGTCAGCGTGAAATCATCCGTGCTGGCCATCATAGAAGAACATCCACCTCGGTATCGGGATGCTCTCTGTCATGTACGGCCGTGCTGAAGGCGACCAGGATATTGATGTTGCTGCTCAGGTTTTTTATGGCGTGGGACTGTCCCGGAGGAAAGACAAACGTGTACGCCTCGCCTTCGAGTACAGTTATATCTCTGATTGCAGCATCATCGCGAACGCGCACCAGGGCAGGCCCCATTACAGCCATCGTTTCCTCGCTATCTTTGTGGTAATGGTTCCCCCTGATGACTCCCGGCCCGCTGATAACCACATGGGCGTTCTTTTTGTCTGATAGGGCATCTTCAGAAACGGGCTCAAAAACGACCCCTCTGGCGTCCTTTATGACAATACGTTTTTCAAAGAGAATAGACATGTCATTCCCCTCGCCGAAATTTTGCCGCCCGGAACGGGCTGTCTGCACCATTTGATCCACCGTGCGCGAGCGCGGATGAAGGTATTTCTCGCAAAACCAGTAGGTCGCGTCGTAGATAATCGTTGCCGTCTGAAAGCTGACCGTTTTTCGGTATCCGCCGCTTGGCCGAAGTTTCTTAGGCATGACTCACCTTTCCTATCTCTTCTCACATTGACCATTTCATAAGCATATCCAAAAAAGAGGGATCTGTCATCTTTCAATTCAGCTTGCCTGCACGCCATCAGAGGGGGGAAAGGCAAGGAGGAGAGAGATCATCTCTGTTTCGGCAATTTGGAGGCGCAGCCCAAGCGCGACTCAATTTCTCTTGGAAATTGCCGCTTTCTATGGATAGAATAGGGAATCAGGCATAACGTCTTGAATCCGTTGCAGCGGGAAAGCGTTGTCCCGGACTTACCAAGCCAGAAGGAAGATATCGCGATGGACCTTGAAGTGGGGCTCAAAGGATATGAGGAATTGCTGGTATCGGAAAAGGACCTTGCCAGCTTTGCGGGGAACGTTGGTGTGGATGTCTTGTCCACGCATCGGGTGGTCCTCTTGATGGAATTGGCGGCCCGAAATGCGATCGTGGGGAGGATTCCAGAGGGAAAAATCACCCTTGGGACCCACATTGATATCTGGCATCTGGCCGCCGCATCGCCGGGGGTTCGGGTCTGCGCCGAGGCCGAGCTTACGGCGATTCAGGGGCGCAGACTCACCTTTCACGTGGTTGCCTTTGACCCGGTTGAAAAACTGGCCGAGGGCGAAAATGAGCAGATCATCGTATCCCTCGAGGCATTCAAGAACAGGGCGCGGCGTAAAATGGAGACCCCATGGAGGAGCCGGGGGTGTGCAGGGCTGGGTCTGCCCATGAGATAGGAGGCGAGAGGTGCTATGGACCATATCAAGGCAATCGGATTTGATCTCTTCAATACCCTGATTATCGCAGAGGGAGGCGCGCTCGATGAGGCCATGAGACGATTGATGACGGGCCTGGCCCAAAACGGCGTCTGCCCGGAGATCGAACCGTTCCATCAGGCCTATCGGGAGGCTGCCCTCGGCCTTATTCGACAGGCGGCCCAAGACGGCGTGGAGACTCACAACCGGTTCTGGATCAGTGCGGCCCTGAAGGGGATTGGATACGCCATCGAGCCGGATGATCCCCGGATCTCTTCTGCTGTGGAGTCTTATTTTTCAGCCTTTTTCGATTACTGCCATCCTATCCCAGGAACCCATGCCATGCTCGAGACGCTCAGGGGGTCATACCGTTTGGGTCTGCTCTCCAATTTTACCCATGCCCCTGCGGCCCTGAAGCTCATCGATCTTCTGGGCCTGGAGGATTTTTTCGAGGTGGTGCTGATCTCCGGTGAGATGGGGTTCCGAAAGCCCCACCCGCGGGTCTTTGACAAGCTTGCGGGCTCCCTCGGAGTGGACGGGGGAGAGATGCTTTATGTGGGGGATGATACGGAGGCCGATATCGGCGGGGCCCTCTCCGCAGGGATTCGACCGGTCTGGTTTACCTATGCCCGTAATCTAAAAAGCCCCCTCCCTCCCGGGGCAGCGTCCGACCCGATGGAGATCCCTGGCAGCACCGTGCCTGAGATCTCCACCTGGAACGAACTCTTTTCTCTGTTGGAACAAGCCCAGCCCTTATGACTCCAGCTCCCTGGCGGCCTGATAGAGGGTGTCAAAGAGTTCTTGAGTGTCTTCCTTCTCAAGACACGAGAAGGCCACGCGGAGATCGGTGGCCCCCAATGAGATGAGCCCGATCCCGTAGGTGTCGAGAAGATGGACCCGGAGCGCTTCCGCATCGACGGTCTTGAGCCGCAGGCACATGAAATATCCTGAATTGAAGGGATAGGGTTCCCAGACATCACGGAATTTGGGGTCTGAAAGAACACGCATCACCTCTTGTGCCCGGTCTCTCATGATCCCGAGCTTGTCTTCCTTTTCAGCCATGTAGGAATCGGACTTCAAGGACTTGAGGACGAGCTGCTGGCCTAAATGGGAGGCATTGGATATGGAGCCCCTGACCGCACCCGCGGTCTTTTTTTCAAGTGCCTCATAGACCGGCCGCGCCTCTCCTGCAACGGACGCGCCGTAGGTGATGAAACCCACTCGAAGTCCCCACACGTAGTTTTCCTTGGTGGCCCCGTCCAGCTTGATGGTGAGGAGTCTGGGGTCCTGATCGATCAGTCGGCTAAAGATCGATTCTTTCAGGGCATCGTCCGTGTAGAAAAGACCGAAATAGGCATCGTCGGTCAGGGCGAGGACTCGAACGCCCTTTTGGGCAGTCTCCCTCAGGATCTTGGCAATGCCATCGGCCTCCCGGGGCGTAACCGTATAGCCGGTGGGGTTGTTCGGGAAGTTGAGGATCGGAATGATTTTTTTGCAGGCATTGGCCTCTCTCTGGACACAGGCCTCGAATTCCTTCAGGTTGAATCGCCCGTCCGCGTCAAAAAGGGGGTAGTTTACGACACGGGCCCCCCTGCGTACGGCAAATATCAGGCTGTAATTGCCCCACATCTTGTCCGGCAGAATAATCGGATCGCCCGGATCCACCCACATGTCCGATACCACGCTGAGGCCGTGGGTAATGGCATGAGAGACGACCGGCAGACTGATCTCTTTTCCCTTCAGGGAAGGGTTCTTTCTGAAGATCTCCTCCCGCCAGGCCTGGCGAAGGGGGAGGATGCCGAAGGAGGGGGCATAGGTGAGGGCTTCCTCCGGCTCGATCTCATGCAGCATGGCCATCACCGAGGGGAGGTGCATGGTCCTCCCTTTTTCAGTGGCCATTCCGATGGTGGCATTGAATCTGTGGGCCTTTTCCTTTGCCTCGGCGCCCTGGGAAAGGATCCCCTTCGGAAAGAAGAGGTTTTTCCCTACCGCGGACAAGGTTTCATAGATATGCGCGTTGCCTTTCCGGATGATCTGGTTTAACTCCTCTGCAATCGGGTTCATCGCTTTACTCCTCATGGTTCATGGTATTTTTGCGCAATTATCATTTGTATTGATTAGCTGCTAATCCTCAGATTTGTCAAGAAAATTGTCAGGCGGCGGGAGCGGGCTAATTTGTCTTGACTTGAAAAGCGTTCCTTTAATATAAGAGATGAGTTGAATTCCAGATGCGTTGAATCGGTTTTGATAAGCTTGGTATTCCCGCTAAAAACGGGACATGGACGTGCATCCGGGACCGGGAATCCAGAATCCAGAAAAGGGGAATATTTATGAGAGAAGTGGTTATTGTCAGTGCGTGCAGGACAGCGGTGGGGGACTTTGCCGGATCGCTCAGTACGGTTTCCGCCACAGACCTTGGCGCGCTTGTTATCAGGGAGGCCATTAAAAGGGCCGGCATTCAGGACGATCAGGTGGATGAGGTGATCATGGGAAGCGTCCTCCCCCACGGCCTGGGACAAAACCCGGCCAGGCAGACCATGGTGCGGGCCGGCCTTCCGTGGGATGTGGGGGCCATTACCGTGAACAAGGTGTGCGGATCCGGTCTGAAGGCGGTCATGCTGGCGGCCCAGGCGATTCAGTGCAACGATGCCGAGGTGGTTGTGGCGGGCGGCCAGGAAAACATGAACCAGTGCCCCTATATGCTCGACAAGGCCAGGACCGGATACCGCATGAACAACGGGAGTCTGATTGACGGAATGGTCCATGACGGGCTCTGGGACCATGTGAATGATTTCCACATGGGGATCAGCGCCGAGCTGGTCTCCGAAAAGTACGGGGTAAGCCGGGAGGACACGGACGCCTTTGCCCTGCGATCCTACGAAAAGGCGTGGAAGGCCATCGAGGGGGGCAAATTCAAAGATGAAATCGTCCCGGTTGAGATCCCTTCACGAAAGGGAGACCCGAAGATATTCGAGGTGGACGAAATCCCGTTGAGAAAACCCAGAACCAGAATGGAGGCATTGGCCAGCCTGCGGCCTGCATTCAAAAAGGGCGGTTTGGTGACCGCGGGAAACGCGTCCAAGATCAGCGACGGGGCATCGGCCCTCGTGGTGATGTCGAGGGAGAAGGCCAACCAACTGGGATGTAAACCCCTGGTCCGGATCGGAGCCCAGGGTGCATCCGGCATCGATATGAAATATGTCCTGGTGGCGCCGATCCTGTCCATCCCCAAGGTCCTGGCCAAGGACGGGCTCAAGGTGGCGGATGTAGACCTTCACGAGATCAATGAGGCCTTCAGCACCTCTTCCGTGGCCATCAACCGGGAGCTGGGGATCGATCCTGAAAAGGTCAACATTCATGGGGGGTCCGTGGCCATCGGTCATCCCATCGGCGCGAGCGGGGCCCGTGTCCTCACCACCCTCATCTATGCCATGAAAGACACCGGGGCAAAGATCGGTGAGGCCTCCCTCTGCCTGGGAGGCGGCGAGGCCGTAACGCTGGTCGTCTACAACGAGCAATAAGCAGGCATTTGAGGAATGACGTATAGAGGGGAGGATCTTCAGCGGGTCAATTCGCCGAATAAAAGGCTGACGCCTAAACTCCGGAAAATACGAAATGGCTGATGCCTGAGCTCCCAAAGGGGGGAAACGGAATTTACCCGTCAGGATTTTATCCCTTGAACAGCAACATCATGCGGGACGGTACTATAATCTGCGTAACTCTGCGTAATCTGTGGAAGGAATTTAAGGAATAGGAGACGAAACGATGAAAGATGTGGTGATTGTTTCTGGGGTGAGGACGCCCGTGGGGTCATTTGGGGGAACCTTGAAGTCAACGCCGGTTGTCGATCTGGGGGCATTGGTTTTAAAAGGAGCGCTCAAAAAATTGAAGCTGAAGCCGGCGGCAACCGACACTCTGACCGGGTTCGAACCCGACGCCCTGAAAGGACTCGGGATGATCGATCTGGAAAAGAAGGGCTACGACTACGATGCCTCGGCTCAGCCCATTCAGATCGACGAAGTCATCATGGGCAATGTCGTGGGCGCGGGGCAGGGCCAGAATGTGGCGCGTCAGGCCACGATTCGGGCCGGCATCTCCAAGGAGACGGCCGCATTCACGGTGAACAAGGTATGCGCCTCGGGCATGAAGTCTATTGCCCTGGCAGCCCAGTCCATCCGTTCCGGCGAGGCCGATGTGATACTGGCCGGGGGCATGGAAAACATGAGCCTTATCCCATATGCCCTTCCGGCCGCACGATGGGGCGCACGGATGAACAATGCCGAACTGGTGGATCTGATGATACTGGATGGCCTGTTCGAGATTTTTTATGGCTACCACATGGGGATTACGGCCGAGAATATTGCCGAAAAGTACGGCATTTCGCGGCAGGAACAGGATGAACTGGGGGCACTGAGCCACCAGCGGGCCAGAAAGGCCATTGCAGAGGGCCTGTTCAAGGACGAAATCGTGCCGGTCCCTATCCCCCAGCGAAAAGGAGACCCGGTGGTCTTCGATACGGACGAGCGGCCCATGGATACCAGTGTGGACAAGATGGCGAAGCTGAAACCGGCCTTCAAGAAAAACGGAACGGTAACCGCTGGAAATGCATCCGGAATCAACGATGCAGCCGCGGCCCTTCTTCTCATGTCCGACTCAAAGGCAGCGGAACTGGGTCTGAAACCCCTTGCCCGGATTCGTGCGTTCTCATCCGCCGGCATCGATCCGGCCTACATGGGTCTGGGGCCGATCCCGGCGGTCAGGAAGATCCTCAAAAAAGAGAACCTTTCCATCGGCGATTTCGGCGTCATCGAACTGAACGAGGCCTTTGCGTCGCAGGCCATCGCGTGTGTGCGCGAGCTGAAATGCGATATGGAAAAGACCAATCGCCTGGGGAGCGGCATTTCCATCGGTCATCCCATCGGATGTTCAGGCGCCCGCCTTGTAGTGACCCTACTGGGCGATATGCTGCGAACCGGATCGCATCTCGGGTTGGCCTCTCTCTGCATCGGCGGCGGCCAGGGAATGGCCATGGTCCTGGAAATGGATTAGGGATTTAAGAATTTGGGAATTGAGGGATCTGGAAATTGAGGGATTTCGAAGATATTCAGTGTATATCGGGGGTGAACAATGGCTTACGAAAATATCATATTTGAGACAGATGGGAATGTGGCGATCATCCGGTTCAACCGGCCCAAGGCCCTGAATGCCGTCAACATAGATGTGGTCCGGGATGTGCAGAAGGCCTTGGACGAGGTGGAGGGCAATCCGTCCATTCGAGTCCTGATTTTGACGGGTGCAGGGGAGAAGGCCTTTGTGGCCGGGGCCGATATCTCTATGATGGTCAACTTGGCCCCGCTTCAATTGAGGGAATTCTCTGTTGCCCTTCACGATCTGGGATTTCGTCTGGAAGGATTTCCCATGCCGGTCATTGCCTGTGTCAACGGATTTGCGTTAGGCGCGGGGACGGAAATCGCCATGGCGTGTGATTTCATTTATGCCTCCGAAACCGCCAAGTTTGGGCAGCCCGAGATCAATCTGGGGATTATTCCCGGGGCCGGCGGGACCCAGCGCCTTCCAAGGCTGGTGGGAAAGGGGATGGCCAAGGAACTGTGTATGACCGGGGCCATTATCAGCGCCCAGGAGGCCAGGGAGATCGGTCTGGTCAACAAGGTTTTTCCCGCGGACAGCCTGTGGGAAGAAACCCTGAAAACGGCCAGGGTCATGGCATCCAAGGGGAGATTCTCGCTCATGGCGGCCAAGCGCTGCATCGACCGGGGCTATAACCTGGATCTGCGTGCAGGGTGCGCCGTGGAATCCGATCAGTTCGCTTTGTGCATGGCGAGCCCTGACGGCAAAGAGGGAATGAGTGCCTTTTTGGAGAAGAGAAAACCCGAGTTCAAAGGAGGGTTGAGTTGATATGGATTTTGCATTGACCGAAGAACAGCAGATGGTAAAGGATATGGCGGCCCGGTTTGCCGAGACCGAAATCAAACCGCGGGCGGCCGAACTGGATGAAAAGCATGAACATCCCGCCGAAATCGTTCGGCAGATGGGCGAACTGAAAATGATGGGCATCGCCGTGCCCGAGGAATTCGGGGGCGGAGGGATGGATTACGTCAGTTATGTCCTTGCCCTTATCGAGATATCCAAGGCCTGTGCATCGACCGGCGTCATCATGTCCGTCAATAACTCCCTTTACTGTTTTCCGGTCAATCATTACGGCACGGATGAACAGAAGAAAAAGTACCTCTATCCGTGTGCCTCGGGCGAAAAGATCGGGTGCTACGGGCTGACCGAGGCGGGGGCAGGCTCGGACCCTGCGGGCATGCGGACAACCGCTGTGAGGGATGGAAACGAATGGGTGATCAACGGCGAGAAGAAATTCATCACCAATGGGAATGTTTCCGCCTACAGTGTTATCGCTGCCGTCACGGACAAGGGAAAAGGGTATAAGGGGATCTCTTCCTTTGTGGTGGACCTGGAGAATACCCCCGGTTTCAAGGTGGGACGGCTGGAGGCCAAATTGGGCATCCTGGCCTCCGGGACCGCGGAGCTGATCTTTGAGGATGCCAGGGTGCCTGCGGACGCCCTTCTCGGAAAAGAGGGCGAGGGGTTCAAACAGATGCTCACCACGCTCGACGGGGGCCGAATCGGGATTGCCTCCCAGGCGATTGGGATCGGAAGGGCCGTCTTGGAAGAGGCGGTGGCCTATGCCAAGACCAGGGAGCAGTTTGGCAAACCGATCAGCACGTTTCAAGCGATCCAGTGGAAACTGGCCGACATGGCCACGGAACTGGATGCTGCGGAGCTTTTGACCCTTCGCGCGGCCTGGCTGGAAGATCACAAAAAGCCATATGAGAAGGCCGCTGCCATGGCCAAGATGTACGCATCGGATGCGGCCATGAGGGCCTCGATCGAAGGCGTTCAGGTCCTTGGGGGATACGGCTACTGTAAGGAATACCCGATGGAACGGCATATGAGAGACGCCAAAATCTGCCAGATCTATGAAGGGACCAATGAGATCATGCGGATCGTGGTGGCGAAGAACCTTATCAGGGAGTGACCATTGACGGTTGATGATTAAAATACATGTGTGAGAAATCAATCGCCAATCGACAATCAACCATCAACCATCCAAAGGGGGTGTCCTATGCCCTTGACCTTTAATGACACGATTTTTGACGACATAAAGAAGGCAAACGAGAGGTGGGAGAAGGAACTGGAGACGGTGTTTGCGGCAAAACCTGAACGCCTCCCCCGGTTTTCCACGGTTTCCGACCGCGAAATCGGCCAGCTCTATACCCCTGAGGACATCAAAGGCCAGGACTTCATGGGAGATATCGGGTTCCCTGGCGACTACCCCTTTACGCGCGGGGTCCAGCCCTCCATGTACCGGGGTCGTCTCTGGACCATGCGCATGTTTGCCGGCCTGGGAAGCGCCAGCGACACGAACAAGCGGTTTCATCTCCTGGTCAATCAGGGACAGACCGGTCTTTCCACGGCCTTCGATATGCCGACCCTCATGGGCTATGACACCGATTCCCCCAAGGCCAGGGGGGAATGCGGCAAGTGCGGGGTAGCCATCGATACCCTAAAGGATATGGAAGACCTGTTTGACGGCCTTCCCATCGACCGAATCACCACGTCCATGACCATCAATCCCCCTGCCTCGGTGATCTGGGCCATGTATATCGCCATGGCGGAAAAACGGGGGATCGACAGAAAAATCATCGGCGGCACGATTCAGAACGACATGCTCAAGGAATTTATCGCCCAGAAGACCTTCATGTGTCTGCCCGTGCCGTCTGTCCGCATCATCACGGATACGGTGGAGTTCGGGACCAAGGAGGTCCCGAGATGGAACACCATCAGCATCAGCGGGTATCATATCCGGGAGGCCGGTTCCACTGCGGTGCAGGAGCTGGCCTTTACCCTGGGGGACGGCATCGCCTATACCGAAGAGGCCATGAGGCGGGGACTTGACGTGGATGATTTCGCGCCGAGGTTTTCCTTCTTTTTCAATTCCCATCTCGATTTTTTTGAGGAGATTGCCAAGTTCCGGGCCGCCAGGCGAATGTGGGGAAAGATCATGAAAGAGCGGTTCAAGGCAAAGGATCCGAGATCGTGGTGGCTGCGGTTCCACACGCAGACTGCAGGATGTTCCCTCACGGCCCAGCAACCTTACAACAACGTGGTCCGGACGGCGCTTCAGGCATTGGCAGCAGTGATGGGCGGCACGCAGTCGCTCCACACCAATTCACTGGATGAGGTCCTGGCCATCCCGACCGAGGAGGCCGCGACCATCGCCTTGAGGACACAGCAGATTATCGCTGAAGAATCAGGGGTGGCCAATACGATCGACCCCCTGGGAGGGTCCTATTTTGTGGAGGCCCTCACCAACCGTATGGAAGAAGAGGCCTTCGAGATTATCGAGAAGATCGACAACATGGGCGGCATGCTGGCGGCCATAGAGCGGAACTATCCGCAGCAGGAGATCGCCGATGCCGCCTACCGCTACCAGAAACAGATCGATGCAAAAGAGAAAACCGTGGTAGGGGTCAATAAATACGTCACGGAAGAGGATATCCCGGTGGAGGTCATGGAGATCGATGAAGAGTTGGAAAGCCTCCAGATGGAGAAGACCAACCGGATCAAGAACGAGCGCGACAACTCCCGAGTGAAGGCATGTCTCGAAAGAGTGGGTGAGGCCTGCTCGGGCGACCGAAATGTCATGGAAGACCTGATCGAGGCGGTCAAGGCCCACGCCACCCTTCAGGAGGTGTGCGACGTTTACAGGAAAGTCTACGGCGAGTACAGGGATCCGGGGATATATTAAAAAAATGAACATCCAACGTCGAACATCCAACGTCGAACATCGAATCGGCAACAGGTTTCGTTTTTAGTCCTTTCTGTCACTTAAGTCACTTAGCCGGCAACCGGGGGCTGGAATGGTTCGATAGACGACTGGATAGGATGGCCATGAGATCTGCGTGAATCTGCGAAATCTGTGGATAGGATTGAGGGATTATTGATGAAACAAAAGAGAAAAGTCAGGGTGATGGTGGCGAAACCG
>CAYLJZ010000052.1:15403-20035 GCA_964384085.1 uncultured Desulfobacteraceae bacterium
TGAGGGATTATTGATGAAACAAAAGAGAAAAGTCAGGGTGATGGTGGCGAAACCGGGCCTGGACGGTCATGACCGGGGGGCCAGAATTATTGCACGGGCGTATCGGGACGCCGGGTTTGAGGTGGTTTACACGGGTCTCCATCAGACGCCCGAAGAGATTGTGGAGGCCGCCATTCAGGAAGATGTGGATATGATTGGAATGTCGAGCCTGGCGGGGGCCCACAAATATCTCTTCCCTGCCGTGGTCCAGCTCCTGCGTGAGAGGGGAGCGGAGGATATTGTCGTGTGCGGGGGGGGCATCATTCCAGAGGATGATATTAAAAAGCTGAAGGCGGCCGGGGTGCGGGAGGTCTTTACGCCTGGAACGCCCCTTGACCAGATTGTCAGGTGGGTTGAGGAAAATGTCACACCGGCATAAGAAAAGGGCGTTATGGCAACTATAGCTGAAAAGGTTATCGCCGGGGATGTCAGGGCGGTGGCACGGCTGATTCGGGATATCGATGACGGTATGCCGCATGTGCGCGAGGTGTTGAAGGAACTCTACCCGCATACCGGAAAGGCCTATGTCATCGGTATTACAGGCGCCCCCGGGGTGGGCAAGAGCACCCTGGTCGACCAGATTGTCGCTCACCTCAGGAAACGGGACAAGACGGTCGGTGTCCTTGCCGTGGACCCCACCAGTCCGTTCAGCGGCGGCGCCATCCTTGGAGACCGTGTGAGAATGCAGCGGCACAGCATGGACCCGGGCGTTTTTATCCGGTCAATGGCCACGAGGGGTCATTTTGGCGGTCTGACCCAGTCTACCCGAAGCGCTATTGATGTCCTCGACGCCATGGGCAAGGACTATATCCTGGTGGAGACCGTCGGTGTGGGTCAGGATGAGGTGGATGTGGTGCGGAGCGCCCATACCACTGTTATCGTGGTGATCCCCGGGATGGGAGACGATATTCAGGCGATCAAGGCCGGGATTCTCGAGGTGGGGGATATCTTCCTGATCAACAAGGCGGACCGGGAAGGCTCGGACAAGACCATGAGCGACCTGAGATTGATGATCGAGATGGACCAGAAGAAGTATGAGGCCGGGGGATGGAAGCCGCCCATACTCAAGGTCGAGGCGGTGTTTGACAAGGGGGTGGATGAATTTCTCGAGGCAGTCGATCAACACGCAGCATACCTTGCCGGGACCACCAAAGGACTCCATTCCAGGGGGAGCAAAGACAAGGTCTGCCAGGAGTTGGGAGAGATGATCAAGGCCCGGCTGATTGAGGAAGTTCTGAGTCGGTTGACCGAGTCGGGCGAATTCGACAAGGCCGTGGAATCGATTGTAGAAGGGAAGGTGGATCCCTATACGGCATGTGAAGACCTGGTGCTTCCGATCCTGTCCCGCTGAAATGGGGGTTTCAACCGGGTTTTGACCCGCCTTTCCTCAAGCCAGATCCACCCATCGAAACGGAATTGCCCTACAATTTTAGCAAGCGATGACGACCGCTGTGCCTTGAACCCTGACCCCGGATGACGCCCATGTACCGCATGTTCTGGTGGCTTCGCCAATCTCTTCTTATTCTTGCAGGCTGTTTCTTCCTGACCTTTGGAATCCATGTCCTGATCGCCGCCTATAAATTGAAAGACCCCTATTCCTTTATCATGGCCTTTTTTGCATCAAATTTCATCATCCTCATCAGCGCCACTCTCATTCTGGGCTTCATTCTGAGGATGATAAAGGTGTACCGGATCCTGAGGGACGAGAAATGAGTGGATACCGGATACTGTTTCATCCAGGCCCTGCTATCGGTATCTTTGTGAGCTTCGCGCCTTTGCGCGAGATGTTTACTTTTTGCATGAGAAAGGAGGTAACGCCATGCCGAGCGCAAAGAAGGGACAGCCTATCGGGAAACGTCTCGCGAAGCTGCGGAGAGAAAAAAAACTGACCCTCAAGCACCTGGCTAATGAGACAGGTCTGTCTACGAATTTTATCTCCCAGGTTGAAAAAGGAGAGGTGATTCCCCCGGTTTCTGTTATTTTGCAGCTCTCAAGAGCACTTGAAATCGACTCCAGCATACTTCTTACCGAGGAAAAACAGCGGGCGGGAAAGAAGTCCGATGAAGACTTTAAAAAGCGAACCGAGGCTTATACCTACGAGACCCTCACGCCAGAGGCCATGCACAAGCACCTGAAGGCCTTCAAGGTTTTTATCGACCCGAAATCGGAGCATAAATCCATCAGTTACCAGCACCTGGGAGAGGAGTTTCAGTATGTATTGAAAGGGAAGGTAGAGGTGATGGTAGGGGAAAACAAGAATATCCTGGAACCCGGGCAGAGTCTCCACTTCAATTCCTCCATCGCCCATAAACTCAGAAACATCAGTTCGGAAAAGGCGGAGTTGCTGGTGGTGCTGTATACACCGTAGAGAAATTGGGGAATTGTGGAATTGACGAATTTAGGAATTTAGGGATTCGAGGATAGAGGAATTTGAGATTGAGGGATTGGGGGATCGTGAAGGGGAGACATGGCCTATCAACTGAATGAAGAACAGCGGATGATACGGGCAATGGTCAGGGACTTTGCACGGGATACCATATTGCCCACGGCTGCCGAAAGGGACCTGACCTGTGAATTTCCGAGGGAAAATATTCGGAAAATGGGCGAGTTGGGTCTTATGGGCATGAATGTGCCTCCCGAATACAACGGGGCCGGCGTGGATACGGTCAGTTATTCTCTGGCCCTGCAGGAAATTGCCTATGCCTGTGCTTCCACGGCCGTGGTCATGTCTGTGCACAACTCGGTTGCCTGTGGACCCATTTATCTGTTTGGATCGGAGTATCTCAAAGAAAACTATCTAAAGGTCCTGGCTGCCGGCGAGAAGGTTGGGTCTTTTGCCTTGACGGAACCCGGCGCCGGTTCGGACCCCGTCAGTCAGAAGTCGAGGGCGGTCAGGGACGGCGGCAGTTACGTGATCACCGGTACGAAAATGTTCATTACCACGGGCAAGAATTCGGATGTCACGGTGGTGACGGCCTATACGGACAGGGAGAAACGTCATCGAGGGATCAGCGCATTTGTGGTGGAAAAAGGGACCCCTGGTTTCTCCGTCGGCAAGGAGGAGAAAAAGATGGGACTGCGGGCCTCGGACACGGCGGAACTGATCTTCGAGGACTGCCGGGTCCCGGCGGAAAATCTGGTAGGAGAGGAAGGGGATGGGTTCCGTATTGCCATGGCCTCGCTGGATGGGGGCCGCATCGGCATTGCCTCCCAGTCGGTAGGCCTGGCGCAGGCAGCACTGGATGCCGCCGTAAACTATGCCAGGGAGCGGGTCCAGTTCGGAAAACCGATCGCGCAGTTTCAGGGCATTCGATGGATGATTGCCGACATGGCCACCCAGATCGAAGCGGCCAGACTCCTCACATTTAATGCCGCTGCCATGAAGGACCGGGGGGAGAACTTCTCCGCCGCCGCTTCCATGGCCAAGGTCTTTGCGTCGGAGATGGCCAACCAGGTAGCCTACAAGGCCCTTCAGGTCCATGGCGGGTATGGCTATATTCAGGAGTTTCCAGTGGAGAGGTATTACCGGGACGCCAGGGTCTTCACCATCTACGAGGGAACCTCCGAGATTCAGAGGACCGTGATCGCCAATCATGTAATCGGGAAATAGCCCGACGTTTGAATATTTGTAACACGTTAGGTGTGTTTTTAAAAGGCCCGTTGTCATCGCTTCTATCAGAAGCTAAACAGTTATGAATATTTTTTTCTCGAAAGAAAGCCGCGCGGGCAAGTTCTGAAGAAGATGTGCCCGCGCGGTAGAAACCTGCAACGTTCGAGGATCTTTTACACCACTCCCTGATCCAGCATGGCATTGACCACCCTGACGAACCCCACGATATTCGCCCCTGCAAAGTAGTTGCCCGGACGACCGTATTCCGCGGCCGCATCCATACAGCTCTGGTGGATGTTCTTCATGATCATCCTGAGCCTGCTGTCCACCTCTTCTCGCGGCCAGTTCAGCCGCATGCTGTTCTGAGCCATTTCGAGGCCGGAAACCGCCACACCGCCGGCATTGGAGGCCTTGCCGGGCGAGTAGAGGATTTTGTTGCCCAGATACACGTCGATCGCCTCGGGGGTGGAGGGCATGTTGGAGCCCTCAGCCACCATCTGCACGCCGTTGTTCACCAGGTTTTGGGCGTCCTTGCCATTGATTTCATTTTGGGTGGCGCTGGGAAAGGCACAGTCGGCCTTGTGGTTCCAGAGCGGATTGTAGTCGAGGGTCGTATCCACCTCCGTGTACACGGCTTCAGAGTACTTGTCCACATATTCCATGATCCTGCCGCGGCGGATGTTTTTGAGCCTCATGACAAAGTCCAGTTTGCCCCTGTCGATACCCGCCTCATCGTAGATATAGCCGGACGAATCGGAAAGGGTTACCACCTTCCCGCCCAGTTCGATAATCTTTTCCACGGTGTACTGTGCCACATTCCCCGATCCTGAGACCAGGCAGATTTTCCCGTTCAGTGTCTCATTTCGAGTGGCTAACATCTCCGATGCAAAATAGACGCAGCCATACCCGGTGGCCTCCGGCCGAATCAGACTTCCTCCCCACCCGAGGCTCTTGCCGGTCAACACGCCCGTAAATTCATTTCT
>CAYLJZ010000053.1:0-19993 GCA_964384085.1 uncultured Desulfobacteraceae bacterium
TTGATTCAACGTAATTCGGGAAATTATGCTTCAATGGTGCGAAATGTAAGTTATAATGCTCCCCGATTGGAGTATTCTTCCAGTTTTGCAGATCCGAGGCAGCGTTTTGGAACTTCTGAAGACTCTGTAGATATTGAGGCATTCTCCGCAAATTCCTTGTGGATAGGAAAGAATCTATTGGAAGGGAGTTCAGTTCCGACACAAGGTGCATCCTTTTTAAGGATGATATTTCATTACCAGATCCAGGACAAAACCAGCCAAAATTTACTGGTTATCTGGGTGGCCCAGGAAAAAGATCCCGCATCCCCATTCAATCCTAACCCAGTTACAGTAGGAGTGACTGTTCACGATGAAGAAGCATTCTGGATGACGTGGACAATTCCAATTCATAAAGGATTGAACATCCTGGATGTCGCGGAGTATATTCCTTGGAATAATGGCTCTCTTGAATACCCAATAGCAGGCTGGATAGAAATTGAAATCAGCCCACTTTCCAATTTAGCGGGGCCATGGAGTCCAGACCTTTCTTGGCTCGGTTATAGTTGGCAAAGGGGCAGTGGGAAGGCTTCTAAAAATGCAAAACCGATTTTTTCCCCAGGTCGGAGCATGTGGGACGTCATCCAGCCTGCTGACAGAGAAACAGATGATGTCCCTCCTTTTTAATAAAGATGAGGAAGTGCACTTTTCACCTTATCGCCATGTGAGGTTGTATCTCAAGGCTGTTTTTGGGTGATTTTAGCGGATGGCTGGCTGCTGATGTACCAGCAACACAATGGTGTCGTAGAATATGTTGCTGTCCGGATCGATTTCATTGGTTTTCAATACCGTTTTCTTGGTAGCGGCTTTAATGCGGCTGACAAAATGTTTCCTCTCTTCTTCCCACTGACCAAATCGATCATGGGCCTGGTATCCACGGTCCGTAACGCCAGTTTGCCCCGGGGAAAGGATCATGTTAACAAAAGGGCGCCCAGCGCCATTGCGACTGGAATGGACCTTGGCCTTTTTCGAGCCCTTTCTGTAATCGGCCCAATACATTGAGAGGCATGCATCCATCAGGGAACCGTCGATTCCAACGAGATCATCCGGGCAAAATCATTTTCTTCAAGGACCTGAAGGAGATGTTGGGCAGAAACATGCTCGTCCAGTGGAAAAAGATGAGAGCTTTGAGTTGATCTTCAAACGTCATTTTTAGGGGCCTGAATCCTCGTGCCTTCAACGGGGGCATTCCGATAACGGCGCTTTCGATCGGCTGGCACAATTGGTTGAAAGATGTTGGGTCTGCATTGTTTCGGGGATCGATTGTGTGGAATATTTCATAACCTCCTGATATCATGAAAGATTACAAATTCTCGCCGCACACCCTAATCGAAATGTCAAGAAGAAAATGAACTCAACTATCTGATTTTTAAATATTTTTCAATGTGCCCGCATGCAAAAAGCTAACCGGAAATTACTGGCATTTTTAGGGTTAATGGTAGGATTTGGCGAATAAAAATCACATTTCGGCCGCCACAGGAAGTAGCTTAAGCCAAAATTTTTTGCGGATAGTGTACCATATATTGGGTTCTCAAAGAAAAAGGGGTTATACGCCGCATGACGTAACCCCTTGATGTTGCTGGTGGGCCTGGAGTGACTCGAACACTCGACCAATTGATTAAGAGTCAACTGCTCTACCAACTGAGCTACAGGCCCGGATGATTCTGACGATATCAATATAAATGGCGCGCCCGGCAGGACTCGAACCTGCGACCTACGGGTTCGAAGCCCGGCGCTCTATCCAACTGAGCTACGGGCGCCATCTCGAATGGTGGTTTTTATCAGGACCGTCATCCGTTGTCAATAGATTTTTTTAGAAATGGCTTGACAAGCGGATAAAATTAAATTAAAAATCTTTTTTTATTTCTTGAAAGACAGGATGCATATTATGAAGACATTTGTTGCCAAAGAACAGGAAGTCCAGAAAAAATGGTTTCTGGTAGACGCTGAAAGCAAGATTTTGGGAAAGCTTGCGGTCCAGATCGCGGTGCGCCTGAGAGGAAAACATAAGGCTATTTTTACGCCACACGCCGACACCGGTGACTTTGTGGTTGTCGTCAACGCGGACAAGGTTGCACTCACCGGAAAAAAATGGAGCAATAAGATCTATTACCGGCACAGCGGTTATTTAGGCGGTCTGAAACAGATTTCGGCCAGGAAGCTTCTTGAAAAGAAACCGGAGGATGTCTTGCGGTTCGCTGTGAGGGGCATGCTCCCCAAAAACAGCCTGGGACGACGTCAATTGAAAAAACTGAAGATATATGCCGGATCAGAACACCCACATCAGGCTCAACAATTGGAGGCATTGGAGATTTAAATGGCAGAGGGACTAATTCACGCTACAGGCAAAAGAAAGACAGCCGTCGCCAGAATCTGGATGAAACCGGGAACGGGCGAGATAACCATCAACAAAAGGCCTGTTGACCAGTACCTGGATCGGGAAGCGGACAGGGCCACTGTCTTGGAACCCCTTGTTCTCACTGATCTCCTGAGTAAATTCAATTTTTCTATCAACGTGAACGGCGGTGGCCCTTCCGGACAGGCCGGGGCCATACGACACGGTATCAGCAGGGCCCTGGTCGATTTGGATTCAGGACTGAGAGAAGTCCTCAAAAGGGCGGGATTTCTGACCAGAGACTCCAGAATCAAGGAGCGGAAAAAATACGGCCAGCCCGGTGCAAGGGCCCGGTTCCAGTATTCCAAGCGTTAATATCCGTTCATTTCTGCGGGAAAGACAAGGGGGGAATCCATCTCGGGTTCCCCTTTCTGTTGGCATTATGGATCAGAAAAACATCAGGCTCATCGTGGCCTACGATGGGACTCGATACCATGGGTGGCAACGCCAGAAAAATGCGATGACCATTCAGGAGGTAATGGAAAAACAGATTCGAGTGATGACCGGGGAATCTGTCAGTCTTATGGCCTCTGGAAGGACCGATGCAGGGGTTCATGCCTTCAATCAGGTCTGTAATTTTGTCGCCCGATCCACCCTGCCGCCCCATTCATTGCAGAAAGGTCTCAACTCCCTCCTTCCTGACGACATCTACGTCAAAGATGCCGCCTATGTCCCGATGGATTTTCATTCCCGATACAGCGCCAAGAGCAAGATCTATGAATACCGGATATTGAACAGCGACACCCCTGATATCTTCGATCGCAATTTCCTGTGGCAAGTCAGGCCTCCCCTTGACGTGGAAGCGATAGCGGCCTGTCTCTCTCACCTGCGAGGCTCACACGACTTTTCTTCATTCCGGTCGTCGGGGAGCAACAACACGGACCCGGTCAGAACGATCCTAACCTCGGAGCTCCATGGCCTTGAAAATGGGCGACTGCGGATTGTGATCGAGGCGGACGGTTTTTTGAGACATATGGTGCGAAATATCGTGGGAACGGTAGTCGAAGCGGGCCTGGGGAAGATGGGTATTCAGCGTTTCACGGAGATCATCTCCTTGAAAGACCGGCGATTGGCCGGGGTCAAGGCCCCTCCTCAGGGGCTGTTTCTCGTGGAGGTGAGATATTAATCGGCGGGGTCAGTCTCTTTCAGAGTGCGCGTTACCGATCGGTAGATATTTTCCCATACCTCATCAAATGAGTTGACGGTCAAGCGTCCCACCTCGATGAATTTGATCACAATCTCCTTCGTGACCTTGAGGGCAAGTTCGTCTTCTTTTTTCATTCCGAATCTCCCAGAGGGGTTCAGGGTTCAACGTTCAGGGTTCAGAGGTTAAGAGACGCTTGGCGCCCCGCACTCCCTGCAAGTTGTTATTAAAAAAAGCGGTTAAAGTCATTAAGCGTATCAAACCCCCGCTGAACAGAAGAAGGCCAATTGATCGATTCAGCGGGGGCGGTGAGAAGAACCGTTGAAGCCCTCCTCAGAATCTTGACCCTATCACTGCGCCACTGGAAAATCAATCTGCGTTTTACGGGAGTTGAATTGCGCTACCGCCAGATGCCCGGCACAGCGGCGCCGCATTCGGGACACCGACCATCCGTTATCCGGTTCCGGCTCACCTGAAATCCCCTGCGATCAATCAGGGGGGCCTTACAGAGGTGACAAAAGGTGTTTTCACCCTCATCCCCCGGAATATTTCCAGTGTAAACATAGTGCAATCCGGCCTCATACCCCAGGTCCCTGGCCCGTCGAATGGTCTCGATCGGCGTCACAGGACGGTCGAGAAGACGGTAGGTGGGGTGAAACCGGCTGATATGCCAGGGGATGCCGGGATCGATGCCCACCAGAAACCGGGCCAATTCCTTGAGTTCATCGTGCGAATCGTTGAGTCCGGGGATGAGCAGCGTGGTCACCTCCAGCCACATCCCCATCTCGTGCATCGCCGCTATTGTCTTGAGGACAGGTTGCAGCCTGGCGCCGCACTGCTCCTTGTAGAACCTGTCAGTGAATGCCTTAAGATCCACATTTGCAGCGTGGAGATGTGGATGGATTGCCTCAAGGCAATCCCTGGTCATGTAGCCGTTGGAAACAAACACATTTTTCAGGCCCCGTTCACTTGCGGACTTCGCCGTCTCGATGGCGGTCTCAAAAAAGATGGTCGGTTCGGTATAGGTGTAAGAGATGGATGCAGCCCGGCAAGTCAGGGCCAGTCCGATGATCTCTTCCGGGGTCATATCCTCACCCATGATCCGGTTTCGGTCCGACGGCATCTGGGAGATGTCTGAGTTCTGGCAGAAGGTGCATCTGAAATTGCACCCGACCGTGGCAATGGAATAAGAGCTCGTGCCCGGAAGGAAGTGAAAGAGGGGCTTTTTTTCAATCGGGTCGCAATGCCGGGCAATGATCTTCCTGTAAACCAGGCTAATGAGAGTCCCGACGCGATTTTCCCTCACTCCGCAGATGCCCCTGGCTCCACTCTTGATCAGGCACCTGTGATTGCACAACCGACATCGGACCTTTTCTCCCTCCAGTTTTTCATAGAGCAAGGCTTCTTTCATCTCTATGCCCTCCGTTGCTGCACCCTTGGGTCTTCGATAGGCCTTGCCGGGAATAGGGACTGCCCCGCCGTCTTTAGCCTGACCTTAAGCGGGAGGCTGTCGGTATGAACCCGATAGACCATGGTAGCCGCAAGTCCCAGGAAAAACCCGAAGGGAGAATGCCTTCCATTCACGATGTCCTTTCCAAAAGGGATCATCTCTTCCAAAAATGAAGGGACAATCCGAATGCTTTCCCATGAAACAGGTACATCGCCGTATGCCAACCGGAGAAGGGATTTGATCTGCCAGAGGTTATAAAAAGTGGCCTGGCCAAAAAGAGGATCGCCAAAATACCCCTGGAATCTCTTCAGAATGCCATTCCACGAAATGCTGTTCAGGACACCGACGAACACCTTTCTTCGGGCGACTCTTCCGGCCTCCCGCAATGCCGCGAGAGGGTTGTCTAAGAACTCCAGCGTATGGATAAGGACCGCAAGATCAAACTCATTATCGTCAAAAGGGAGGTCCTCAGCCAGTCCCAGCCTTACGTCAGATCGAGCTCCCAACCGGGACCTGGCAGCCTCCACCATGTCACCGGAGGCATCAACACCAGTGACATTCAGCCCCAGTTTGTTGAACAGAAGAAGATGGTTACCGTCGCCGCAACCGATGTCAAGGAGCCTTTCTCCGGGTATGGGGTCGAGGACGGACCGAATGACCGATGTCATCGATCTTTCGATGGTTCGATTCTGTGACGACCGACGCCACGATTCGTAAAACCCGGCGGTAGTCCTGTCGAAGATGAGTTTCATGCTGGATGCTCACTACTTAATACGGGATTCTGGTTCCTTTCGGCCTTCAACCTTCAGCTTAAAGCTTTCAGCTCGGCGCTGGCTGCTGGAAGTCTCATCTGATGCCTGACCTCTGACCAGTCAAAGCAATTCTCATTGTAAGGCAGACACGGTGTCAACATTCTGTGTGAGTGGCATCTTGTCACGACTTTTCGCGGCTGAAAGCCGCTCCCACATGGCCCGCAAAATTAGAGTTGACTGAAAACCAAATAGTTACGTCAACCAGCATCACGTCTCACGCAGGTTGCCCCTGTAACGATGAAACGTCTCCACCTCTTTTTTGAGCCAGTCAGGCCAGAATGCCTCCACAATCGGGTAGCTTGCGTCCATGGCCTGGAAAGAACCGTCGCCCGTCACCTTTCGAACCCTTTCGATCACGTTGTATTTGACCTCATCGACGCCGATAAGTCTTGCCACGGCGGCATTGACCTCATCGAGGGTCTTGTCATATGGATTGCCTCCCATAAATGCCCTCTGAACAGCCAGTTCCTGAAGGCACTCGATGCCTCGGTGCCACTCCTTGAAAGAAGGGAAAAACATGGGTCCGTAGGATACCCAGAACTCGAGAAATTTGGCGCCGGCATTATAGGCCACCCAGACAGACCCTCCCTCGCTCACCGTCCCTCTGACGATGCTGTCGTCTCCCATGGCGATGTTCTTTCCCTTCAGCAGGGAATCCACGCCGCCGAATTTCAGCCCCACCTCCTGGGTTCTGGCCATTCGCACCCCCTCTTGAAAGGTGCGGACGGCCTGAGGGAGCTTGATGAGGGCAGGGTACAGATTCTTTTTCAGACCTTCCGCAATGCCCACGCTGACCCCCCAGCCAGATTCGGGATTGGGAATGACCACATCTGCCCTCGATAACGGGTAATGCCGGGTCAGCTCCACCCCCAGTTCCCTTCGGATCTGAAATATCTCCTTTCCCCTGAAGAGCGAGGCCACGTTACCGAAATAGACTGCCTGAAAAATGTCGGGCATCATGTCTCTCTCTACCAGTCTCTTTGTTTCGATCCCTCTGGGTGAACAGATGGTCATCTCCGCACCATCATATTCTCTTGCGGTGGTCCCTCCCAGCCGTCTGTGGGAGCATGATTCAGAACATACGACAAAGGTGCCATCGATGAGGGCATAGCAGAAGGGCTCAAATGCCTTATCATCATTCAAGGCCACCAGAGAAGCCTCTTTCCCATCATGGATCAGGGCCGTCAGGGCGAAGGTTCCCCTTCCATCTATTCGATCCACCAACTTTCTGCCGGCCTCGAACCCGATCCCTTCCTGGGACAGATATTTGTGGAGGAGTGCGCCGACGATCTCTGTTTTATTGTTGGTCTCAAACCGGTAGTCCGGTTCCAGCTCCGCCTTGATATCATCCTCTTTCAGGAGATACCCGTCCATGGTCAGAACCACAGTAAGCGGCGAATTCCTTTTGGGGTGAATCTCGATGGGCTCAACATTCATCTTTTCAGGGATTCTGCGTTTGGTGTAACCGATATTTCCGATGGCGGCCACCGGCTCCAGGTGCTGGAATGTTCGAATGATATGATAATCGATCACCTCGGCGATTCGCCCCAGACCTTTATGAATGTGAATCCCTCTTCCATTGGCCACCGCCAGACCGGTGCTGGCCTTTCCCCGGTGCTGACAGGCGCCGGTGGCAAAAAAGGCCTTGGTCACCAGTTCATGATCATCGAGGCCATAGAGTCCAACAATACCGTCCATTCTGATCCCCCCTATCGAATATCCAGGTGGTAGTTTTGAAGCGACTTTACCCCACCATGGCCCTCTCGGACCTTTGCAATGCCCCGCGTAGCGGCCAGGGCGGCCGCAATGGTCGTAATGTAGGGGACCTTGTATTTGATGGCTGCCTTCCGTATGTAGGAGTCGTCATGCTTGCTCAACTTGCCGCTGGGCGTGTTGACGACCAGTTGGATCTCATTGTTCTTGATCCCGTCCACGATATTGGGCCGGCCTTCATGCATCTTCAGAATGCTGCTGGAATCGATACCGCATTCAGTCAAAAATTTGTGGGTCCCATTGGTGGCCTTGATCTTGAAGCCCAGTCTGCTGAATTGCCTTGCCACCTCCAGGACCGCCGGTCGGTCCGCCTCGGAAACCGTTATCAGGACCGTTCCTTCAGACGGAAGGGTCAACTGGGTCGCCTCCTGGGCCTTGAAGTATGCCAGTCCGAAGGAGTCTGCCATTCCCAGGACCTCGCCGGTAGACCGCATTTCCGGACCCAGGAGGGGGTCTACTTCGGGAAACATGTTAAACGGGAATACGGCCTCTTTGACCCCGAAATGGGGAATATTTCTGGGCCGAATATCGAGGTCTCCCAGCTTCTTCCCCAGCATCAACTGGGTCGCGATTCGGGCCATGGATATATTGCACACCTTCGAGACCAGGGGAACTGTTCGGGATGCGCGGGGGTTGGCCTCGAGAATATAGACCGTATCATTCGCTATGGCGTACTGGATATTCATCAACCCGATGACCTTGAGTTCGATGGCAATCTTCCGGGTATACTCATAAATGGTGTCGAGATGTTTGGCGGGGATGCTGATGGGTGGTATCACGCAGGCCGAATCGCCCGAATGGACTCCGGCCAGCTCGATATGCTCCATCACTGCGGGGACAAAGGCATCGGTCCCATCCGATATGGCGTCCGCCTCGGCCTCGATGGCATTTTCAAGGAACTTGTCGATCAGGATAGGCCGCTCCGGGCTCACATCCACGGCCGCGGCTACATAGTGTCGCAGCATTTCATCATCGTGGATCACCTCCATGGCGCGGCCCCCCAATACATACGAAGGTCTGACCATCAGCGGATATCCGATCCTCTCGGCGATCTTCAGGGCCTCCTCCAGGGTGCTGGCCATGCCGGATTCCGGCTGGGGAATACCCAGTTTCCGCATCTTCAGGCGAAACCGGTCCCGGTCCTCGGCAAGATCGATAGCCTCGGGCGATGTGCCGATAATATTCACACCTGCCTCGGCCAGTTCCTTCGCTATATTGAGGGGCGTCTGCCCCCCGAACTGGACAATGACCCCTTCGGGCCTTTCCTTTTCATAGATGCTCAGGACATCTTCTACGGTCAAAGGCTCGAAGTAGAGTTTGTCCGAGGTATCGTAGTCGGTCGAGACGGTCTCGGGGTTGCAGTTGACCATGATCGACTCAACCCCCTCGTCCCGCAGGGCGAAGGCTGCATGCACGCAGCAGTAATCGAACTCGATCCCCTGACCGATCCGGTTGGGACCGCCGCCCAAAACCATGACCTTCCGCCGGTCGCTGGAACCCACCTGATCCGGGGCGTTGTAGGTGGAAAAATAATAAGCCGCATTTTCGACGCCGCTCACCGGGACCGGCTCCCATCCCTCCACCACCCCGAGGCCCTTGCGCCTGTTCCGGATCTCCTTTTCGGGGATTTGAAGGATCTGTGATAAATACCGGTCTGAAAATCCATCCCTTTTGGCCTGGGCGAGCAGATCATCGGGGGGTATGCGTCCCTTGTGTTTCAGGACCTTTTCCTCCAGATCCACCAGTTCTTTCATCTGTTCGATAAACCAGCGCTTGATATGGGTCCTGGCGTGAAGGGTATCGATGTCGGCCCCCTTTCGAATGGCCTCATACATGATGAACTGCCGCTCACTGGACGGTTCGGCCAGCAGATCGAGGAGGTCATCCAGAGATTTTTCATGAAAGTCCTTTGCAAACCCAAGACCGTATCGTCCGTTTTCCAGGGATCGAATGGCCTTCTGGAAGGCCTCCTTATAGGTCTTGCCGATGCTCATGACCTCGCCCACTGCACGCATCTGGGTCCCCAATCGGTCCATGCTCCCCTCGAACTTCTCAAAGGCCCACCGGGCAAACTTAACCACCACGTAGTCTCCCCAGGGGGTGTACTTATCCAGTGTCCCTTCCCTCCAGTAGGGGATCTCATCCAGCGTCATGCCTCCGGCCAGCATGGCGGAGATGAGGGCAATGGGAAATCCGGTCGCCTTTGAGGCCAGGGCTGAGGACCGGGATGTTCGAGGATTGATCTCGATCACCACCACCCGTCCGGTCTTCGGGTCATGGGCGAACTGGATATTGGTGCCGCCAATGACCTTGATGGCCTCGACAATGTCATAGGAGTATTTCTGAAGCTTTTTCTGGAGTTCAGGGTCAATGGTCAACATGGGGGCCGTGCAGTAGGAATCGCCCGTATGGACCCCCATGGCATCTACGTTTTCAATAAAGCAGACCGTGATCATCTGGTTTTTCGCATCCCGAACCACTTCGAGTTCGAGTTCCTCCCATCCCAGGACCGACTCCTCTACCAGGATCTGACCCACGAGGCTTGCGGAGATCCCCCTGCTCGCGATGATCCTTAATTCCTCGACATTGTAAACCAAACCGCCCCCGGTCCCGCCCATGGTATACGCAGGCCGAATCACCACCGGATAGCCCAGTTCATCCGCGATCCGTTCAGACTCCTCGACAGTGTAGGCGGGCTCGCTCTTGGGCATGTCGATCCCCAGTCGCTCCATGGTCTCCTTAAACGCGATCCGGTCTTCTCCCCGCTTGATGGCATCCACTTCCACACCGATGATCTTGACGTTGTATTTTTCCAGAACCCCGGTTCGAGCCAGTTCCGAGGCGAGGTTCAGTCCTGACTGACCGCCGAGATTGGGAAGGAGGGCATCGGGCCTTTCCTTTTCGATGATTTCCTCCATGACCTGCAGATTGAGCGGTTCGATATAGGTGGCCTCAGCCATTCCTGGATCGGTCATGATGGTTGCCGGGTTGGAATTGGCCAGGACAATCTCGTAGCCCAGTTTTCGCAAGGCCTTGCAGGCCTGGGTCCCCGAGTAGTCAAACTCGCAGGCCTGCCCGATAATGATCGGCCCTGAACTGATAATCATCACTCGTTTGATATCATCGCGTTTTGGCATAAACGTCTCCTTAATGGGACTCACACGGAGACACAGAGGCACGGAGGTTTTCTTGCAAAACGTTTTCTCTAATCATGTTTCTCTGTGGTCTTTGTGGCTTTGTGTGATAAAATTTTGTTGGTGCAGTTCCTCACTTCCTCAATTTTTCGTCTCCCTATTCTTCCACCGCTGAAGGAGATAGGGTTTGGTCATTTCAAAGGTCTCACAGTCGTTTTCAATGGCCTGTTCGGCCTGTTTAATCGACATCTTACGGGTTCGTTTTACAAAGGAGAGGGTCCTTCCGAAATAGAGGGGTACCAGGGAATCCATAATTTCATCGGGTTCAATGTGCGCTATTCCGAATGAAACCGCGGTATCAAAGAGTACTCTGGCCCACAGATCCGTAGGGAAATTAAACTCTGCCTCCTTAAGTCCCCCGATCTCTTTCAGCTTTCGGTATACATCGGTGGTAAGCACCTCCTCCCATACAGGGCTGAATCTCTCAAAGCCTTCGTGAAACTGATGAAGGAGATTGTCGGTGTCCACATCCACCTTGGGAGGCATCTCCACCTCGCCAAGACCAAATCCGAATATGGCCGTGGGCCGGCTGTATTTGACCTTTGTCCAGAACGCGTCAAATTCCTTCATTAAGCAGAAGATGGTGCCTACCACCTGCCTGAACATAGGACCTAGATCAGACCCCGGATCCTTGGTCCGGTGAATCTTGGGGCGTCCCAAAAACGCCTGGCATATCTGAACCTTTTGATTGATAGCCAGAGTGGTCATCCAGATATCTATCCCGAAATTGGCAACAGACTCATTCCACGACGCACTGTCCAGATATACCTGGGCCAGTTTCCCACTGAAGCCGAAGTCGCCGCCGATCGGCTGCCGGACCCGGCGTCCATACAGGGCCCGTGTCATCGGATACGCGATCCCGTTCGTGATGGTGCCGTCATATTTATGCCGGACGTACAAGGGCGCCACATAGGAAAATCCCTGGAAAATGGGATTACCCAGATGTTTGACCCACTCGGGCGTAATGCTCTTTAGGTCTGCGTCAACCACTACCACCGCCCTGGCATTCAGTTCAACCACCTTTTCAAATAGATTCCTGAAATTATTCCCTTTTCCCTTGATTCCAGGCCCTGTGGAAAGATAGATCTTGGGCGTTTTGGTCCGGGTATTCAGAAATGCCTGACGGGTGTTGTCAGGAGAATTGTTGTCGCAATTGATGATGACCGTATCCATCTGACTGAAATAGTGATCTAATCCCATATCTGCCTGTGTAACGGGATAGCTGATGGCGTCGGCCTCGTTATAGGAAGGGATACAGACCACCAGATCAGCCTTTTTGATGTTTTGCGGATTCACCTCTCTTTCAACGTGTTCATCCATGGTCTTTCTCTCTATCCTGGCTCACGATGCTCAGTACGGCTGAATTCCACCCGGCCGGACCGAATTCAGTGGAAATCCTGAGCCCTGGGATTCGACGTTCCAGGTCTGAAAACGTCCCTCGGGAACGGATCAACACGGGAATATCCGCCCGCTCAAGCATGGCAAAATCGTTGGGGCTGTCCCCAAGGGCGATCACGACGACATCCTTGTGGCGAGCCCTGTACCACGCCGTGACGCGGTCCATTGCCTGTGCCTTATCGGTTTTTCCCTGAAGATGGTAGAACCGTCCACCCGATGTGATCAGAAGTCCCTTTTTTTCTGCAGCCCGGTAAAGTGGAGAAAGATCCCCAGGTTCCTTCCCCTTTATGATGAATGGCTCATCGTACTCACGCATGGCGGCGAACCGGGCATCACTGCTGTCAAGGCCTGTCAGACGCGTTATCTCATCAAGGGCCATATCTGAAAATCCTCTGATGTCCCAGTGCAGTTCATGGCGGATATCCTCAAGGGCCTGGACCAGCCGGGCATAGGGAACACCGAGAGATATTTTCCACAAGCCCATCTCTTCGCCCGCGGCAAACCCTTTGGACGATCCCCCAACCCCTTCTGGATTGTCAGCGGAAACAGACCCATGGGGAGGGTCGGGGAATGCCTCTTTTGGAAAAAATATGCCCCCCCCGTTCTCTGAAATAAAGGGCGCCCTAAGGCACAACCTCTTTCGCAGTAAATCTATTTCGAACCGGGTCTTGCTGGAGACAATGACAACGGGTATTCCCTTATTTCCACATTTTTCAAGGGCCGGAATGGCCGCCTCCCATCCGTAGGTGTCATGATCCAGGAGTGTACCGTCCAAGTCGGTGAATACAATATAAAAAGGAGAGTTCGATCCCGTCGAGGTGCAAGATTCATCAGCCGAAGGCCCTGTTCGGCCATCAGGAAAAACGTCTTTTTTCACTTTCGACGACTTCAATCAGATCATAAAAAATTCCGGGCAGCTTATTGGATACCCGTTCCCACGAGACGGTCTGAGGCGTTTCAAAGACCCACTGCTCCGTTTTGTTCTCTACCTCCAAAATGGTGTTTGCCAGGCCGTTGTCCAAAAATGGTTTAAACTCGGGATGCGTATGGACGAATCTCAGGAACCTTTCCGTCATCCGGTAGGGAGAAGTGAGCATCTCACCGGCCTGAAGGACGGAATTTCGAAAGACATGTTTGATCAGATGTTCTTCCCCGTCCCGATCGTAGTCCAAATTGCTGAATCCTGAATCATCCGAATATTTTTTCACCTGTTCCTCGGCTACCGCCTGGTACGTGACTGCCATATCTCTGAAAAAGGTCTCGGATATCTCGAGACCCTCTTCGATAACAAGCGCGTTCATCAGGGTGGTGACGATATCGATTGCCATTCGGTTAAGGCCCTTGCTTCGATCTTCGGGCGAGGCATCCTGATGCTTGTGGTCGAAGGGCTCTTTGGTAAACATCACCTGGGCTGGAGCGGAGGCCTTTCGATAAACCTCGATCAGGGTGAAAATCTCCACGCCCCAGTTGGTGGCAAACCGCATCCGCTTTAGGAGATCCACATGAAACGCCACTTCCCCGGAGAGCTGATAATTGAAGTCCAATAGAAACTGGATCAGGCTCAGCATTTTCTGCTCCTGGGTCTCGGTGAATTTCCGTTTGAGGGCGATAAGAAGGGGGTCCAGGAGAAGCCGCTTGACCCGTCCATATAATCGGTTGTCCATGATGCGGGCGTAAAAGGCCTTGGAAAAGTCGTAATTCAGGACTACAACCGGATAGAAGAGCCGATCCAGTTGCGCCCGCCTGAAGGTACGGATGTCGGCATCGATCAAACCGACGGACTCGGCCCCCAGGGCGATGGCGATGCCGAAGCTCAGGAACATGTTTTTCCCTTTTCCTGGCTCACTGATATTGAACCCTGCCTCGTTGAGCTTGTGATAAATGCCGCTGAAGCCCGGACCGTCGTTCCACTGAATTAAATAGTTTTTGATATCATGGCTCTCTATCAGGTCCTTTAGCGCAAAGGCCTCTTCCTCGGTAGCCTTATCCAGACCGAAGATGATTTTTGACAAATACCTCACATCTTTCAATTGTCTGATTATCCGCTGGAAAGTGGCATGATTGGCCGGATCGGTATACTCACTGGCAAGAAGTGGAACCACCAGCACGGTTTTCTTCCACTTGGAATGGAGCCTCAACTGGGCTTTCAGCTCCTTTCGATTCTCTCGAAGGATATGAAACGTGGTTATTCTGCCGCTGTTTTGTGAAAAATCAGAAATGGCCGACACCCCCTTTCAGTTTTTGTCAAGCCTGCAGGCGACATTCAGCATGAACCCACGTCATACAGGTGAAGTCGCTTTCGCCCGTTTCCGTTTCAGGCCCACATCCGGTCGAAGATCAAATCCGGTATGCTGTCGCACGCGTGTCCCGGCCGCCGTTTGAGTGCCCCTGCCGAGAGGAAAATCAGTGCAGCGAGGCGCTACAGCGACGACAATACCATGTGACCTTAAACAAAACAGAATCCTTTGTCAACATCCCGTTGGAACCGCAAATCATCCAATCTGTCGGCCCCTTCTATCCGGCAGTTTATAGTTGAAAGAATAAAAAATGGCTGATATGGTTCGAAAGCTCTAAGGAGAGGTGAGGAAATGGTCCCGTCCATTCAAGAATGTTATCAACTCATGGATGCATACCAAATGTTGGATAATATCAGGGCACACTCCGTGGTCGTAGCAAAGGTGGCCCGACTGATCGCCCAATATCTTCAAGAGGCCGACATCGATATCTCTCTTGAACTCACCACGGCCGGTGCACTCCTCCACGACATTGGGAAAACCGCTTCCCTGCAATCAGGTCAGGACCATTCCGAGATAGGGAGACAGATTTGTCTGAAAAACCATCTCGACGAAATTGCCGCTATTGTTGCAGAGCACGTAAGGTTAAAAGACTATGCCTTAAACGGTAGCTACACTGAAAAGGAGATCGTCTTTTATGCCGACAAACGGGTCAAACACGATCAGGTCGTGAGCCTGAGTGAACGTCTTGCCTATATCATCGAACGATACAGCAGGGGTGAGGAAAAACTGAGCAGGGCCATCAAGGAGAATTTTTCTTTCTGCAGACAGGTTCAGGAAAAACTGTTCAGAAAGCTTCCCTTCAGCCCCGAAGCCCTGCCCCGCATGGTGGCCGGATGCCGGATGCCCTTTTGATTCATCCATCGGGTGATAGTGGATCGATGCTATTCCGTGCCCTGGCCTTCTTTCTTTTTCTTCTTTTTCTGCTGCCGTTTACTCTCGGCCGCCGTCTCTTCGGCCACCTTCTTCTTGCTGGATTTCTCTTTTTTCGGCGCAGCCAACTTTTCTGCCTTGATCCTGGCCATCTCCTCAACCTTCTTTTCTTTCCCTTCGATGGCCTTCAACCGCCCCCCTGTTTCTCTCATCTTGGCCCGCAATTTCCTGACCGTCGTATCCCTGGAAGCCGCGTCGGCGTCAAGTCCTTTCTCAGCCAATAGAGAAAGTCGCTGTTGCAACTGCTCATTCCAGTAATGCTTCTGATCTAATCTCTGTTCTTTTCCTTTTGATGCCATTTTGTTTGCCCTTTCTTTCTGTGTGCGTATGCGCCGATACCTAATGTATCTCGAATCGACGAAGGCCTTGCCCGCAGCTACGGTTTCGTGAATAGACCGCTGTGGCCTATCAGACCCCAGCCTCGGGTTTCACCATGACCTTCCTGATACCTGAAGGCCCAAAACCCTTCAAAAAAACGGCCTGAAATCGGAGAAACCCTTATAAGGCATGGAAGGGATTCTGTCAAAGCGATTCGTCGCCTTTGGGGCCTTATCTATCAACAAATGGGACAATAGTAAATACGTAATGTCATTAACTTAACGGTTCAGGTAAGGTTTTTTTCACGGATCTGGCGAAAAGTTTCAGATCCTCTGTACGAGATCCTCCAGCGCAATCTCTATATTGGGAAAGTCAAATTGAAATCCATAGGTTAAAAGTTTTTTAGGAAAAACGCGCTGTCCCTCCAACAGGACAGAACCAAACTCTCCCTTTATCATTTTAACGACAAATCCGGGCACAGCGGGAAGCAGGGTCGGCCTTCCCAGTGCCTTTCCTAAAGCCAAGGTCAGATCCCTGTTCCGGACCGGGTCAGGGGCCGTGCAGTTGATGGGACCGGAGACGTTGTTTGTCGCCATTAGAAAAAAATATATATTCAACAGATCCTTTTCATGAATCCAAGAAACCCATTGATTGCCGCTCCCCAAAGGGCTTCCTAACCCTTTTTGAAACAGGGGGATCATCTCTCCAAGGGCGCCCCCGCGATTTCCCAGCACTATCCCCAACCGGCAGATGACAACCCTTGCGCCGAATTCCTCGGCCCGGCTCGCCGCCGCCTCCCACTCACGGGTCACTGAGGCCAGGAAATCAGTGCCAGACGGACTTTCTTCGTCCAGTGCCTCGTCTTTGTGAAAGCCATAATACCCAACGGCGGAGGTGCTGAGGAGGGTCGCTCCCTTTTTTGCCCCCCTGGACAGGGCATCCACCAGGTTCGTCGTCGTCTGGACCCGGCTGTCCCGAATGAGTTCCTTGGCCTTCCGGTCCCATTTTCTAAAGATGGAGGCCCCGGCCAGGTTGACGATCATGTCATGCTGCGAAACATCCTTCTGCCATGTCCCCGGCTGCGTGGGATCTCCCTCCAGGTAGGAGATGCCTCCCCCTTCCCCCCCTGTCTGATTCGATTTCGAAGGGGCCTTTCGCGTCAAAATGGTTACCTGGTGACCTTGCTCGATCAGATGCTTGGTCAAGGTCGTTCCCACAAACCCGGTACCGCCCGTTATGAAAACCTTCATTCCAGGTCCTCCTCATAGGAATTGTGATTGTCGATTTGCGATTTGCGATGGAGAAAATTCGCGATCGAAAGGGCCATATGTGGACACATCAAAAACCCACCTCGTTTCCGTTCTCTGCCTGGGAACGGCATTTCAGAAACGCTTCGCGGACCATTCATAACCCGGCACGCGCGGGACACCGGCACAGAGGCAGACGTCGAAATAAGGACCATTTCCAGTTGCTTTCGGGCTCTGATACAGCCTTTTAAGCATTGCAAGATTTCCATGATTGCAGGCCGGGGCCGCTCAGGCATCTCTTGAATATTTTTCAAGGTAGCCCTTTACGTCGAACTTTCGGGCCGTGTTCCTCGAACTCATGTAGCGGATTTTGCCGAATATGGGGCGTTCCGGTCCCCAGGGTCGATCATAGCGGCCTAAGGTCCAAAAGATACCGGAATAGGAATTGGGGTCCCGGCCGTCTAAGGCGTACCGATTGTTCAATTCGATCATGATGTCGAGGGCTGCCCTGGGATGAGCGCTCCATTGAAGGATTTTTTTACCCCACACCATGCGGAGGTAGTTGTGAATGCGTCCCTCGCGAACCAGTTGCCGCTGGGCGGCGTTCCATAGGGGATCATGGGTGTCGGCCGACTCGAGGGTTTCCAGCGGATAGAGCCAGGGGCGCTCATCCGTCTCGTGGTCGGCCAGGGTACCGAGCGCCCAGGAAGGGAGAGATTCATATCGGTCGTAATCCGTCCTCTGCCAGCACATGTTGAACCCCAGTTCCCGCCAGGTGATGAGCTGATCCAGAAAGGCCTCGGCCGGTGTGCTCAACCCCCACCAGCCCGAACGGCTGCCGTTTGCCCTGGGTGAGACGCGATCAAAAAACCAGTTTTCCTTTTGAATGATCTCGTGGAATATTTGATGGGCCGCGATATGACCGAAATGGAGGTATGGGGACAGCCCGCTGGTCGCCTCGACATCTGGTGCATTTCGCTGACTGTCATAAATCGGAAGTCTCTCTTTCAGAAAATTTCGAAGCCTTTCCTCGGCCTTCACAGCCCCGCCTTCTCCCCGAATGGTGCGGACCTCGTGGTCCACAGGAATTTGAGCCAGGGCCTTTTCCGTGCCGCCCAGAATAAGAGAATCTGCCGGGGGCCATCTCTCCAGAATGCGATCAGGGATTGCCTCAAGCCGACTCAGGTGAAGTCCTCTGAGAGGAAAGGGACGGGGGTGTTCCGGCAGATATGGGAGAAGCGTCTTCTGAAGGAAGCGCCGAAAGGCATAGGCTGTGGGGAAAACCCGGTCTGAGGACCGCATGGGAAGGAGTCCGTTGCCATCCACCGCTTCCACAAGCACCAATGCTTTCGCGGATGCCGAAGCGATCATCTTGGGGATAAAGAAGGCAGGAAAGTCGTCGGTTACCACCACGCACGCCTCGTGCGCCAGCGTCTCCAGAAGCCCTTTGCCCTCGCCTGGTGCAGGTTCCACGTACGGATAATAAAGGACCGCAGCCCGTTTGAACCGTTCTGCATTATCCGCCATCCCTCGAAGAATGAAATGATGCAACCGGTCGCTGGCCCATCGGTATCCACAGCGGAGGGCCTCCAGTACGACGAGGGGTTTATCAAGCTCTCTGGCCCAGTCAATGGCGCGATCTAGGCTGTAATTCCATCGAGCCCGCCGATTGGCGATCATCCAGTAAAGAACGAACCGGCCCCCGCCATTAACCGGTGCATCATTCGCTCTTCTAACCCTCAGACCGGGTACAGACCCTGCCAAACGCATTGTCATCCCCCCACCCCTCACGCCTTCTGCCTTCCGCCTTGCGCCTCACGCCTTGCGCCTTGTGCCTTCCTCCTCACACCTCTTCATAATATGCCTTCGACAGCCCTTCCAGCAACAAAAAGGAGACAACCTTTACCGAAAATATCTCCGCGTCCTGATTACTTATAAAGACCTTCAGGTAGGGGTGGGCCGCCGAGAGACGGGCTTCTGCTGCAAGCCGCTTTTCGGTATCCGGAATGGGCCGGAACATTCCTTCAACGGTCAGCGCCTTTGACTCAGGACTTTTTTGCCCGGCATGTTCCCCCCGCGTGTCAATGAGAAGGCTTACATGAGGATTGTTCAACAGGTTTTTGTATTTTCTGGTAGTGCGAGGGGTCACCATGTAGATCTCCCCGCAGGCATCATCCACAGCATAGGCCATGAGGGAGCAGTGAGGGCGCCCCTCAGACACCGTGGCCAGTACACAGGTATCATGTTCCCGCACCAGCGATTTCATTTTCTCCAGCATGTTTGTTGCCATGACGTTTGGTCTCCTGTTCGTTACGTTTGATGGCATATACCATAAAAAACCAGATGAATAAAGGAGATGAGACAACTCAAATCATCTTTTATTGCTCATGTCCTGCCAATCGGTTATATTTAAATTTGTAGGATAGATGAAGCATGGACCTCAGCACGTAATGGAGGATTGGAAGCTGGTATGGAAGAACGGATTAGATTGGGTGTGAGTCAGTGTCTGATGGGCGACAGCGTTCGCTTTGACGGGGGCCACAAGCTGGATCATTTTATTCGGGACACCCTGGGAGCGTACGTAGACTTCGTGCCGGTCTGCCCGGAGGTGGAGTGCGGCCTTGGCGTCCCGAGGGAGGCGATGAGGCTGGAGGGGGAGGTGGAATCCCCGCGGCTGGTCACGGTTCGAACCAAGGTGGACCTGACAGAACGGATGCTTAACTGGTCGAACCGGCGAGTCCGTGAGCTGGAAAAGGAGAATCTGTGCGGTTTTATCTTCAAGAGCAAGTCGCCTTCCAGCGGCATGGAACGGGTTAAGGTCTACACTGAAAATGGAATGCCGGTCATGCGGGGGGTTGGGCTCTTTGCCCGGGCCTTCAAGACCCATTTCCCGCTGCTGCCGGTCGAGGAGGAGGGCCGGCTCCATGATCCGGTACTCCGGGAGAATTTCATCGAAGCAATTTTCACGCTGAAACGGTGGCGCGAGAGCCTACAGGCCG
>CAYLJZ010000054.1:0-19886 GCA_964384085.1 uncultured Desulfobacteraceae bacterium
AAAAGTGTTACCCTCCAGGCATGATTTTGTTTGAATTTTTATTGCAACGTTACATGTACTGCCCTTCCAGACCACCTGAGTGAAATGTCCCCATGCGGGATTCCAGGCCGGCTCGCCATAGGGGTAAAGGGCCTCTTCAGAGTACCAGAGGGCTACCACCTCAGTCGGAGCCAGGATATAGGTTGCGAAGGCCATGTTTTCGCCATATCCCGAGCTGGAATGACCGCTTGGGCAGGCGTCTGCCCATGCCTGAGCCCTAGCTGCCAGGGTGTCGGACCATGTGACCGGGGAAACGCCGTGCAGGGCCCGGTATGCGTTGTGGGCATCCAACCATTCCTGGATTTCGGCAGGAGTAGCGCAAAATGCCTTTTCTCCATAGCAAAAGAAAAACTGACTGATAACCACTAAAGCGATCATCGTCGATGTTACCACCATTCTGGCGCGTTTTTGCATGTTGATACCGATTTCTCAAAAAACGGATAGCGTCTACTCGTTTTGCTGTGGAATCAAAGGGGGCAGGTCTTTCATTGCGGGGAGCTTAGGGGTGTCGATCTCCGTCACAATGCCAGGGCCTTCCAGCAGGCTCCATAGGACCGGTACAAAGCCCCCCGCTCAATATCTTGCAGGGTGATCAGCAATCCCTCTTGATCGAAGGTCAGGACAAAGCTCCCTATCTGAAATTATTGCAGAATGTATCCAATGGAAGGGCCGATTTATCATGATCCAAACCCCTCTGTTTCCCAAAACGATAATGTCTTTAGTTGAAAAAAAAGTCTCAGCGAAGGAGAACGGCTTCAGCAGGAGGGATAAATTGCCATAATAAACTTGTTTTTCAAAGGTCAAGATCAAATTGATGAATCGGATTCACCAGGGGATTCTCATCGCCCCTACGGCACCGGCATCCCATCGGGCTGCATTGCCACACATCCCGGATGATTTCACCTGCTCCTGTAATAGTATTGAAACCCGTGTCCGGATGGCCGGGACCACATCGGCCTAGGCCGGCACGGTTAAAGCCAATGGAAGCAGGAGTGTCAGGGTCAGAATCCAGGCGTGAACCTGAATCAGGGCAGCGAAGGAATCGACCTCGGGGCGGCCATCCTTTTGGACAGCACCGGAGGAGCAGGCGACACCTCCACGGGAATCCCGTTCAGCACGGCATTATTGGACACCGGATCGAACCGGTCGTCGTCGCTGAGCAGATTGGTGTTCCATCCCCCGTGGGCCCGGGCCACCCCCATCCTCACGCCGGGGAGGTCGTGACCCCACCCGTGGGGGAGGCTGACCACGCCCGGACGGATGTCCAACGTGACTTTTACCGGGACCGATATCCGGTCCACGCGGCTCTTCACCTCCGCCATGCTGCCGTCTTCCAGCCCGAGACGCGAGGCGTCGTCCGGATGCACATGGAGGACGCACCGGGGGCGTCCGGATACGAGGGAAGGGATATTGGCCAGCCATGAGTTGTTGGTTCGAAGGTGCCTGCGCCCCACGAGCACCAGGCCGCTCGCCTCTGATTGATTCAGTGCCTCCCGCAGCCGCCCGACATCCCGTACCAGGGGCCCAGGCGCCAGTTCGATCCTGCCCGAAGGGGTCCGCAATATCCCTGGAATCCTCGGCTCAAGGGGGCCCAGGTCCATGCCGTGCGGATGCTCTTTCAGCCTGGAGAGGGACAGGCCGTCGGGATTCAGACCGAAGCCGTCCCCATAGGCCCCTGTCCGGAGCATCAAGTCCAGTATCCGATCCGGACCCTTGTAATCTTTCAAGGCGTCCAATATCTCCGTGCGCCTGCCAGAAAAAGGGGAACCCGATCTCCCTGCCAGATCATCCACCATCGTGCTGATCACCACGTCATCCATCTGTTCGGCGCCGGCAGAGGCGCCGTGTCCGCTCAGAACCATGGCCAGCCGATAGAGGATTTCCCACTTGTCCATTTCGTCATCGGGTCTGGGAAGGACAGGGGGCGAGTAGTTGGCAATGTTGCGCACAGACAGATTATAAAACGCGACATCGTACTGGGCCGTAGACAAAGGACCGGTGGGGGGCAGAATCACATGGGCGTGCCGCGTGGAGGCATTGACATAGAAATCCACCGACACCATGAAGTCCAGATTGGACAGGGCCCGATCCACTCGCGCCGAGTTGGGGAGGGCGATCACCGGATTGGAGGCCACGGTGATCAAGGCCCGAACCTGGCCCTCACCCGGGGTCTCCATCTCGTCGCACAAGGTGCAGACCGGGAGTTCGCCCATGACCTCATGGAGACCCTTGACCCTGCTCTTCCATCGGCCCAGGCGCCACCCTTTTCCACCGGCGCGGTCGCGTCGCGGCATGTGGGCGGGTGTGGGGAACATGGCCCCTCCGGGCCGATCCAGATTGCCGGTCAAAATGTTAAGCACATCCACGAGCCAGTTGGTAACGGCCCCGAATGGAACCGTGCTCGTGCCCATGCGGCCATACACCGCGGCCGAGGGCGCCGAAGCGAGTTCCCTTGCGGTCCGGTACACCGTGGCGGCGTCGATGCCGGTGCGCCCCTCCACGGCCTCGGGCGAAAAGGGTTTGCAGAGGTCGCGCACCGCATCCACACCCATGACGTGTTCGGAGAGACGTCCCAGTCTGACCCGATCCTCGTCAAACAGGATCCGAACCAGGGCCATGAGCAGAAACGGGTCCCCTCCGGGCCTTATGGGGAGGTGCTCGTGGGCCAGCTTTGCGGTCCGACTGGTGCGCGGATCCACCACCACCAGTTTGCCGCCCCGCTCCTTGATGGCGCGCAGCCGGCCTGGCCAGTCTGGGGCCGTGGCGAGCGACCCGTTGGACGCGAGTGGGTCTGCCCCGAGTATCAGCAGAAAATGGCTGCGGTCGATGTCGGGCACAGGGATCGTGCCCGGATGGCCGAACATGAGGCCGCTGGACACGTGTTTGGGGATCTGATCCACGGTGCTGGCGCTGAAGATATTCCGGCTTCTCAGGGCCTTGAACAGGGGCCTCAGGCACAGCGTACCTGCCAGGGTATGAGAGCAGGGATTGCCGGCGTACACACCCACGGCGTCACGGCCGTAGGTGTCCATCAGAGGAACCAGCCCGGATTCCACTGCGGCAAAGGCCTCGTCCCAGTCCACCTCGGCCCACTGGCCGTTTCTTTTTACCAGCGGGTGGCGCAGGCGATCGGGATCGTTGTGGAGGTCGGCCAGTGCCGCACCCTTGGGGCAGAGATATCCCCTGCTGAACACGTCGTCCCTGTCCCCCCTGACGCTTGCGACACGGCCTCCCCGCAGCGTGATCTCGAGCCCGCAGGTGGCCTCGCACAAAGGGCAGGTACGATAGGCAATCCGCACGTCTTCAGAATTATCCGGATGGATCGTCATATCAGGGGCACCTCCATATGAAGGGTGAATGGCAAGCAGGCGTGGGTCTCTTCCAAGAGTGTTTTCTATCATAACAAGGCATTACATTCCAGTTCGGATTTCACTTTTCCGCTTTCTTAGCACATTGCGTTTCTCACATCCCCTTTTCATCATGATGGCTTCGGACGTCTACAGTGAACTGCAAGGCCGCACCGACTTCTGCTTTCATCTCAAGCATCAGGCCATATGCCCGTCTTCATTCTCCTCTTGACTCAGGGCCCGGATTGTTGTCTCATGTGGGGCAGAATCCTTTCATCCCATAACTTCTTTCCGAGAGGTCATGTTATGGAACAAACCTCAAGATCCCCCGAGGATTTCTGTAAGTTATATGGTCCTGTCACATGGTTTGTGGGCATGGGGCGACCCTGTCCAGCGCAATGACCCCGACGATTCTTCTGAGGTTGATGCTGAGGAGGCTTATTACAAGGAATGAGAGACCCGGAGTCACTGCAAATATGAACATCCAGAAAAAAGGAGAAAAAACAATGATGAAACGCCACCTGTCGATAGTATGTTTAGTTGTCTTTGCCGCACTCGTTGCCCTTCCCTGCCAGCTTTTGGCGGCCAGCATTACGGAGAAAAGCGCAGCCATCGGACAGTGGTGTACTGCCAGCGGGGAGAATTCAACGGCCATGGGCTTGGTTACGTTATCCACCGGTAAATGCTCCACCACAATGGGTTCGTTGACAATGTCTGCAGGTGAATACTCTTTCGCAGGGGGATTCGGCGTTGCATTAACTGAAGAGGCGGACCACACATTTGTCTGGGGCTATTCTGCTGAGCTAATGGAAATAGAAAAAGACAATGTTTTTTTAATTTTCCCTTTGGACAATTCCGGCGAAGTTGGGATCGGTACAGCAACTCCTCAGGAAAAGGTCCATATCTGCAGAAAATCTGACACACTCGGGGCGGCCATCCTGCTTGACAGCACAGGCGCTATATACGGAAGAAAATATTATATTGGAAGCACTCTGAGCAATAATATAGGCGGTTCCGGGCTGTTCCACATCTATGACGTTACTGCAGGCAGATCAAGGATGGTGATTGATAGCTCAGGTGATGTGGGCATCGGTACGACCACCCCTGATTATCCATTGGAGGTTGTTGGCAATGCGGCCAAGACCTCTGGTGGAACGACATGGATCAACAGTTCCGACGTGCGCCTAAAGGATGTAACTGGTGAATACCGGCGAGGGTTGGATGCCATCGCAAGCCTCAGACCGGTTAGCTTCTTCTACAAACAGAACAATCCGCTGGGCCTTCCCAGCAATGAAGAAAACATCGGTTTCATCGCCCAGGAGGTGCAGGAGGTGTTCCCCGAGGCAGTGAGCGAAGGGCCGGACGGATATCTCGATTTTAACATGCACCCGGTCAATGTGGCACTGGTGAACGCGGTCAAGGAGCTAAAGGCGGAAAAAGAGGCACTGAGGCAGGAGATTCGGCAGATCAAAGCGGCATTGGGGATGTAGAGCACACAGGATTGTGCCTTTGGAATCTTTGTGTGCACTCTCAAGAAGCCCACAACCCAGCTTACGCTATGGCAGAACCCGGGTTTCAATCTATGGCTGCCGCATGTTGACCACCGCGCCGGTTTCAGCATGAAAGCCGGGTTGCACCGTTATGGTCGGCGCCGTAAAGGTTACGGTTGCGCCGTTTTCAACGGTTACGTTGCTGCCGAAGGTGATGGATGTGGCATTGGTGCAGGAGCAGGTGCTACCCGCGAGATATGTCGTATTGGTAAACACGCCATCGGAAGGGCAATCGGGACATATCGACCCTACGCCCCAGATCTCCACATCGTCGATGTTCCATCCGCAATACTGCCACATATCGTCGGTGGTTCCCATGGTCCACCGCAGATACACCGTGGACTGACCATCCGCCACGCTGGAGATATCGAAATCCTGCAACGCCCACGAAGAATCCGCCACCTCGGCGGTATTTCGCCAAAATGTGGTCCAGGTGGTTCCGTTGTTGCTGACACGCACATAGGCATGGTCATACAGATAATTTTCCACCCCCAGCCAGCGACGGAAGTTCAAGGAGACATTCGACAGGCCCTCGCAGTTGATGGCGGTGCTGGTAAGGTGTGTTTCAGGCAGGTTGTTCTCATAGTCGCCGGAGAGGTTGTAACCGTAAACATTGGTCCCTGTATACCCGCTGACAGGGTCCGGCCCGCCATGATCTCCACCGTCTCCGGTGGGAGGTCCCCAGGCCCACAAACCCTGTTTGGTCCATCCGGGGTTGGTATCCATGTTCCAAGAGTATTGAAGGGTGGGGGAGGGTCCCCCGCTGGTAGTGAGATAAGCGGCCGCACAGGCAACATTCGCGGAGGTGTACTTGATCCGCATGTAGCCGATTTCCCCCCAGTTGGCGCCCCAACTGTTCCGTAAAATCCAGTACCCTTCTCCGTTATTATCATCCCATCCCACCAGGGCCACCGCATGGTTGGTGATTGCGTAATAACAGGGGTCGTCGGGGTAGTAGGCCTCGCAAGACGTGTTCGTGTCTTCGTAAATTCCACCGCTGTAGCCCGTAAAGGCGCTTCCCACATACACGGCCGCATCCACGACCCCATACGACATGATGGCGGTTTTGATGGCCTCGATATCGCTGCATTTGATGCGGTGCCAGGACTGGAACGTGGTTCTTGGGCCATCCCAGGCGGATGATTGACAGGATTGCTCATAATCCGTGTATGGATAAACAGTCTCATTGCACACGCCGTAATCGACCAGTGCGTCAAGTTCCTCATAATCATAGTTGGCGCCTTCGCATCCATCGAAACCGGAATAATGATCCGAAAGGCAGAAGGCTACAAAGGCTTCCGAGAAATCAGCGCAGTTGGCGTCATATTTACCGTTTGCCCAGTTGTAGGTTCCTTCTGCCGCTGCACAGGCCCCGAAGGCGTAGCAGGAGCCGCATTCGCCCTGATTCCGGACAGGGCCGATATAGGAGTGCCCGTTATGGTTTCTCCAGTCAAAAGCGGAGGGGAGTTGCCCTTCGCCAATGTAGTGGGCCAGGGGTCCCATATCTTCGGCGGTTTTCACAGGTTTCGCGAAACGCGGCGGTTTCCTGCTCAGGAATTTTTGCTCTTGTTCGGCGGGCATATCAAAGACCCAGTTGTGGTCCACGGTAAATTTGTATCCATTTTGCTTGATCTTGGCCCTGATCTGCTCAAGTGTATCTCCTGGTTCAAACCGCAATATATCCGTGCGTTCGGCTGAGGAGGCACCCTGGAGGAAACATGAAAACGGGATAACCACCATCACCAGGAACAAAATTTTTTTATACATTTTCATCAGGTCACACGCTTCTATTTGACTGTTATTGTTACTTCAAATGTCTTGATTGGGGGCCTTTCATTTTCAAATCGCCTGTGGTAGATCAATTTCAGAGGTGTTTCCCCGGCCGCTCGAGCCTTAAAACGCATCATTATTTTACCACCAACGCCCCGACCTTCCCTCTCCTGCTTGAACTCTGTCTCCCCAACCTGTTTCAGGATTTCCTCGTCAAGGGAGGCAATATCCCAGGCATAACCGGTTGTCGGATTTGCCCTTAGCTCAACCTCCAAGGATTCTCCAATTCGCAATTCCACAGTTCGGCCTTGATCGTTATCGGTCATCTTAATGCACGCCGGTTCAGAAGTGCTAAATGACAGCAGGACAAAAATCATGGGCAACGTATACATGGCAAATCATCTCTCACCAACCCGAAGTATGGAGCCACCTGTGTCCAGGATGATGATGTCACGTGAGAGGTTAAAGGCTGAACGGTCGCCAATGCCCGTACCGGCCCTGTAACAAGACCGTCATGCGTGTCAGGATCGCGCGAAATGAGTCCGCTCGGGCTATTTCTGTTGGTCCGCCACTGATTTTGAGGCGAAAAAGGTCATGATCTCTTCGACGAGGGATTCGATTGTGTAATGCGGAGGGATTACGCTCACCTGAAGGCTTTTCCTTTCCGCGGTCTTTGCCGTTATGGGGCCAATGCAGGCGACCGCTACACCGTTCATCCACTCCTGAAGCAGGGTGCCGTCCGCCTCGAACACTTTTACAAAATTGATGACCGTGGACGAACTGGTGAAGGTCACCATGTCGATGGACCCTTTCATGAGGAGTTCCCTGACACTGCCCGTATCATGGTCGGGACTGACGGTCTGGTAGGCATGGACCACATCCACCTGTGCCCCGGCCTTGCGCAGGTCGTCCGGCAGGACCTCCCTGGCCCTGGCGGCCCTGGGAATCAGGATCTTTGCTCCCTTGATCCCTACCTGTTTAAAGGCATCCACCACCGCTTCGGCCCGATACTCGCCCGGCATCAGGTCCGGCCGGATCCCCATACGTTCCCACATCTCGCCTGTTTTGGGTCCGATGACCCCGATCCGAATACCCTTCAAATCTCGGGTATCCTTGCCTGAAGCCTGCAGGCGATCGAGAAAAAATTTGACCCCGTTGACAGAGGTAAAAATGAGCCAGTCGTATTCGGCCAGCTTTTCGATCGCCCGGTCCAGGGGGACCCAGCTTTCAGGCGGTCTCACCTCGATGGTCGGGAATTCAATGGTCTCCGCCCCCAGCGTCTCCAGCATGCGACGAAAATCGCTCGCCTGTTCCCTGGCCCTGGTGACCACGATCCGTTTGCCGAAAAGGGGTTTTGTCTCGAACCAGTTGAGTTCCTCTCTCAGGCGGACCACATCCCCGACAACGATAATGGCTGGCGGCCGAATCCGGTTTTCTTCTGCGATACGGCCGATATTCGCAAGATTTCCCACCCAGGTGGCCTGCTCAGCGGATGCGCCCCTGCGGATCACCGCCACCGGCGTATTCGGGGAACGGCCATGGTTCATAAGACTCTCTGCGATTTGAGGCAGGTTTCCCACGCCCATGAGAAACACAAGGGTCCCTGCGCCTGTTGCCAGCTTGTCCCATGCGATGGTGGATTTCTCTTTGAGCGGGTCTTCGTGACCGGTAACAAAGGCCACGGTGGTGGTGTAATCCCGATGGGTCAGCGGAATGCCGGCGTAGGCCGGCACGGAGATGGCCGACGTCACCCCTGGAACAATCTCAAATCTTACGCCCGCCTTGGCCAGTTCCTGGGCCTCCTCCCCTCCCCTGCCAAAGATAAAGGGATCGCCGCCCTTTAGCCGGACAACCGTCTTTCCGCTCTTGGCCCTGTCCACGATCAGGGCATTGATCTCCTCCTGGCCCATGGTATGGGACCCGGCCTTTTTCCCCACATAGATCACTTCTACGCCTTCTCGGCCATAATCGAGGAAGGAGGGATTCGCCAGATAGTCATAAATGATCACATCCGCCTCGGAAAGGCATTCCTTTCCCTTGATCGTGAGGAGCCCCGGATCCCCGGGCCCGGCGCCGACCAGATAGACGGTTCCCGCTTGGATTGATGATTGACGATGGACGATTGAAGATTTTTTCATTCGCGCCCTCTTCCAGGTTTTATCTTTCGATCGTTTAGCGCATCAAAAAAAATAAGAACTCTTTGTGACTTCGTGGCTTTGTGTGAGACATTTTTGGCGCGCGCCCCTGGGCAGTGCTCCGTTATCGAGACATGGTCAATCCATATACCTTTTCGAGCACCTTGTCGGCGCCGGAGACGAGGAGGTTCCTGGCGCAGGCAATCCCGATGCCCTCGGCCTGATTCGAGGGTCCGGCCGTCTCCTCCGTGAAGAGCCTCGATCCGTCCAGTTCCGCCACCATTCCCTTAAAATAGAGCCGGTCCCCGTCCAAACGGGCAAAACCGGCGATGGGGACCTGGCATCCCCCCTCGAGTTCTTTCAGAAAGGCCCTTTCGGCGCTAACCGTCACTCGAGTCGGCGCATGGTCCAGAAAATCGAGCAGGTGGGCGAGCCCGGCATCGTCCCGTCGTATCTCCAGCCCCAGTGCCCCCTGCCCTACGGCCGGCAAGAGCTGATCCCGGGGAATGACCTGAGTGATCCGGCCTGTCAGTCCGAGCCGGTTGAGACCGGCGCACGCCAGGATAACGGCGTGGAGTTCCCCTGACTCCACCTTCCGAAGACGGGTGTCCACATTCCCCCTCAGCGGCACCAGATCGAGATCCGGACGGATATGGAGCAATTGGGCCCCCCGCCTGAGGCTGCTGGTCCCCACCTTTGCATTTCGGGGAAGCTGATCGAGGGTAAGGCCGTCAACGGAGATAAGCGCATCGGAAGGATCTTCACGTTCCGGAAACGTCGAAAGATAGAGATTTTCGGGGAGTTCCGCAGGCACATCCTTCATGCTGTGAACCGCCAGATCGACCCGCTTTTCGAGAAGGGCATCTTCGATCTCTTTTACGAACAGGCCTTTGCCCCCGATCTTGCTCAGGGGGGAATCCAGGATCTTATCACCGGTGGTCTTGATCTTGACCAGCTCCACGCCGATATTCGAATACCTGATCTCCAGTTGGGCCTTGACCCATTCACTCTGTTGGAGCGCTAATTTGCTTCCCCGTGTTCCTATCCTGAGCATTCGACCTCCGCCCTTACGATGCGCTCAGCAGAAAGCGCGCCAACTCCAGATCGTAGGGGGTTGTGACCTTGATGTTTTTTTCTGAGCCTTCCACAATCGTTACAGAGACTCCCAGCCTTTCCACCAGCAATGCGTCGTCCGTGGCCTCCTCCCACCCTTCGGCCAGTGCCAGGGTATGGGCCTTCAGGATGTCCTGGTAACGAAAAACCTGGGGTGTTTGCACCATCCACACGCGACGCCGGTCATAGGTCCGGACCACCTCGCCTCGGTCATCGACCTCTTTGACCGTTTCTTTGGCAGGGAGCGCCGCAATCACGGCACGGTGGGTCTTGGCCGCATCCAGCACCCTTTTGAGAAGTGCTGCTTCGATGACAGGCCGAACACCATCGTGGATCAGCACCCGATCGAATTTCCCTTCTGTGGCCTGGATCCCCAGTCTGACGGAGTCCTGGCGACGCTCGCCCCCCGGAATGATCGTTTCGACCTTTGTAAGGCCGAATTCCTCCACAATATGCTCCCGACAATAGTCCACATCTCCCGAAGGCGCCACCAAGACAATCCGGTCCACCTCGTTGCATTCCTGAAAATGGAGCAGGGTCACAGCCAGAATGGGCCTTCCATCCAGGCTGAGGAACTGCTTGGCCCGTTTGCTCTTCATCCGGATGCCGAATCCCGCAGCCGGAATGACCGCCACGGTCCTGAGAGACGAGGGGTTCAGCATGAGGGCCTCAGCTCAGACATTTTAATGATCCTGTGAGAGCGGCTTTCCAGCCGCGAAATGTCGTGGCAAGATGCCACTCACACAAGTTTGTGATGTTTTTAACCCGGAACCTGTGAATGCTTACCAGAAAACAAAAGCAGGCCCGGGGCCAGGCATGTTCCCCGACGCCTGCTCACCGTGATGCGTCATTTCACCCCTGGGCAGCCTGCCGGGTCTGCTTTTTCAGGCGGTTGATCTGCCGTCTGAGGATATCGGCCTGTTTCCGGTCCTTCCCCGCCCGAACCTCTTTTTTCTTTTCCCTGAGCTGGCCCATCTTGGCCTTCAGCTCGTGGACGCTCGCTACGGCCTTCTGGACCTTCCTTTTCTTCCCCTTCTCCGGCGTTTCATCTTCAATGCCGTAGTATTCCTTGATGATGGGAAGCAATTCTTCCTTCTTCATGGCATGGGCCCCCGTGACTCCGGGGATCTCCATGGCCACCTCCCTCAGTTCAATGGCCGTCATCTTGTCCAGGGGCTTTTTGAACTCGGGCACTTTTATCGGCGGTTTTTCCTGACCTTCTTCCTTGTTCTCTTCATTGACCGATTCTGTAATCTCTTCTGACATTATGGTGTCTCCTTTTTAATATAGGCGCAAGGCGTTAGGCGCAAGGCGCAAGATTCGAAATCCTGATCCCTGCGCCCACGTTAACTGTCTGCAATCATCCGCAATTCCTCAATCCCTCAATTCCTCAATTCCTCAATCTTCCGTCTCCTATCCCTTTTTCAGAAAGGGCGTCAGGAGATCGATCGGCAGAGGAAAAATCGTCGTTGAATTGCTCTCCGACGATATCTCCTTCAGGGTCTGCAGGTATCGCAACTGGAGGGCCTCTGGATATTTCTGGATAATGGCTGCGGCGTCGGCCAGGCGGGTGGCGGCCTGGTATTCACCCTCGGCATTGATGACCTTGGCCCGCCTTTCCCTCTCGGCCTCTGCCTGCTTGGCCATGGCCCGCTGCATCTCCTGGGGCAAATCGATATGCTTGACCTCGACCGTTGTCACCTTGATCCCCCAGGGATCGGTGTGTTTATCCAGGATGTTCTGTAGTCGCGTATTGATCTTTTCCCGCTCGGCCAGCAACTCGTCGAGTTCCACCTGGCCGCAGACGCTCCGCAATGTGGTCTGAGCCAGTTGGGAGGTGGCAAAAAGAAAGTTCTCCACCTCGATCGTGGCATTGGTCGGGTCCATCACACGGAAATAGATCACGGCATTGACCTTGACCGAGACATTGTCCCGAGTAATGACATCCTGCGGCGGCACATCCATGGCAACGAGACGGAGGCTTACTTTGACCATCTTATCGATAACCGGAATGAGAATAATGAGACCGGGCCCTTTGGTCTTAATCACGCGGCCCAGACGAAAGATCACACCCCGCTCATACTCCTTCAGGACCTTGATGGCTGAAAAAAGGAACAGGAAAATGAGCACGATCGCCAATATGTAAAACATATTATCCTCCTTTTTTGAGGGTTTCGTGATTGTCGTGCAATGGATTCAGCGCCTTCCTCACCGTCAGGATCAGGCCATTGACCCCTGTCACCTCTGCCTTGTCTCCGGGTTCAAGACGCTCTTTCGAAACCGCCCGCCAGTATTCCCCATGAACAAAAATCAGGCCCTCCGGCGCGATCAGCTCCCTGACCTCCCCGATTTCCCCAATCAGGCCTTCACTCCCTCCTCGAGGCCTCGTGTGATACGCGCGAAACGCCAGACCCGCCACCACCACAAAAAACCCGCCAATCAAGAGGATCGTCGGCAGCATCAGCCTCAGGGAAACCCCGACATCTTCAAACAGCATGATAGACCCTAAGGTCAGGGAAATCAATCCCCCGATGGAAAGAATCCCGTAGCTCGCCACCTTGACTTCCGCAATAAAAAATATGATGGCCAGGAGAATCAGGAGAAGCCCCGCGTAGTTCACGGGGAGGGTCTGAAAGGAAAAAAATGCCAGGATCAGCGAGATGGCGCCGATGACCCCTGGAAAGATGGCCCCCGGGTGGGAGAGTTCGAAATAGAGCCCGGCCAGACCGATCATCATGAGGATATAGGCGATATTGGGATCACTGATGGTTTTGAGGACCTTGTCCCGGAATCCGGGTTTGTAGTACACCGTTTTCAGGTCTGCGGTCTTGAGGGTCACCTTTCCCCGGGGCATCATGACCTCTCTGCCATCCAGGTTTTTTATGAGGTGATTCATATCCTTCACCACCAAGTCAACGACCTTCTTCTCACGCGCTTCATCCGCGGTGATGGACACGCTCTCTCGAATCGCCCTTTCCACCCACTCGCCGTTTCTTCCCTTGTCTTCGGCGATCCCCCGGGCATAGGCGGCCATGTCGTTGACCACCTTTTCCGACATGGTCTTTTCAATATCCTTGCCCCCCGCATTCACGGGATGGGCCGCGCCGATATTGGTCCCCTCCGCCATGGCCGCCACATGTCCGGCTACCGTGATCATGACGCCCGCCGAGGCCGCTCCCGCGCCCCTGGGTCCCACATAGACCACCACCGGCACCGGAGAATTGAGAATGGCCTTGATAATGGACCGCATGGATGAGGCCAGCCCGCCGGGCGTATCCAGCCGGATGATGGCGACGGCGGCCCTCTCCTCTTCCGCCTTTTCAAGACCCCTTATCACGTACATGGCGGTCCCTGGATTGATGGGACCTTCCAATTCGATGATCATGACGGCGCCTTCGGATTCGGCATCGCCACAAAGGCCGTGGCCCGGGCCCCAGGCCCACAGAAGGGCGATCACAAAGAGAAGGGGCAGTAAAGAGAATCGCAGTTTACCCATGGCTCTTGACCTCCAGACCCATACGTACCATGATCTGTTTGATATCCTCCCAGACCAATCGCTTGGCCGAGGGGTTTCGTAACAGATAGGCCGGATGAAAGGTGGGCATCAGCGGAATACCCAGGTATGACCGCCAGGTCCCTCTTTCCGCAGTCATTCGAAACCCCGTGCTCAGGAGCGCCTGGCCGGCCACCCGGCCGAGAGAGCAGATGACCTGAGGCCCGATAATCTGAAGCTGCTCCTTTAGGAACGGGATGCATGCCTCAATTTCATCTTTTTCGGGATCACGGTTTTTGGGAGGATGACACTTGACCACATTGCAGATGTACACATCTTTTCGAGTGAGACCCATCCCCTTTTCAATAATCTGGGTCAGCAGTTTTCCGGATTCGCCCACAAAGGGCCGTCCGGCCATATCCTCCTCATGCCCCGGGCCCTCGCCGACGAAAACCAACCTGGCCTCGGGTGAGCCTTCACCGAACACCAGATGGGTACGGCCTTTGTGAAGCTTGCACCGCTGACAGTCGCCGATGCGCTCTCTCAGGGTCTCGAGCAACGCGGCGCGATCCGGAACAACAGCCCTATTTTTCGTCTCCTCGGCACGGGGGGATGCCGGCACCGGCCGCCGGACCGGCTTCGGTTCTGGCGTCATAGAAAATTTTAGGACCTCCGCCGATACAGGCGGGGGATCCAGACCCATCTCCTGGTACGACGTGAGGAGACCCCTCATCTCGGAAAAGATCTCCCTAATTTCCGCTTCTGTGCTCACGTCCAATCTCTCTCAAGGCCATGGCCCGGTCCAGGACCTGGTCGGCCACTTCATCTTTTGTCATCAGGGGCGCATCTTCCACCCGTCCGTCTCGGTAGATAAACTTGACCCGGTTGGTGTCTGTTTCAAATCCCGCATCGCTGCTGGAGACATCATTGGCCACAATCATATCCAGGTTTTTTGCCTTCAGCTTTTTCTCGGCATTGGTCAGAAGGTTTTCCGTCTCGGCAGCAAATCCCACCAGGACGCAGGGGGCCGCCGCCTTTGTCTCACCCAGACAGGCCAGGATATCCGGGTTCCTGACGAGTTCCAGCGAGAGAGAATCGGCGCCCTTCTTGATCTTCTGTTCCGCACACTCTCGAGGCCTGTAATCCGAGACGGCCGCGGCCTTGATGACGATATCACATCCCTCGCGGTTTTCAAAAACCAATCGATGCATCTCCTCTGCGCTCTTCACAGGGCAGAACGTGACCCCTCTGGGCGCCTTCAGGTTTGTCGGCCCGCTCACGAGAATGACCTCGGCCCCCCTCCGCGCAGCCGCCCTGGCCACGGCATAGCCCATCTTTCCCGAAGATCGGTTGCTGATATACCGGACCGGGTCAATCGGCTCCACAGTCGGACCTGCCGAGACCAGGATCTTGCACCCAAAAAGGTCTTGGTTGGACAGGAGAAATTTGGCCTGTTCAAGGATCTCGACCGGCTCCGGCAACCGGCCGGGGCCGCTGGTCCCACAGGCCAGTTCTCCCCTGCCTGGCTCGAATACGATCACCCCCCGTCTCCTGAGCATGCTGAGATTATCCTGGACCGCCGGGTTCATGAACATCCGGTCATTCATCGAAGGGCAGACAAGAATTTTGGCCGTAGCCGCAATCACACAGGTGGAGAGGAAATCATCGCCGATGCCATGGGCCATCTTGCCGACAAAATCGGCTGTGGCCGGCGCGATGATGATCAGGTCCGACTCCTGCCCCCATCGAATGTGGTCCATGACCGTCCCCTCCTGATCGAACATGTCATAAACCACCCGGTTGCCCGACAGCGCCTCAAACGTAAGGGGCGTCACGAACCGCGTGGCGGCCTGGGTCATGGCGACCTTGACGATCAGCTTTTCCTTAACGAGCAATCTGACCAGTTCGGCGGCCTTATATGCAGCAATCCCACCGGTGACACCGACAATAACCTCTTTTGTCTTCACAGACGATCCTCTCTTCATACGTTCACCTGACAGAAAGCCGAAATACACCGGCCTCATCTGATGAGCATTCTAAGGGAATAATGGCGATGTGTCAAGAATCGCGGAATGTTACCCGAAAATGGATTGACGGATCAGGGTCCTTGTGATATCAGCACCGGATTACGCCTTCGAGGGGCGATACTACTACTGAAGGAGAATCATATTTATGGCAGACAAAAAGGCCGACCTGGCAGGACCGGGCATTGGAGATTACAGAGAACTGGAGAAGATCCTACCCGATGATTACACCTCCCTCCTTTCCCCCAAAGATACGCAGAATGCCATCTATGCGGTAAAGGACTACATCGAAGAGAACCTCTGCAAGGAACTCAACCTCATACGGGTGACGGTCCCCCTCATCGTGGATGTGGAAAGCGGCGTCAACGATTACCTGGATCGCGACGGATCGCGGACGCCGATCCAGTTCCATATCTCAAACGATTATGACAAGAATCCGGTGGATGCCCAGGTGGTACAGGCGGCGACCAAGTGGAAACGTATGGCCCTGAAGCAGTTCGGGATGACGATCGGAGAAGGCCTGATCACGGATATGCGCGCCATTCGCAAGGACTATTTTCTCGATCACGATCACAGCGCCTATGTGGACCAGTGGGACTGGAAGCTGGCCATCACCGAAGAGCAGCGCAATCTTCAGCTCCTGACACAGGTGGTGGAAAAGATATGGAAGGTGCTCAAGGGGGCCGAAACCCATGTTCAGGCGCTCTATCCCCAGCTCAAGTCAGACCGGTATTCCGATCTGCCGGAAAAGCTCACCTTCATACACGCCGAAGACATTCTGGACCGATACCCCGACCTGCCGCGGAAGCAGCGCGAAACGGAACTGGTGAAGGAACACTCCGCTGTCTTTATCTACGGGATCGGCTGGACCCTCAAAGACGGTTACCCCCACGAAATGCGGGCCGCTGATTACGACGACTGGATCACGGAGACGGTTTCCGCGGACGGGAGGCCCATGCACGGGCTCAACGGCGACATCCTCGTCTGGAACCCGGTCACCCGGCGTCGTCACGAACTGACCTCCATGGGGGTCCGCGTGAATGCGAAGACGCTGAGGGAACAGTTGGAGATTACGGGCCAGCTCGATTTCCTCAAGATGCCCTATCACCAGGCCGTCCTGAACAACACCATACCGCTCAGCATCGGGGGCGGGATCGGCCAGTCACGGACCTTCATGCTCCTGCTCAAAAAAGCCCATCTGGGAGAGGTCAGCGCCACGGTCTGGCCCAGGGTGCTCAAGGAGATGTGCCGAAAGAAGAATATCCGTGTGATCGAATAAGACAGTCAAGGTCGGTTGGGATAGTCAGGGGTAACCGTTGTGGTCATGAAGTGCTCTTCAACTCCCCTTGTTCCACAGCAATTCTCATTTTGGGCAAATAGCCATGTGGGAGCGGCTTCCGAGCCGCGAAACGTCGTGGCAAGATGCCACTCACACAGAATGTTGATACCGGGTCTGCCTCATAATAAGAATTGCTGCTGGTTCCACGTTCCGAATTCCGCGCTCACGCTGTGGCCATGCCCGACCGGCAGGATCTACCGCTTGATTTGTCAGGTGGGGCACACGGCTTTATTCGTTCCGGATTGGATCGCGCCTTTCGCGAGCCATTTCAGGAAACGAGTCAGGGGACCTGATCTCCCCCCGCCTTTCGGCGATGGAGTTGCATCAGGGCCTGCGACAGTCCCGTCCGCTCTTTTCGAAATTTTCTCTTCTGGTTCAGACATCGTCACGTTGGGTTCAAAACTGATCGGCTTTCTTGGGTTCTTCCATTTTCATCCAAATCCGGTACAGTGTCTCTCCCCCTTGTTCAAAACACTTGTACCCGGTCGAGTCCACCTCTTCGACCATCACCTCCCCCAACTCCCTGCACTGCTCCAGCCAGTTTCGGAAGTGGGCGCCTCCTCCGAAATAGACCTTTGTCCAACGGTTTCCCTGTTCATCCACCCGCTCTTTCACGCGCTCCTCCGCGGCCATCCGTTCCTGGATGCCATCGGCAGGGTCGTTCTTTTGGCAGTTCAATTGTGTCCCTTCTCTTCCGAGGATAAAATTACAGGCCATATGTGATCTACCCTTTTCTGCCGGCCGCGGCATAGTAAATCGTCTCACCCTTTCTCTCGGTTCGGATTTGATCCGTGCTTAACAGATTTCCAAGATATTTCGAGACCTCATTGAGATGCATTCCGAATCCATCCGCAATCTGATCCGCGGTGCAGGGCCGGCGCTGAAGCATCGCCAGCACCGACTCCTTGTTCGCCCGCAACTTAAGATCTTTTTGATTGGAAAATTCCACGATGATCTCTGCCTTTGGGTGAAAAAGATCTGTCAATTCGACCATCCGTTCCTTAGACACAGGCACCGCAAAATCCTCTGCGGCCGGACGTATAGCTGTGTTGAGTTGGATGCGGTCAGGCCCGATCTCCTCTGCCAGAGCTGCAATCCTGCTCACATCGCCGGGCATGGCGTTCATGCCGGACACCAAAAAAACCTCCATCCACAACTGTCCGGCATACTCTTGGCGAAAGGCCTTCTCTCCGCTGATCAAGTCTTCAAACCGCAGTTCGGCGTGGGGTCGGTTCACCCAGCCGAAAGAGGCCTGATCCCAGGCGCTCAGGGAGACCTTCACCACGCTGGCCAGTGCGGCCGCCTCCCGGACCTCCGGCAGATGGAGGAGGGTCCCATTCGTCAAAAGGAGAGAAGGGATATCGCTCTTTTCCCGAATCAATGCCAACACCTCTCCAAAGCGCTCGTGGAGTGTGGGTTCTCCGGATCCTGAGAGGGTGATATAGTCTGCCTGGCCGTCGGTTTTAAGCCATTCCTCCAGTTCATGAAGGACTTCTTCCATATCGACATAGTCTCGACGTTCAACCGTCTTATGCGTAGTCCGACCTAGCTGGCAAAAGACGCAATCGAGACTGCATGTTTTATACGGGGTCAGGTCTACGCCCAGGGACCGCCCGAAACGGCGGGACGGAACCGGGCCAAATAAATATTTTCTATCTTTCATATTTGATTTTCCTCAAGAAAAAGTTTTTGTATTTTGTATGGGTATGATATGCAATGGTCGCATGAACTCGTAAACAATCAGAACCCTCCCCCAACTCCGTCGGTCTCAATGGTAGAAAGCTCCTGAGATTTCTGCGTTTTGGGCAAGAATATTGAAAACAGCGATCCTTTGCCCAGCTCGCTTTCAACCGTAATTCGTCCCCCGTGTCCCTCGACAATCGCCTTTACAGAGGCCAAACCCAGGCCGAAGCCCTCCTTCTGTTCTGCGCCCCTCCCCCGGTGAAAGCTATCGAAAACGTAGGGAAGTTCATTCGGGTCAATGCCAATCCCCTCGTCTTTCACTTCCACAATAACCTCGTCAGGGGTCGCATGGGTGGAGACGGTGATGGTTCCTTTGTCCTTTGAAAATTTGATGGCGTTGTCCAGGAGGTTGCTGAAAACCCTTCGCAACTTGTTGCTGTCGCAGATGATCACCGGGAGTTCTTCCTCGTTCTTGAGCTCCAGACGAAGTCCGGATTGCGAGGCCTTCAAGTGGTAGGCATCAGAAAGTTCTATCAATTCTTTATCCAGGGACGTGGCGCTCAGGTTCAATTTGAGTCGTCCTGCCTGCAACCTGGAAAATTCCAGAAAATCGTTCACCAGGGTTTCAAGCTTTCCGGACTCTCTCTTGATAATGTTCAGATACTCCCTCTGCTTTTCCTCGTCGAGCTGCCTCGATTTCTTGATCAGTCGCAGAACGAAGCCGCCGATGACCGTGAGTGAAGATTTCATGTCATGGGCAAACATGGAGATGAGGTTGTCCTTTTCCCGTTCCAGGGTCTTCAGGCGCGAAATATCCTGAAACGCCTCCACCCCGCCCATAAGGCTGCCGTTGTCATCCAACAAGGCTGCCGTATTCATCCTGACCGGAATGATTTCCCCGTGTTTGTTCTTAATCGTGGTGTCAACCCTCACCTCCGGGTGATGCCGGTTAATCGCTCTTTTTAACGGGCAATTTGTTTTGCACATACCCCCCTGAAGGACATCGCCGCAGTAGCGACCCAGCGCCTCCTGCTCGGCATAGCCCGTAATCCTCTCGGCCCACCGGTTAAAGCTGGTCACCTTCATTTCCGGATTGACCGTCAGGATGCCCACCGGCAGGCTATCGATGATAAAACTGTACAAGGCGATATTCTGAAGGTCCTTCTCTGTCCTGTCTGGGCCGCCCCTACCCCTGCTGCTGTCTTCCATTGCCTCGCTCCTCAATTTTCTGAAATTCAGGATGCTCACCATCCCGAAACAGCGGGTCTGATCCAATAGAGACGACTTACCCGTTCCCGCCATTTATAACGTTCAAGACAATGTTTTTGGAGCGATCGGGCAATACCGTTCGGCACATTTCTTGCTTTAAGCAGCAAGAAGAAGTTTGGCGCTA
>CAYLJZ010000055.1:0-19305 GCA_964384085.1 uncultured Desulfobacteraceae bacterium
GGTTAAGAGGGCTCGCAACATAAGGGACGCTCTTTTAAAATTTAATTGAAAATGGGTATATTTTATGCCGCACTTGCCAAAAAGCTGGAGATAAGTTTTTCCGGCGTTGGCTTTTCAGTGGAGAGGGGAGAGTCGATCGCAAGAAGCGCCAATTATTCAACTGGTACATGAGTTATTAAATTTTGAAAGAGCGTCCCTTATGTTGCGAGGCTTTCTAACGAGTTGAAATCATATGAATTTGTTTGCAAAGACTTTAAAGTATAAATGTCGTTTAATATAAATTGGTTAGAGCCTGTTCCACGAAATTGTAGAAATTCCTCGCAACATAATAATAAGCGTTACAGGCACTTGTCCCTCATCGGTGTCAAGGGATGTACCACTGTTAATGCGTAACTACAAGCTGAAAATTGCCATATTCAGCTGGCATGTTGCTGCTACGATTGATCTGCGAGGTGAGAAGGGCTAGGCGGGGTCAGGCTGGGTACGGATTTACCAATCCTTGGGCGGGGTCGGCGGGGTATAACCCCCCTCCATCTCCCCCCAACCAAACAACATAATCAGACTCGCAACGTAACGTCCCCTGCGCATCAGTTACCGACAGATTCACTGTGGATTTTGAAAAGATGTTTTTTTTCACCAAGTCGAAAAACTATCATTTCGAGCAACAGCATGATCCTATGTCATCTTCTTCGGTAGACCGGCTTCGCCAAAACATTCATACACAAAATGGGTCTGACCGCGCCAATGGAGGCGCAAAGACAAAGCAAATGGTAGTATGAAGGTTGTTGGCGATCTATCAAAAGGAAGAAATAAGAGATGCGTTTGGACCATTTCGTAGTCTATCCACCTGAACTAATCGAGACTCCCATTAAGGCAGGATGTCCTGAGAGAGGAATCGTCCTCGATCCGTTCATCGGCAGCGGAACCACAGCTTTGGTCGCCCTTAAACTCAATCGGAAATTCACGGGGATTGAACTCAATCCAGAATACATCAAAATAGCAGAAAAGAGGATTATGCCTGAGCTAAGTCAAATGAGATTATGCTAATTTAATCAACTTGTTCATTATGGTAACCATACGAAGGGTTATTCAAAATTAGTAGGATATCAATTGACAGGAACATTTAATTTATGTTTTATCTGTTTAGTCAAGATATTTCGCCCTCTTTACACAAATTATATTTCTCTGGCTCGCCAATCTCATGACTGATAATGTCCAAATCGCTTTGATTACACTGTGTTCGTCTATCCTTGGGGGATTGGTAGCTGGCTTCTTCACACTCCGTGCAACAAAGAACGCAGCCGATAGGGAAGACAAACGTAGGGAAAGAGAAATACAGATCAAAAGGGCGGAGGAAATGATGGACAATCTCTATGAGCCACTGATGAAACTGATGACCCCAAAACCTCCTTACCATGATCCTCCTATTGACGAAGAAACTGGCAAGTGGATTATTGAGGAAGTATCGAAGAACTCCATTTATGCATCTCCCAATCTGATTAGGTTCGTCGGTGATTTTCGTGAAGCCCTCTTCAATGATCAAAAAAAGCTTATCGAAGAGAGATTGGATTATAGGCTTCATCAACTGATAAGCGGTGAGTACGGGAGACTAAAAGAGATTTTGGGTTATGATGCAGTTATAAAGAAAGATTCAGCTATCATGTTACTATATAGGAAGCTGAAATTGAAGTTTGAAAATAAGTACACTGAATTCAGTTTAAGACTATTTGCGAGAAGAGTGAGAAAAAGGAGGCGAAAAGATAATCGTAAATAAAGTAGGGGGCACAATTCTTTTGGATCTATTTTCTTCCACGAGACATAAGCCACAGACCAATGAAAAATCTGGACGAACTAACGGAGCAAGGACGTAAGCTGTTTTCGATTTCAAATCGTGTGTGCATGGGGATGTTTTTAGGTTGAATTGGAGGGGCCTGTATGATAACTGAGGACCATGCCAAGGAAATCTCGAATAGATGCCGCAGGTGCAACCCACCATGTCATGGTCAGGGGGATTGAACGGGGGCGGTGTTTCGCGGCGACAGCGAAAGGGATCACTTTATAGAGCGTCTCGGCCAAATGATCCAGGACACCCAGACACCCTGTTATGAATCATGGGAGCTTATACTCAATCACATACAACTCTTTTTTCGTGCCGGGACTGTACCTACCTGCCCGCTATGGCCGACCCGATCTGGAGGAGAAGGTTCGTTTCTCTGACTCACATTTCAAGCCGACATGGGACACACTGCTGGAATGGTTTTCTGGCGCTCACAAAAAGTGAAAAGATAACAGATAAAAAAATCCCTAAAACGGAGGCTCTTTTATGGTAGAGATAACCCCAGCAGCACCGACAACCTATGAAAAGGGCAGGCTTTACCAGATTCCTATCGCGGACTTCAAACTGGACCCCGACCAACCCCGGAAGGTAATCGACCCCGACGCCCTCGCGGAGCTTACCGCCTCCATTGAAAAATTCGGCATTCTCCAGCCCCTTCTCTTCCGCGAGGCAGAACAGGGCGGGCTCTATATCGTGGCTGGCGAGCGCCGCTATGCAGCAGCCCAAAAGGCGGGTCTCGTTGTTCTGCCTGCTATCTGCGTTACGGGGAACTACGCCGAGATTGCCCTGATCGAGAATTTGCAGCGGCAGGATCTCACCGCCGTGGAAGAGGCGGAGGCCCTCCTGCGACTCAAGGACGAGCAGAAATACACTGACGAGCAGCTTGCCGTCGTCATCGGCAAGGCCAGAACCACATTGACGGAGATCCTCTCCCTGAACCGCTTGCCTCCGGCGATACGCAATGACTGCCGGGGGGATCGGAAGATCACCAAGAGTGTTCTCATCGAGATTGCGCGGAAAAAACAGGCGCGGGGGATGCAGACGGCCTATGATCGTTATCGAGAAAAGATGAAAAAGGCGGCGGAAGGCCGAACGAAACGGGAGAAGGCGCGGGAAACCGCGGCGGACGTCATGGAATGGTTACGCAAGGCGGTCGTCCATCTGGGCGCCGTTGACGCCTCCGCCTGGAGCGAGGAGGAAAAGGCCGCCTTCAACCAGGCCCTGCTGGAGTTTGAGGCAACCATCCATGCCCGCCTGAATCCGCAGCCGTCGTCCAATTTGGCATAGGAAACCGTTGGATTGTTAATAATGAGCCTCCCCGCCCGGTGCTTCTCCCCGGCAGATTCAGGAGGCAAAACTTTTTGACCGTCGCTAATTAGCGAATGGTATCAACATGTTTACCTATGTCGGATATCCGACATACGTTTTGAAAAAGCCCTGAAAAATCCCCCGGCTTCCGTGTAACGCAGGGGGACGCATAAGCGATTTTCTGAGGGCAGATCTCAATGGGGGTGGCGCTGACGATCTTGGAGGGCTCAATTCCTTTCAGGATGACAGTCTTGTAGAAGGGGCTTTTGAGACGCGAAAAGTCGTGGTAAGATGCCACCCACACACCGTGGTGACTCCAAGCCCGGCACATAATGAGAATTGGTGGAAACCATCGACGTCCGTTTGACAAATACGAGCAAATCGCCCATAGTCTTACTTCAGAAAAGGATGTCTGGCATCACCCCTGTCCAACAATGAACCCTTACCGGAGATAGGCCATGCTGCAATTTCCGAGAAAACGGTTTGATGTTTCCATTCTCATCCTTCTGTCCTCCCTTGCGATTCCTGTTGTAACGCCCGTTCGGGCCATGGAGACCGATCGCTGCCTGGGCACGATAACTCTGCAAATTTCACGAGGTCTGGAACTGACCCTGGAGCACGTTGCCGAAAGTATCAAGGCCCTGGCTGAGGAGTATGCCCGCATTTATGAGGCAACGCCTCCCATGGACGCGGCGGAGAAGGATCTTTGGATGAAACAGGCCCTTGAGAAAGGGAAAACCGTAAGCTTCCACCCGTTTTCAAAAGGCGGTGAGCCAGCCTTTCAAGAACCGGTTCCCGCCTACCTTTTCTACAACGGGCACGATATCACAGCCAATATAACCAGGGAATTAAAAACGTTTGTTTCCCTGGCGCCGCTATTCAAAGCGGCTTACCAGACGTTCCAGTATTCCTGGGTCTATATGACCACGGTTAACGAGGCCTTTTTCATCTATCCGTATCTCCCCCTGAATCAGGCAGTCAACAATCTGCCGCCAACGAAACAGGATTTCTACACGGCGGCAGATATCGCGGGGAGAGATTTCGGCTGGCAGAGGCCCTATTTGGATCTTGCGGGTGCAGGGATGATGGTGACGGTTTCTTATCCAGTGTATAGCCGAGAAAAGCTCCTTGGGGTGGTCTCAAGGGATATTACCCTGACCCAGCTTTCACGAAGGCTGCTGAAACCCATTGCGGGTCAATCCGGACAGAGGAAATCGACCTGGTAAACACCAGTGCACAAAAGGCCGTTTTGTATTACCGAACATCTGAGGGCCTCAAATCGCTTGGAAATCCAAAAGCGGTTGTATCTGGCAATGGTCTGTTCAACGCTGCAGGGGAGAATGCGTTGGCCTGCGCGAAAGAAGATCCTCATGCGGAGATCTGGCATCTGAATGTAAAGGTGGGACAAACAACACACAAGGCATCTGCAGTAAGGATTCCTGCAACCGGCTGGTTGCTGATTACGATGGATAGAAATCCCTGACGAGGCGCTTTTTGCCACCGGTGTGTTCACATCAGCAATTCTCATTTTGGGAAAAGCCATGTGGGAGCGGCCTCCGAGCCGCGAAACGTCTTGGCAAGATGCCACTCACACAGAATGTTGACACTGGGTCTGCCTCATAATGAGAATTGCTGTGTTGACATCTGGCATGAGACCGCCAGCCATATCGCATGTCAGGAGGTGAGAGGGCCTTTAACGCATCTGACGATAGATCATGTCTGGTTAAGTGACTTGGGATTTTTTACCCCTATTTATCGAAGGCATACAATCTTTCTCAACATGACGAAGGGATTTTAATCAGGGGGGAGGAGCATGGATAAGGAACAAATCGCACAAGTAATCCGAAGAAGGCTGAACCTTGAAGACCATGACTGGTCAGTGATTGAAACAAACCCTAAATTTCAACGGCTGTTTGAAAATGCAATTGAGGCATCAAAATACAGATTGGTTGCCGAGGTCATCGAATCGAAAGGCTGCCACTCTGGCCATATCATTGGTCAGCGATTGATTTTTGATAATTCCGGCAATTTGCTCACCAAAGAGAATCCGGACCGGGTGTGTTCTTTTTTGATGCCCAATTTGACCGTGCTGATCAATGCCTTCTTCGAAAATTTTATGAATGGCCGAGATCCAAACGACGTCATGTTCAACACCACCGGATGTTTCGATACCGGTCCTTCCTGCGGCGGGTGGGGGCACGTCGTTGTCAGAATGGAAGCGCAATTGTTTTCAAGATAGGGTGATGGCCGATGGCCCCCTTCACTTTGAAGCCCAAACATACCCCTGGTTTCTCGAGGGGAGCGGGCGCATGATCAATGGATATGGTTGGTTGTGTTGAAGAAAGGCGGCCAAAGCTGTGTGGGATCATTGGCCGCCTCTCCGTGTTCTATTTACCCTTTAGTTGCTTCAATTCATCATCCGTCCTGCAGATCTCCTCTCCTTGAATAGCATCAAAGCGTTTGGGCATGGAAAATCCGTATTTCTCATTATAGGCGGTCTCACCCCACAGGCAGTCCTCCACAATGGAGTGATCCGCGGGCCGCATGATCTTCCACCCCTCAGGCGTTTCCCATGCCAGCGGTTCTCTGTCCACGGCCTTGATGATTGCCTCGGTATCTGTGGTCCCCGCCCGTTCGATGGCTGCCTTGATAAAATAGACGCCGGCATAGGTTTCGCCTGCCATGTAGTCGGGGTATTCTTTGTACCGCTCCTGATAGGCCTTCACAAAATTCCGGTTCATAGAGGAATCGGGTGTGGGAAAGAAGTACCGGGACGATACGTAAACGCCTTCGGGCATCTCTTTTCCCATTGGGACCAGCACCTCCAGGGCGCCTGCGCACGGAAATGCAAACTTCACTTGCTTGAAGAGGCCTGTGGGGAGGGCCTGCTTGATGAAGGTAACGGCGTCTCCGCCCCATAGCGGCGACCAGACCATGTCAGGTTTGGCTTCCTGAATCTGTTTGATGTACGAGGAATAGTCGTCTGCCAGAAACTTGGGGAACAATTCCCCCACGATTTCAACATCGGGCCGAAGCTCCTTGAGCTTTGTCTTGAACATCTCCCAGGAAGAGTGGCCGTAAGAATAGTCTGGGCCGATGCACATGTAGCGTCTGTAGGGTTTGGACGCCAGCAGATAGGCGCCCGATCGGGAGTGCATCATGGCATTGCTGAGGGTGCTGTATATGTAGGGATGGAGCTTGGCCCCTGTCAGGGCGTCGTCCGCGGCCTGGGTGGCGATGAGAATCTTCTTGTTCTCCTTGGCGAATTCGGTGAGGGCCAGGGCGAGGCCGCTGGAAGTGGGTCCCATGAGAAAATCCACCTTGTCTTCATTGACGAATTTCTTGGCTATTTCCAGCATTACATCCTTTTTGAGCTGGGTATCTTTCACAGAGGCTTGCAGTTTTCTGCCCAGGATGCCGCCGCTTGCATTGATCTCGTCAACCGCCAGTTTAATGGCCTGCTCAGCGTGTTTGCCATAACCTCCCACCTTGCCCGAACAGATAAACATGGCGCCTATCTTGATCGGCGGGGCCTCGGCGACGGCAGTGCCAACAGCAAACAGGAGCGACAGGGAAATGATGCAGATTCCAAGGGTCAATCTCATTTTATTCATGCTGATCTCCTTTATCCGATGCTCAATTATGGAGTATATGGGGTGACCAGGGCATACCGCACGGCTTCATGCGAATCTGCCCCAAGCAGTTAAAGCTACTCACCCACACCTGGTTAAAGACGCCACCTTCTGAGAGCCACCTCCTTTCTTCACCACGTCACTCCTTCTCTGCTGGCCCTTACAGCCGCAAACTTCATGCCAAGAATATAGAAACCCTCTTTAAAAGAAGGCGATTTCTAACAGCTTGAAATTGCTAAAGGATATCCAAAGCATGCGGAAAAACGCTCGTGAAGTGAGAAGACATGAGCCGAAAACAATTTTCAATCATGGAAAGATTTTTTCACTTATTCCGAACCGTTGACTTCAACACAGAGGCAATCGTGCATGAAGAAGATCGGTCGTTTCATTGGCTTTGGCTTTGTGAGTGGAGACATTGTTGATGGCTCCATCACCGCGCGTCATGAGCGATTCGATCTGCCGCTGTGCATGGGCATCGTTGCGGGTGACCATCCAGCATGTCTGGGTTTGAGTTTATAATGGATACTTGGAGTTATTTATGGATATTATTGAGCTCAACAATTTAATGTTTTTTAAGGGTTGACAATATCTGATATGAAATCTTAGTATTGGCCTCGAAAATTACGCGCATGAGACAATACCCCATCGCTATATTCGCTCAGGAATCCACTATCACCATTTATAGATCGAAAAAAGGAGGGAATCATGTCGAGAGGAATGGATTCGATGTGTAAGTATGGGTCATTCAGACGAATAATTGGGTTGTTTGCCCCCCTGTTTTCTTCACTTTGTCTCATGCTTCCCGTTGCAGCACTTTCAGAGACGCCCGAGGCTGAGGAACCCGGGGTCTATACCCTGGGAGAGATCGTTGTTTCGGCCCAGAACGAGGGGGTCGAGGCAGCGGGAACAGTGCGCGAAATCACTGCGGAAGAGATCCGGAACAAGGATGCGCGAAACCTGGCTGAGGCCCTTGAGCTGCTGCCGGGCGTGGAAGTAAGGACCGGCGCCGAAGGGACCCCCCGGATTGATATACGGGGGTTTCGCTCCAGACATATCGTCCTCCTCCTGGACGGTATCCCGTTGAACTCCACTTCCGACGGACAGTTTGATCCCTCGATTATCCCGACAGAAAATATCGCCCGAATAAAGGTGAGCTATGGCACCAGCTCTGTCCTGTACGGACAGGGTGGACTCGGGGGCGTGATCAATATCATAACAAAAAAGGGCAAAGAAGGATTCCAGGGTATGGCTTCCGGAGAGGCAGGTGAAGGTCTTGAGCGCCTCGGCCGGTTGACTTTCTCCGGGGCAAAGGAAAACGTGGATTTTTTCCTGAGCGGAAGTATGGCCGCGCAAAGGGGCTTCCGTCTGTCGAATGATTTTAGTGCCACTCCGTTAGAGGACGGGGACCTCAGGTCAAACAGCGATGCCAGGCGTAACAATCTCTTTGGAAATATCGGATACTCCCCCACTGAAGACTGGGATATCGGCCTGGTAACGACCTATACCAAGGGAAACCATGGCATTCCCGCGAGCACCAGGCAGAGCACCAAGACAGACCCGGACCCGTTTGCCAGCAATCCCAAATACGAACGGGTCAACGATCTCGAGGGCTTCTCGACGCAGCTTTCGACAAACTATGATCTGCCTGGACCGGCCGACATTCGAGGATGGGTCTATTTCAACAGCCTGGACGAGGAGAGGACCCGGTATGACAACAGCAATTATAATTCCATGAACAACAAGGGGAGCTTTTTTGAAGACGGCAGATCAAACGTATGGGGGGGCGCCATACAGTCCAGTTGCGATCTGAGATCGGCCGGGTCCTTTACCATCGGTCTCGATGCCCAGCGCCAGGATTTTAAACAAAGCGGAAAGGTAAGGGATGTCCAGGTAGGGAGAAAATACGAATTCAGTTATTTTGACGATAAATGGAACCTGGATGTGTACGACGCCTCCATTGAATACGAGGTGTCTCCATTCCAGAACTTCGGGGTGGTCCTGGGATACAGCCACCACTGGCTCAACAAGGAGGAAGGTTCCAATGACAATGACGGCAGTTATCTCGGAGGGCTTCATTACGACGTCCTGAAAGACACCCGGCTCAGGGGATCAGTTGCACGAAAGATTCGATTTCCCACGATTCAGCAGCTTTATGAAAAGGAATATGGCAATCCCGATCTCGAAACAGAGGAATCCTACAACTACGAACTGGGAATCGAACAGGGCCTTCCACTGAACAGCCGGGTTGCCCTGACTGGTTTCCTGTCGGACGTGAAGAATTACATTGAAAAGCCCTTTACCGATTCACCCTACGAGAATAACGACAAATACCGTTTTCAGGGCCTTGAATTGACAGCCGAGACGCGATTCATGAAAAACCTGACGCTGGGCGCCGGATACACCTTTCTGGATACCCAGGACAAGTCTCCCGGAACGGAAAAGGATGAACTCCAGTACCGACCCAAACACAAGTTGACCTTTGAAGGGAAATACACCTTTGACTGTGGCTTCTCAGCATACATGAATGTTATCTATGTGGCGGATCAGGTCTACTATTCAAGGGATACCCCGCTGGAGAAAAGGGACCTGAACGACTATGCCCTGCTGAACATCAAATTTGATCAAACGCTGTTGAACGGCCTGTTGGATGTTTTTGTAGGGGCCGACAATCTTTTTGACAAGGATTATGAGGAGAGCTACGGTTTCCCCATGGCCGGTCGAACGGTCTATGGCGGCGTCGAGGTTCATTTTTAGGAGAAGACGGATGCGGGTTTATATAGGCTTTGATGACACGGATGTGAAAGACGCTGACCGCGGCACCGGAAAACTGGCGCGGTGGTTTGAGAATGAACTTCCGGAGGGATGCCGATTGTGGGGCGTGGTGCGCCAGCAGTTGCTCGTTCATGACGCGATTCCCTACACCTCCCACAACAGCTCGGCGTGCGTGGTTGTAGATATGGCCGACCTGTCGCTTCTGGATCAGCTCACAACAAAGGCGATCGAGCATGTGGAGCGGCATTCTTTTGACGGGAGCGATCCGGGGGTATGCGTGGCCTGCGAGGGCCATTCGAGCATGCCGGAACTGACGGACTTCGGCCGCAGTTGCACCAGACGGGTCGTCACCCAGAGGGAGGCCCTGCAGGCCGCGTCAGGGGTGCATCTTTCCGGGCATGGAGGAACCGATGACGGGATTATCGGGGCAGCCGCCGCGGTGGGACTGACCGCCTCCGGCTGGAGCGGCCGGCTGATCGAATTTAACGGGCTTCGCAACTTCCCCGATGTCGTGCCCGTCGCTGACCTGGAGCGCTCGGATATGCTGGTGGTCTCCCTTGACAGAAACGCCCTGGTCCCGTCGCCGGAAGATCTGGTACACACCAAGGGGTGGCTTCGGCCAAGGCTCTGGGGCAACAGGGCTGTTGTCAGCGTCAAGGTCATTGCCAGCGGCATCTGGGAGTCGTTGGGAGAGAAACAAAAGAAAGCCCATCAGAAAAAAGAAAATGGCATCATGGACCAAATGCCGGTCAGGCATCCGGCTGTTCCGGTTGGCGAACCCGCTCTATGAACTCTTCAGGATTTTCCCCCTGTCGCTCCAGGTATTGGGTCCAGAGAACAGGACCTCTTTTCCTTCGAGCGTCATATGATGCACCCGTCTTGCCGGGCTGGCCCCCTCGTTATGCCATTCGAAAGTAGGCCGCCTGCCTTCGATGTCCAGGCGTACGGTTACGCTTACTCCGGAAGAGAGGACCCTGCCCTGGAGGGCATATCGTTTTCTATTGCCGCCGGCGAATGCGTCTGTCTGACCGGCCCTTCCGGTTCAGGGAAAACCACCCTCCTTTTGGCGCTCAAGGGCCTGTTGAAGGGAGGCCGTGCCTCAGGTTCCATAATCATGGCCGGGCCAAGGCCAGGATCGTCGCCGGGCATGGTGTTTCAAAATGCCGACACGCAGATTCTCTGCACCACTGTGGAGGATGAGGCGGCCTTCGGCCCTCAGAATCAGCGCCGTGCCTCGAAGGATATTCAACGGGGCGTGAAGGAGAGCCTCGAGCTGGTGGGACTTTCCGGATTTGAGACGCGAAATGTGGAACACCTTTCAGCCGGCGAGAAACAGCGTCTCGCTTTCGCATCCGTGCTCTCCATGGCGCCTGAGTCCCTCCTCCTGGACGAACCGACCGCCCAGTTGGACCCGCCCGGAAAGGAGCGACTGGTCAGGATATTGAAGCGGTTGAAGGATAAAGGGCATACCCTGCTGATCGCGGATCACGACCTGGCCCCCTTTTGCGACCTGGCCGACAGGTTTATCGTAATGGAGAAGGGCCGCATACGGAGCATTCTCCCTGAAATGCCTCCCATCGTGCCCGTATCCCCGCCAGTTCGAGGTCCGGCCGACAAATCCTCCGCAGGCGGGACCGAGCTCCCGCTGATCCATATCACAGATCTGCGCCTGGCCGGATCAAACGGCCGTCCGCTGTTTCGTGGCCTTGACCTGAAGATCTGCCGGGGCGCCCTCGTGCATATTTTAGGGGCGAATGGGGCCGGGAAATCGACCCTGTTACGTTGCATGGCCGGCTTGGCCCAGGCGGATGCAGGGACGATTTGTGTCGCAGGCATCACTAAATTGAGGCCGGAAGCCCTCCTGGGAAAGGTGGGGTTCATGTTCCAGAATCCGGAACGTCAACTCTTTGAAGAAACGGTTTATGCTGAGGTAGGATTTTCACTGAAGCGATTGGGCCTTCCCTCCGGTGTCGTCCATGAACGCATACTGGAGGCCCTTGCCCTCTGTGAAGGAGACCATCTGAGGGCCCGGTCCCCCCTTACGCTCAGTTTTGGCGAACAGCACCGCGTTGCGATGGCGTCGGCCATAGCGCCGCGGCCCGATGTCCTGTTGCTGGATGAACCTTTTGCCGGACTTGACTTCAGACAGCGCCGCCGTATGTTAGGGATACTTTCAAGGCTCAGAGAGATCCGTGCCACAACGGTCCTGATCGCATCCCATGAATACCTCCCCGATGAGAACTGGGCTGATCAGACCCTGATATTGAAGGATGGAAAAATCGATGCCCGTTAACCGTAAATCGAAGCCCCGGCAGGCAGGATATGCCTTCCAGTATTCCCCAAATGAATCCCCTGTTCACCGGCTGGCGGCGGGCTGGAAACTGGCCCTGTGCGGGGTTCTGGGAGCACTGGCCGTTGCGGCAAGAGTCCCATGGGCCCTGGGCGCCCTGTTGGCCGTCAATCTGGCGTACTACTTCGCTGCGGGGTTGCGTCCAACTGATCTGTGGCGGGACATTCGCATTTTTGTGATTCAGATGGCCATCATTGTGGTCCTGTATGTGGTGAAATTTGGGCTGGCAGAAGGGCTCTGGCCAGGGATTCGGACCGGCGTTCAGATCCTTCTCCTCTTTCTGCCCGGAGCCGTATTTCTGCGAACCACGCGGGGGTCTCAGATGATGCAGAGCCTGAAGCGGATCATGCCTGAACGCCTTTCCTTTGTCCTCTTTACCAGTCTTCGGTTCGTCCCCTTCTTTGCCCGAGAATTCCGCGAGATCGCCATGGCCCAGCGGCTTCGAGGGGCGCCTATCGCCCCACGTCAGTTATGGAACCCGGTCCACTGGAAGGATCTGTTCAACTGTCTGATGATTCCGCTGATGGTCCGGGCCCTCAAAACCGCCAGGGAGGCGGCCCTTTCGGCCGAGGCAAGGGGATTTGGAGGGATGAAATAATGCCATTCATCAAGCGATTTACCCTTCAGGAGGCCGTCTGCCTCGGGTTTTGTGCAAGCCTTATTGTGATCACCCGCGGGGGTCTCCGTCTTCATCTCAACGTTCCCGGACATGCCATGTTCTTTACCATGTTTTTTCTCATCCTGGGGAGGGGGTGCGTCCCCAGACTGGGGGCTGCAACCCTGGTCGGACTCGTGGCAGGACTGTTGTGCACCCTGCTGGGGATGGGGAAGGGGGGGCCGTTGATCATCCTCAAATTTGTCATCCCCGGGCTTATTGTAGACTGCGCGGGGATCATCTATTCAGGATTTCCGGAGAGTTATGTCGCCTGCGGGCTTATCGGCGCCATCGCCTCCGCAAGCCGCTTTCTCACCATTGTCATTGTGGAATGGGTGATTGGGGTGGATTGGTCGGTAATCCTGCAACATGCTGCCATCTCTTCGTCCTTCGGCGTTCTCTTTGGCGCCATCGGTTCATTGATGTGCCCGCCCATTGTTCGCAGGCTGAAGGCGAGTGGGTTCATTACACGGGACCCGTGAACCGGGCCGCCTTGCTTGTCCTCATGCGATAGTGAGGCCTGATAGGCACCTCAAAAAGACGGATCGACAGTGGAGGCTTGGACAATTTTGATCGGGTTGGGCGTATAGAAAATGGAAAAGAGGGAGCCATTTTTCTGGTTAACGATCTCGTGCGGCGTCATCGTCATGGCATTTATCCTTTTGCCGCTGTTCGATATGGTGACCGCTCCCTCCATTTCCATGCTCAGGGAGACGCTGAAAGACCGGGATGTGGTGCAGTCCATCTGGCTCAGCATCTATACCTCGGCCTCGGCCGCACTGATCTCCTTTGTATTCGGAACGCCTCTCGCCTATCTTCTGGCGCGCACGCATTTCAAGGGAAAGCGGTTCGTCGAGAGCATCATCGATTTGCCCATCGTCATTCCCCACCCGGTCGTGGGGATCGCCATCCTGAGTGTTGCAGGCCAGAATCACTGGATAGGGCAGATGTTGGGCGATCTCGGGGTACGCATCATGGGGAGTGTGACGGGGATTATCACGGTGTTGACGTTTGTGGGGGTTCCCTTCTATATCAACACGGTGAAAGCCGGTTTTGAAGGGATTTCTCCGAGGCTGGAGAAGGTCTCCCGCAGCCTGGGGGCGTCCATGTCGAGCACCTTTTTTCGGATCACCTTTCCACTGGCCTGGCGGAGCATGGTTATCGGTTTCATCATGTGCATGGCCCGCGCCATCAGCGAATTTGGGGCCGTGGTCATTGTGGCCTATCATCCCATGATCGCGCCGGTGATGATTTATGAACGCTTTGAGTCATACGGCCTCAAATATTCCCAGCCGGTTGCCGTATGGCTGGTGCTGGTCTGCCTGTTCCTTTTTCTGGTGCTTCGCATCCTGACGCTTCGAAGGTCAAGAGAGATATGATCCGGATAGAAGATTTGAATGTGAGTCTGCCGGGCTTCCATCTGCAGGATATCCATCTTACTGTAAAGGAAAGCGAATTTTTCGCGCTGATGGGTCCAACCGGCGCCGGTAAGACGGTTCTCCTCGAGGCCATAGCAGGCCTGGTTCCCATAAAAAGCGGAAGGATTTTTATCGGTCGAAAAGAGGTTACCGGGCTCCCCCCCGAAAAAAGGGGGATCGGCATTGTGTATCAGGACCATGCCCTTTTCCCTCACCAGACCGTACTCCAAAATATTACGTATGGGCTTCACTTCCACAACGAGCAAAAAGCCGATTCCGAAAACAGACGTGAGCGTCTGATTGACCTGTTGAAACTGTCGCACATCCTGAACCGGCTTCCGACCCATTTGAGCGGCGGCGAGAAGCAGCGGGTGGCCCTGGCGAGGGCCTTGATGGCGGCGCCCGAGATCCTTCTTCTGGATGAACCCCTGTCCGCACTGGATCCCAATTTCAGGGAGGAGGTTCGGGATTCCCTGAAAGACCTTCACGAATCCTCTCAAACGACCTTTTTAATGGTGACCCATGATTTTTCCGACGCCCTCTTTCTGGCCGGGCGAGTGGCCGTAATCAATCAAGGCCGCTTAGAGCAGACCGGGGGAACGATGGATGTGTTTCGCCGGCCCGCCTCTCTTTTCGCAGCGGAATTTGTGGGCATGAAAAATATCTTTCCTGCGACGTTTGAGGGCGCCAGGGCCGTGGTAGGCGACCTTAAGATCGAGTTGGGTAAGCCGGTGGAAGGTACCAAACGATATTTGTCCATTCGGCCGGAAGATGTCGTTATCAGCAGGGAATCGGCATCGAAGAACGGCTCCGCCCCATTGAAAGGCGAGATCAAGAGGGTGGTTGATCACGGTTTTTACCTCAGCATTTCCATAGAAGCAGGCGGGGTGACATTTCAGTCCTTAATGCCAAAGAGCATGCTCCTGAATACGGACCCGAAAGACTGGAAGGAAGCCTATATTCAGTTGAGGCCATCGACGCTTCATACCTTTTAGTCAGGGAGGAACTTTCAACGAATTTGTGGAGTGAACTCAAAATATCCTGACATCCCTTTCCTCCCTTCGTACGCCTCGTTATCGTGCCATTCCCCTGCCACAAGACAACAACGCGTTTCCCAAGACGTCTCTCTGAAAAAGGATCCAGCAGAAAAGCCTTCAGGTTTTGTCTAATTTTGCAAGGCGCGAGGCGCTAAGGGTCTCTCTGACGCGTCTAACCTTAAAAAGCCACTTTGCCTGTCCTTATTAGTTATCCATTGTAATTAAATTCATTTTTTAAAGTATTTTTGCATTTTATATTGACAATTCTAACCAATATAAATATTTAAGCCCTCATATTTACAATGCCGACATTGAAAGGGCATGTCCCTCTCTCCTCGCAGTCCTTTCAATGCAAACCGTAACGGGCAGGAAAGACGATTCGTTATGCAGGGCTGGTCATTCGATATCAACCATCTGATCATGGCAGGGTATATCGCCGCTTATTTTTTCTATGCGTTGACGCTCCTCACCTGTCTTTTTCGATGGAATGGCCTTTCCCGATTCCTGTCCGTTACGGCCCTGGCCTTGAATGCATCGATCCTGGCGGGGATTTCAATTGTGTCCCGTCAACCCCCTGTCTTCGAGATATTCGGAGGGCTGCTGTTCGTTTCCTTGGTCCTCGGAATGCTCGGCGAGTTCTCCTCCCCTGCCGAAGAAAGAAGTCTGAGCGTCAAGACCTGGGTGTGGATAGAGGTCCTGTTCCTCTTCGGCGTCACCCTGTTTTTCCCCAAAGAGCCGCCCCCTCATCAGTTCCATCATGCCTACGTATGGGTGGCCCTGTTTCACGGCTTCAGGGGCCTTGCGCTCTCATTCGCCCTCTTTTCAGCGGCCCATTTCATTCGCTTTCGAGGGGAACCTGAACGGAGACGGGCCGGCAATCCCTTGTTCCGTCAGGGCCGCAATTTTCTCCTTTTGAGCGCCGTGGCCTTTCTCTGTGGGGAATACGCAGGCATTGTCTGGTGTCAGAACGGATGGGGAGATTTTTGGCATTGGAGTCCCGCATTTTTTCAATCCACAATGATCATCCTCTGTTTCATGTTTGCATTTCATATTCCCGGAAAGAACCCCGGATCAGATGACCTTCGATCGGTCGTCGCCATCATGACGCCCCTCCTCATGCTGACCGTAGTGGTTGTCAAGGGGGTGTCATGAAAAGGCTCCCGGAACAGCTTTCTTCCATGCAGTTTACCACGGGAATCCTCATTGTCCTGATGTTCTGGTTCGCCTGGGGCATCCTCCTGGCAGAGTCAGATATGTCCCGCGAGGGATTCAGAATCATGAACAGCCTTCTGGCCCCCGAATGGTTCGCCGGGCCCGAGAGGCTCTCATCTCTTCTGAAGTTTTGGTTCGTGGGCCTGTGCGTTGTCGTGACCGTTCTCGGTATCAATCTCATGTTTTGCTCCTGGACCAAGATCGTCAGACTGATGCGGAACAGGCAGGCCGCAGCCAGGCTCGTTATGCTGATCATTCATATCGTGTTCGGCCTGGTCGCCCTGGGTCACTTCGGGAGCTTCGTGCTGGGCTACCGATACGAAAATGTGAAGCTGCGGGAGGGTCAGGCCTTCACCCTGCCAAGGGGCTATGCCGTGACCGTCGAAGCGATCCATTTCGGAGGGAATCTGAAGCAGCTTTATCAACGCTCCGGATACGGCCGGGCGGGCGCTTTCAATCCCGAGGCCAGTTTCTGCGAGGTGACGTTGACCAGGGACGGAAACCGGGTATCCCAGGGGGGCGCCCGTTTTTTGAGGCCGTTCACGTGGAACGACATTCAGGTGACCTTGAAAGGTTTCACGCCCCCCAAAGGGGGGAAAAACCAAGACAGCAGCCCCCCCAAACCAGGCGTCCGGCTGATCATCAGCCGAAACCCCGTTAAAATGGTTGTATTTATCCTGTTTCCGGCCATGGTCGCCGGGATAGGGATCTATTTGGCGATGACGTGGCGCGCACGTCCAACCGATAAATTGAATTCATTATGAAAGAGGAGGAAAGAAACGATGAAACTGAAAGGAAGCGTTTTGGCATGGATGGCTGCGGTCCTCATGGCGGCAGGATCGGCCGGGGCCCAGGAAGGAAAACTGGTGGCAGGTGAGGCCGTTTCCCAGGAAGAAAAAGTGGCGACAGGGGCGGCCGGTGCCCAGGAAGAGGAGAGCAAGGGTCCTATTCCCGTGGCGGGAACAGTATTCTCCCTCGGCGAGGTGGTGGTGACTGGGGAGCACGATGCAGTGGAGAAGATCGCGACCACAGAGATTATCGACGAGGAGCGCATCGATCTGACCACATCTACCAACGTCTCAGACGCCCTCGATACCCTGCCCGGCGTCTTTCTGAATGTGGGGACCAAGAACGAGCGGACCTACACGGTCAGGGGGTTTGATCAGCGCTACGTTCCGATATTCTACGACGGCATACCGATCTACGTGCCCAATGACGGTTATGTGGATGGGGGCAAGCTTCCTACGGCCAATATCTCCCAAATCACGCTGACCAAGGGAAACAGCTCGGTGCTCTATGGCCCCAACACCATGGGCGGGGCGATCAACATCATCTCCAAAAAGCCTGAAAAGAAGATCGAAGCCAGTTTTGACCTGGGGGGCCGACAGTCCAATGCCTTTGATTCCAACCTCTATGTGGGTTCCCGGCAGGACAAGTTCTATGTAGCGGTCAATGCCGGATTCCTCGATTCAGATGGATACAGGGTGTCGAGCGATATGAAGGTCGGCCCCAATCAGGGGCACGGCACCCGGAACAACTCAGATGTCACCCAGAAAAACGGCTCAGTAAAAGTGGGATTCACCCCTGCAGAGGGCCACGAATATGCCATCGGGATCAGCCATATCGACAGTGAATGGGGTCTTCCGCCCGATGCCTATGCCACCTCGCGACCGGAACTCAAATGGTGGCGGTATACCGATTGGGAAAAGGACACCTGTTATTTCATCGGCGATTCCAAGATTACGGACAAACTCTCCACCAAGGTTAGAATCTACCGGGATACCTACTACAATGTGCTCGACTCCTTTGACGACGACACCTACTCGAAACAGACGAAAAAATATGCCTTTCACAGCACCTACGACGATTACAGCAATGGCGCCTCGCTGACCGTCCGCAGCGCCTATATCCCCAAAAACATTACGAGCTTTTCCTTCTATTATAAGGACGATGTCCACAGGGAACAGGATGACCGGGTCGCCTCCTGGGAGCGGTATGAAACCGAGAACTTTTCGCTGGGACTTGAAGACGACTATGCGATCCTCGAAAACCTTTCCTTTGTGGTAGGGGCCAGCTATGATATGCAAAAACCCAAATACGCCAATGGCGCATCGGTTCGGGACGAGGACAACGCATTCAACCCACAGGGAGGCCTTCACTATACCTGTCTGAAGGATCTGGGTCTTCATTTATCTGTTGGGAAAAAGACACGTTTTCCGACGTTGATGGAGCTCTACTCCGGACTCCTCGGCAAAAATATGCCCAACCCCGACCTTTCGTCAGAAGAGGCCATCAATTACGAGTTAGGGGCTGAGAAACCCTTGCCCGGAAGGAATTTTGCCGGCATCAACCTCTTTTATTCCGATGTGAGGGACCTGATCGTCAACAAGGAGGTGAAGGCAGGCATCAATCAGTATCAGAATATCGGCAAGGCCGCCTTTTCAGGGGTTGAAGTCACCTTCAAGTCCATGTTTATCCCGCGCAACACGTTTGAATTGAGCTATACTTATCTGAACTCAGAAGACAAGTCCCCCAACAGGACCAGCGACCATTTAGAGGAGCGGCCCGAGAACAAGATCTATCTCAGCGATCTCTATCAACTAACCGACTGGCTCGCCCTGTTTGGCAAGCTGGAGTATTACTCCAAGCAGTGGTATGAGGATCCTGACACTGGATGGCAGGAGCTGGACGGCTTTGTCACCTTTGATCTGAAGATGATTGGTACCTTCTCGGATACCCTTACCCTCGAGGCCGGTGTCCACAACCTGTTTGACGAGGACTACTCGCTATCCAACGGATATCCAAGGGAGGGGAGGACCATTTTCGGGGTACTGCGGGTAACCCTATGATGGATGATGGACGACTGATGATTGGAGATTGGAGATTGATTATGAAAAAGATATCGATTTGGCTGATGATGGGCGCTGTGCTGTTCATGGCATCGACAGTGGCGGGGGCGGCAGGGCCATCGCCGTCGTTCAGCATCACCGGCCTGGTGAGACAGCCCGTGAACCTGTCGCTGGAGGACCTGCGGGCCTATCAGTCCATCGAGGTTCAGTTCAATGAACTGTATGCGGACAAAAG
>CAYLJZ010000056.1:0-18088 GCA_964384085.1 uncultured Desulfobacteraceae bacterium
ATAACCAGCCGGTGGAGGCGACCGGGCTATTTTGTGCGGTTTTTGAAGGTCAACCTTTTTGGCCAACGTCTGTGCGGCAGTAAAGGATGCTCTTCCAAAACCGCCCGGCCCCTCACCTCTCAGTTCGGCAGGAGACAGGACACCGATGCTTTCCATCCTTGATATCGACCTTGATTACTTCAACCTAATGCAAGATGCCCCTCATAGCCTTGGGCAATTGCTCAACTGGGCAGCTTGTCCGGTGTCGATGGTTGTGGATCGTCACAATCATGCATTTGCGCGATGGAGGAAGAAATGGCAGGCAAACGGCATTGAACCTTCGTACATTCTCCATGTTGACGAGCATCATGACATGATGGACCAGCGACAGCAAACCAACATCGCTAATTTCATGTTCCATGCAATGCGCATATGGCCTCAGTGCCGTGTGCATTGGTTGGTGCAATATCCAATCGACACGCCCGCTATGTGGCTTGATGACGAAACGTGGAACTCGTTACGACGCAGGTTTAGCTACGGGCCTAACCGCCCTTCCCGATGGCCGAAGCCAAATGTTGTCTCCGTTTGCACGAGTCCCGACTTCGTTGATCCAAACCTTGCGGCAGAACTGATAGAAGTGCTATCAGAATTCATGGCGAATCATCACAAAGGGAGGAATGCCGAACAAAAAAATGGAGCTGACCACAAAAGCCGAGCCGATTTTAGGTAAATTCAAAGGCTTAGTCGGCTTTTGTGTCAGCTCATTTTAGACGTTATGCATAGAGTACCTTGTGAATAAAGGCTTGAGGTAATTATGAGCGATATTAAAGAGGCAAGCAGACGTTTAGCATCTTTGGCTGTGTTTAGAGAATTATACAACAGTAATAAGGATGTGTATGGAGTTATTGCTGAATTTTTAAATGAAATCATCGCCACTAAAGGCCTGCACCAATTTAATTTGACAGACATTGCTAATTTATTAAACACTACATTTGATTTCTCTATACCTGAGGCGGTTGTTAATAATACATGGGGACGCTGTTAGGTTTTTAGGTTGGCTTGGAGGTGCCTGGGCAAGATGGGTCATACCTTGATTTGTGAATTGTCGTGCGCAAAGGTGTCTTGCATCGCAGCATGGGAGAAACAGGAACGATGGCGACATGTTGGAGGGTCCAATAGGCGGGGGGATATTGCCATGTGGCGTCGCTTTGGGAGTGGGCCGGTCCCTGGATCTTCTAACGAGGCGATATGTTCGGCATTATCTATTTGGCAGTCAGTCATATTGTGAAAGAGGTCAGAAACCGGATGAAAAACGATCAGGTTTTCCAGAGGGATTATGCCCTGCTTAATTCACAAATCAAGATGTGATATGGTGTAGACTCTCCCCATTTGCATTCGTTTCGGACTATGTCATCCGGTGCCGCCCCTGTCCACAGCAATCCTCTGGCCCCTGTATGATGTGCCTGTTTCTCTCTTGACACATCATGGGGAATTCCCGTATACTCCCAAATATCTAAATCAGGTTCTTATCACTATCACCTAACCTCACCCGCCAACTTTCGTCTTGACAATTAATGATGATTATAAATAGCGTAGTAGTATGCTGTTCCAGTTGCTGGCGTCGGAGAACGAGGGAATGAATCACCTCACACAAGAAGAGCGAAAACGAGAAGGGTCGCATTATACCCCAGCACTCCTGGCCGACTTTGTTGCAGAGCAGATCTGCCGGGCGATACGTCCATCGGACCTGCCAAAGACAGTTCGGGTCCTGGACCCAGCGGTCGGTGATGGGGAGCTCTTGCGCTCTCTTTTGGCCAAGATTGCGGGTGCGAATATTAGGGGCGTGGAGGTCACGGCATTCGACACAGACCGAACTGCGCTGAACCTTGCCAATGAGCGCATTTCAGGGCTTGAACTGAATTTCCCCATAGCCTGGCAAAACACGAGCTTCCTCGATTTCGTCTTGAGCGAATACGCACTTGAGAAAGGTTCCCTTTTTTCAGTCACCGCGCACGAACCACGGTTCAACTTGCTCATAGCGAATCCGCCCTATGTGCGGACTCAGGTTCTAGGCGCCAAGGAATCCAGGGCTCTCGCCCGCAAGTTTCACCTCAGCGGCCGTGTGGATCTCTACCATGCTTTCATACTGGCGATGGGTGAGGCATTAGCTCCCGGCGGGATCGCAGGGATTATCGTTTCCAATCGCTTCATGACCACAAGGGCCGGGGCAGGCGTGAGGAGGGGCATCAGGGAGTTGTTCGAGGTTATTCACGTATGGGATCTCGGTGATACGAAGCTCTTCGAAGCTGCCGTTCTGCCTGCCGTGCTGCTCTTACGGCGCACAGTGGAGGTTCATCCAGAAAAGCCGGCCCGCTTCACTTCGATCTATTCTGTGCACGGGAGCGAAACAGTCGCAACTCCGGTACAAGATCGAATACAGGCACTTTTTGAGGAAGGCACTGTCCGAACGCCTAACGAAGGGCTCTTCGAAGTTCGGCAGGGTGCCCTGTCCGAAGGAAGGTCTTCTGATGATATCTGGCGACTCTCCAATGAGGAAACCGACCGCTGGCTTCAAACAGTCCAGGATCATTCATTTGGCCGCTTCGCCAGCATCGGCAAGGTCCGCGTTGGTGTCAAGACGACCGCGGACAATGTATTCATCCGCTCCGATTGGGGCGACATTCCCGCCAACGAACAACCAGAGATTCTCAAGCCATTGATCACTCACCACATTGCTCGGCGGTTCCGGGCCAAAAACGAGGGTCGGACCCACTGGATCTTGTATCCGCACACGGAGATTGACGGGAAGCGCAAGGTGGTAGATCTCGAAAAGTTTCCCAGGAGCAAGCGGTACCTCGAAGCGCACCGAAATGTATTGGAGAAGAGGAAGTATCTTCAGGAGTCCGGGAGGGCTTGGTTCGAGATTTGGGTGCCGCAGTCTCCGAGCGCTTGGTCAAAACCCAAATTGGTTTTCCGGGACATCTCCGAGCACCCGGTCTTCTGGATTGACCTCGGCGGCGCTGTCGTCAATGGCGACTGTTACTGGTTGTGTGCTGAAGATGCAGAATCCGAACGACTCTTGTGGCTGGCAGCCGGCGTGGGGAATTCCTCGTTCATCGAGGAGTACTATGACAGGCGATTCAACAACAAGCTATACTCCGGCAGACGCCGCTTTCAAACTCAATATGTTGAGCAGTTTCCTCTTCCAGACCCTGATGGCCCTCCGGGACAGGCTATCATCAGTCTGGCCCACAAGATCTACGAGGACATCAACAGACTGGATGTTGCTTCATTGGAAGAGGAGTTGGACGCCCGAGTCTGGGATGCATTCGGGATCAGTCAAAAAAGCCGCGCGGCAAAGGGATCTGAAGCTTCTTGTTGAGAACCTTGCCCCCCAAACGAGGGAAGCGTATAAAGAAGTCCTGCCCAGTGACCAAATAAATGCTCACCAGCGTAACCTTCATGCCGTCTGTGACAGCGCCCACAACGAGGTAACGTAGGTCGCAGTGCCGGAGCTGTAAATTTCCTATCTTTGGAATGTCGAGTGGATCGGGACTGTCCGGTGTGACCAGCCCGAGGTCAATCGTAGGTGACGTTTGAAGCTTAATCTCCAGCAACTGGTGGGTCACGTCCGGTATGGACCCGCTGTCCTGGAAGGTAGCATAGCCCAGCTTTTCACACACTATCCGGTGCAGGGTTGCTCCCCTGTTGCGCTCCTGATCGATCCCTACATCCGGGAACGAGAGACCAAAAAGGTCTTTGACTCGCACGAAGATTTCATTTATCGGGAGGACGCTCGATTTATCAGGGTAGGTTATCGGGCTGTCGACGAACTGCTCTGGGAATCCTGTCTTCAAGGTGATCTGCCGGACGAGATCGGTGTCTTGCCGGGAAATCAGTTCCGCGCCTTCGGAGGTCGATATCATGCGCGCTTGGTATTTCTGCGTCAGTGTGCCAGTCCTGTCGAGCTTGGCCAGCGCCGCGCCGGTCACCACCTTGACGCGATCAACAACGCCGTCGGCTGCCACCCGAATGACGACATATCGACGCGTCGGTTGGAGGTCTTCGTTCCACACTTGGAGATTGTTCGATTTCTGGATATAGGTGTCGAAGTCCTGGCCGGGAAAGCGCGGGTGGGTCTTTTGGAAGGACTCAGGGACGGGGTAACCGAGGCACCTGCAAACCTCTTTCTTGAGGACCTTGGATCGGGTTCGGAGCGGTAGATTTTTCACCGAAAATCCACGGAGCCGTCTGTCAAGGATTGCTTCCAACTCCCCAGTGGGTATCCACAATTTGGGATCTCCAGGTTGGACTCGGTTATAGATCGTTTGACCGCTTTCAGATATCCTGGCGGGAATCTCCTCCAAGTAATCGTAGTCTTTACGGCTTACCATGGCCTCTCCCGCGCTGCGTGAGAAGTTCCGGAACTGTAACTCCAAGGCCCATTGCGAGGGTGGCGACGGTGCCCAATGAGACGTTACGCTCAGCTCGCTCCACAGCGCCGATATAGGTTCTGTGAAGGTCGCAAATCTCAGCAAGGGCTTCTTGAGAGATGTTGCGCTCTCTCCGGAGGCCTCGAACGTTTTCTGCAAGAATTCTTCTTTCCTGGAGTCCTGTTTGTTTGCCCGCCGCCATATTTTCTCCTAAGCAGGGTTCACGGTGTAAAATTTACAGTCGAATATCCGTTAAATGATGCCTTTGAGTCTACAGACGATAAGTAGCACCAACCGCGGCTGGCGGGAGTGAAAGAATGGATCTCTGACTTGATGGGGAGAAAAGTGAGTGATTATCAGAGCTTGATTTGTGATTTATGATGGGTCATGGTGTCCTCCAGCACAGCATAATGGAGAGGAAGGAATGGCAGAGGGGAATCGTTGGGAGGGGAAAGGCCGAAGAGGCAAAACTTTTTGATCGTCGCCAGTTAGCTAATGGTATAAATATGTTTAGCTATGTCGGATATTCGACATGCCCCTTGAAAAAGCCTCATAAAATCCCCAAAAGAGGCACGCTTTCTCTCTGGGATAGCGCGGCATGATCTTTCCGGCAAGAATCCAGGTAGAAGCGCAGCTATTTTTTGTCATATGAGAGAGTGTAAAAGATGGGGTCACATCGTGATTTGTGAATTGTCGGGTGCAAAGGAGTCTTGCATCGCAGCATGGGAGAAACAGGAACGATGGCGACATGTTGGAGGGTCCAATAGGCGGGGGGATATTGCCATGTGGGCTCGCTTTGGGAGCGGGCCGGTCCCTGGATCTCATGGAAATGGGGGACGGGCATAAATAGATAACCAAGTAGACATATAGAAGGGAATCATGTGAGGGGGATCTATGCCAAGATCAGCCGGATTGGACGGGCCCGGCGTGTTTCACCGCATGATGATCCGGGGATGGACCGCCGAAAGATACTTGCCCTCCTACCTGCTTTCGCCCGCAGGTAAATATGTCTCCAGTGCCTCTGTTAAAACCGTCCACGCCCTATTGTTTCAAGAATTCCAGCAAATCATCCAGCACGTACATCTTGACGATATGGCCGGGATCAGGCCTGTGGAGCGTAATTGGGGGGGGCCGTCCTGTGCACAAATCGGCTTCTCGAACCGGCTGTTCTGCCAGACTTCTTTTGAACGTATCCCAAGGGCTCAAGTTCCATCAGGCCCCCTCAGGTAGAATAGCCGGCGCAAATCACGAAGGGAAGTTCCGGCATCTGTAAGATGTTGAAATGGCGACCTTATCGCTGGGTGTCGATATCTTCCACATTAATGTTTGGCCGGTGTCAATAAAAATGTGGGGGCGTGCCCGGGCCAGCCCGATGGTGCGGCTGAAGCCGCACCTACCACCTGCCGCGTCAGCATTTCTCCACCCTCTCTCACGCAAGCGCCTCTCGAAGGGCCTTCTTGAATCCGCTCAGATCGCTCTACGCCACGGCCTCCCTCAGGACAGATACCTCAGGGCCGTCCGCAGAAACTGAAGGGCGGTTCTGAACGGGACACAAGGGTATTCTTGCCGCCATAGCGGTTTATTGTGATGTCAAATTGGGATTTGGCCAGCTTTCTGGCGGGATTCAGGGCGAATTTGCCTTTATAACGGAAAAAATGGCTTGAAATGGAAAATGAACAGGTGTAGTATTCGTTAAACAATCCTTTTTTACCGTAGGGGCGGTTGAAAACAACAGTATGGATAGGCCAATCGCGGAAATCGTCCGGTTTCACAGAAAGCAGAGCGGATTGAGTCGAAAAGCGCTTGCCGATATGGCGGGTGTGGGGAAAACGGTCATCTTTGACATTGAACATGAAAAGGAGACAATCCGATTTTCCACGCTCAAGAAGGTGTTGGCCGCCCTCAATATAACGATCCACCTTGACAGCCCCCTGATGGAGAGGCTCTATGAGGAAGGCTGAGATCCGGATGCACAGGGTCCCCGCGGGGGTCCTTGAAGAAGCCACACCGGAACAGGCATGCCGGTTCACCTATTACCCGCAATACAATGGTCCGCCTATCTCCCTGACACTCCCGGTCAGCCAAAAGACATTTGAATTTGATCGGTTCCCGCCTTTTTTTGACGGACTCCTTCCTGAGGGGATGATGCTTGAAAGCCTCCTTAAAAAGCGAAAGCTGGATCGAAATGATTTCTTTGGCCAGTTGATGGCGGTGGGAGAGGATCTGGTAGGGGCCGTAACGGCTGCGGAGATACTGGAATGAACCACTGCCCCATCACATATGAGGCGTGCGGCGATTCAAGATACTCCACAGAAGGACTCAAACGTCTCTCCCGCAATCTCACTCACCTCAATGACCTCCCCCTGACTGCAGAAGAGCAGGTCAAAGAGGCAGCGGCAAGGGCCGATAAGATGTCTATCCAGGGGGTTCAACCGAAGCTGAGCGCGGTTTTGAGCCCCAAAAAGGGCGGATTTGAGATCGTGGACAGAGGAGGACGGTATATCCTCAAGCCACAGATCCCCGGCTATTTTCAAGTTCCGGAGAATGAAGATCTGACCATGAGGCTCGCCGAGAGCATTGGAATCGAGGTTCCGTTCCATGGGCTGGTGTATTCAAAAGACAGATCGATGACCTATTTTATTCGACGATTTGACCGGATGGGTCGTGGGGGAAAAGTGGCAGTCGAAGACTTTGCCCAGCTTTCCGGACAAGACAGGGAGACAAAGTACCGATCATCCATGGAGCAGGTGGCTCAGATCATCGATAGGTTCTGCACCTTCCCCATGATAGAGAAGGCCCGTCTGTTCAAGCGAACTCTTTTCAATTTCCTGACAGGCAACGAGGACTGTCATTTGAAGAATTTTTCCCTGATCCGGCAGGACCCGAAGGTGGAGCTGTCGCCTGCTTATGATCTTGTGAATACATCGATCCTTGTTGCGACAAAGGAAGACATTGCACTCCCCATTCATGGAAAGAAGCGGAAATTGACCCCGAATGATTTCATGGACTATTTCGGCAGGGAGCGGCTGGGGCTGACGGACAAGGTCATCGCCCAGACCCTGGAAAAGTTCGTCAGGGTAAAGCTCGACTGGCTTCGACTGATATCCATCAGTTTTCTCACCCCGGAGATGAAAGGTAACTATGCCGATCTGGTGACTGCCCGCTACCAAAGACTCTTTTCATCGTCGTGATTTCAACAGGACCGTATCTGATCCGAACCACTTGCGGTTCTCCAGAATAATATGGGAAAATCCTTTCGGCTGTACTGACGATAGTCCCAGCGTTCCTGAAGGATAAAATGTTCAAAGGCCCGAATTCCTGAGTGCCTGGACTCAAAGACCGATAAACCCCTGGTCCAATCGGACCCCAGAAAATCCTCGGTGCCATATAACCCGTGCCTGCTTCTTGGCCCACAATGTAAATCGATTTTACAGTGACGCCGCCTTTCTCCGGGGAGTATCGTCCCCGCAACTTAGGGGATCCAAAAATGGGGGTTTCGGGTCCAATCCGCCACGACGTATCGGGCAGGTTTGAAATCAGTCAGGAAAGGGAGGCAGCTTATGGACAGAAGGCAGATGATCACCATGAATCATCTGATTTTGTTTTATAGATATTGTCACATATTCTATTCGGTGCTATGGTGATAGTCCTCCTTAATGCTCCGGAGAACGGAGAGAGGTTTGGAATACTGCGGGTGTCAACATCTTGTTGGGCGCACTCGGACGTGGGAATATTCCTTTCGATAGGGCCCGGCGCCCATTGAAAGGGTGGTGTGAAAAGGAGGAATCGAACGGTTTCGTGAAAGATGGCAGAAAAAATGGAAAACGATATTAAATGGAAAAAGACCCATTGCGGACGAATGGACCATGGGGGGTGCGCCCTTCTGGCGGGCGTCAGGGATAACACGATTGTCAAAATAAAGGGGGACCCGGATGGTTTCTTGAACCGGGGCTATGTGTGCGCCAAAGGTCTGGCCTCTCCAGGCAGGCTCGATCATCCCAACCGGCTCACACATCCGCTCCGTCGGACCGGCGGCAGAGGAGAGGGCAAATGGGAGCGCATCTCCTGGGATGCGGCCATTGGGACCATCAGCGAGAATTTTCAGCGGATCAAGGAAGAACAGGGGGCAAAAGGGGTGGCCTTTTGCCAGGGAATGCCCAAGGGGATCGAACATTTTGTGCTGATCCGCCTGGCCAATATCTTCGGCTCTCCCAATGTGGTCTCGGTGCAGGACGTCTGTCATGCCCCCAGGGAGGTGACCGGCCTCCACACGTGCGGGTTTTATCCGGTGGCCGACTTTCATTGGAAGACCAGCCTCGCCCTGGTGTGGGGGAGCAATGTGACCAGCACCAATGAGGAGGGTGAGATCTGCACGCTCCTGTTGGATCAGCTCAGGGGCGGCGCTCGAATGATTGTGGTAGACCCCCGGCAGACCGAACTGGCTAAAAAGGCGGACCTCTGGCTCCAGTTGAGACCGGGCACAGACACGGCCGTGGCCCTGGGGTTTTTGAATGTGATCATCGAAGAGGAACTCTTTGACAAAGACTTTGTTGAGGCCTGGACCCATGGTTTTGAAGACCTGGCCCGGCATGTGAAAGGGTATTCGCCTGAAAAGGTATCAGAAATCACCTGGGTCTCTTCGGACCTTATTCGGGAGGCCGCTCGATTGTACGCCCGGTCCCGGCCGGCCGCCATTCAGTGGGGAAACGCCATCGAACAGCATACGAGCGCCTTTGACACGGCCAGGTCCCTTCTATGCCTCATGGCGATCTGCGGGAACCTGGACGTTCCGGGCGGCAATATTCAGGCGAACGAGCCCAACATCCTTCCGTTGGGGAAATTTGTTCGGGCCGACCTCCTCCCCAATAAGTGGAAGGAAATGATCCACACCTTCCACCACGCCATCCCCAAACTCATGACCGTTCCTCCGGTTTTTTTGAGAAAGGCCATATTGGAAGGGATCCCCTATCCGATCAAGGGGGCCTATGTCCAATGTTCCAACCCCGTCATGGCCTACGCTGACAGCCGTATGACCGTTGAGGCCATCCATCAGCTCGATTTTCTCGTAGTGGCCGACATATTCATGACCCCGACGGCCTCCCTGGCCGATGTGGTTCTCCCGGTCGCCACCCAGTTCGAGTTCAACGACATCGGGCATTATGGACTGGGTCACGGGTACATCCTGGCCCGGCCCAAGGTGGTCGAACCGCCAAAGGAGTGCTGGTCCGACATCCATATTCTCAATGAACTGGGCCGGGCCATGACCTCGAAAGCGTACTGGTTTGATGACCCGGACAACCTTCTGGAAGCACTTCTCAGCCCGAGCGGCCGCAGCTATGGCCAGTTTGTTGAACAGGGGTATCTAAAGGGAGAAGACAGATTCAGGAAATACGAGTCCCGAGGCTTCAGCACGCCGACGGGCAAGGTCGAACTCTGTCTGAGCACCTCAGAAAAATTCGGTCTCAGGCCCCTGCCGGAACTCTCCCCATTGCCAACCGATGATTCTGAGTATCCACTGGTATTGACGAGCGCCAAGGATCCCTTCTATATGCATTCCTCCTACCGGTGGGTGGAAAGCCTCAGAAAAAGGAGCCCCGATGCACTGGTGGAGATTCACCCGCAAACCGCCTTAAAGCTGAATATTCATGAGGGCGAAGAGGTGGTGATCGAGACCCGGCAGGGGGGCATCACCCAGGTGGCGCACCTGACCGACGGCGTGCATCCCAGAGTGTTGAACGCCGCCTATGGCTGGTGGTTTCCAGAGGCGGATATCACGGCTTCAACGACCTGGACCCGGTCCAATTACAACATCCTCACCTCGGCTCAAGAGGTGGGCAAGGAATTTGGCACTCCCAACCTCAAGGGGATCCCCTGCCGAATTCGAGTGGCGGCGTGAGGCGGAAGAACCATCAACAGCCAGGGCCGAATGAACGAACATCCACCATCATCTATCCCGTATCGACCATTCCCTATTCCGACCTCAAGTTCCAAAAAAGGAGGGCAGGGCCGTGAGCGACAAGCCGACCTATGAGGAACTGGAACGAAGGGTCAGGGAACTCGAAAACGAGGCTGTTCGGCGGAGGCGGGTTGACGAGGCGCTCCGCGCCAGTGAGGCACAGAAGCGCGCCATCCTGGACGCCTCTCCTGACCGAATACGGTACGTGGACAAGGACTTGAGAATCATCTGGGGGAACAAGACGACCGTGCGGTTTCACGGCATGGCCCAGGAAGACCTGGTAGGCAAGACCTGTTATGAGGTTTTTGCCGGTAAAAACACCCCTTGCGAAGGATGCGCGAGCCTAAAGGCTCGAGAGACCGGGGAGATTGAAAGCTCCGTCATGTATCATCCCAGGATAACAGGGATCGACACAGAGACCTACTGGGATACCTACTGCGTTCCCCTGAAGACGGAGACGGGCGAGGTGGAGGGCTTCATCCAGATCGGAAGGGATATCACCAGGCAGAAAATGGCTGAAACACGCATTCACACCCTCAGTCAGCAACTGTTGAAGGCCCACGAGAATGAACGGCAGAGGATCTCGCAGTATCTTCACGATCACGTGGGTCAAGAGCTTTCCCTCATAAAAATCGGGTGTGAAACCCTCTTGGATGGGTATCCTGATGCCTCTATCGAAGTCAGCCAGCGGTTGGCCAGATTGTCTAAAACCGTCCAGGGAACGATCACTGCGGTGCGCGGGCTGGCATATGATTTGCGTCCTCCGGTTCTGGATCAGCTCGGGCTTGCCCAGGCGGTCTTTCACCTTTGCGAAGATTTCTCTGAAAATACCGGCCTGAAGATCGATTTTCAGGCCGCAGGAATGGATGATCTAAGGGTGGACCCCGATATCGAGATCAATCTGTACCGTCTGTTTCAAGAAGCCCTCAACAACATCAAGAAACATGCCGATGCAGACCATGTGATCATTCGAATGGTCGCATCCCATCCCAATATGATTCTCCGCATCGAAGACGACGGCAAAGGGTTTGATGTGGAAGGGAGCCTGCTCAAGGCATCCCGTGAAAAACGGATGGGACTTGGGAGCATGGAGGAGAGGGTCAGCCTTCTTGGCGGCGATTTGAGGATCCAGTCACGGCTCATGCAGGGGACGAAAATACGGATTGAGATCCCTCTAAAGGAGACGGCCGGTGCCTGAAAAGACATCGATCCTGATCATTGACGACCATCCTCTTTTTAGAGAGGGCCTGAAGGCCATTATCGGACGCGACGCCCGATTTGAGGTGATCGGAGAGGCAGGGACCGCGGGTGAAGGTCTTCGAATGGCAAAAAAACTGAGGCCGGAACTGGTATTGCTCGACATCTCCCTCCCCGATCAGAATGGCATTCAGGTAACACGGGATATACGGAGGCTCCTGCCGGATACGCGGGTCCTGATCGTCAGCATGCACACCAAGATCGATTATATTGCCGAGGCGTTTCAGGCCGGTGCGACAGGATATGTGGTCAAGGAATCCGCAGCCGAAAGACTTCTCAAGGGACTTGAATATGTCCTGAGAGGGGAGTATTTTTTAGACAGTTCCGTGTCCCAGCAGGTCGTAAAAAAGCTGATGGCGTCTCCTTCGAAGGATGAAAAGATTTCGGACGCCGGCTACGGGACCCTGAGCCCCAGAGAGCAGGAGGTGATGCGTTTCCTGGCCGAAGGGCTTTCGAGAACGACGATCGCTGAGAAGCTCTTTATCAGTCCCAAGACCGTGGAAAATCACCGGACCAATATTATGAACAAACTCGGCCTTCACAGCAATATGGATTTGATCCGCTATTCCGCAAAGCTGGGACTCATCGACGTGGATCTCTGGAAAGAATGATTCGACCTGCTTCGAGGTTTTTCCCGGCCTAACCCGGGATAAATTCCTACTTTTTTTGGGGCTTTTCCCCATTCAATTGAACCTCCCCTACTATTGACAACCTCCTTGAACCTGTTCATATTCGTTCTAAAAGATCGAATGATGCACGAAGATACTCTCAGCCTGCATATCAGGCTGAGAGTGTGAGCCCTAAACGATCAGAGGAAATCCCGATGAGTGACGATGTGAACACAAACGAGCCAGTGAGATCGGTTGGTCCTGAATCCATGACCCCATCCTCGATTCAGATGAAGACTGAAAAGGTGAAAAACTATCTGGATATCATCACGTTGATTCGAAGCATTCAGCGGGCAGAGGGGAACCCGGATTGTTTTTTGAAGGGAAATTCGGATTGTGACCAATTGAATTGTGCCTGGCGAGCGTACTGTCTGGGGAAAGAACGGAAGGAGTGAAGGGCTTGCGTTGGCTGGCAAGGGGGCGCGCGGGACGAACAGCGACAATCCATTAAACCGGTTGAAGGCACGCGACGGGAGGGACGTATGAACAGGATTTTGGTTGTCAATGGCGACGACACGGCCATTCGGCTCCTTTATACCGATGAACTCACTGAGGAGGGCTACGAGGTCATCACGAGGGAGGGCGATTCAGGTCTGATGGAATTGATCGAAAAGAAGAGACCTGACCTGGTGGTGCTGGATATGTCGCCCGAAGAGGGGGAGGGGTTGAGCCTTTGCCAGGATATACGGAACGCCTACGACGATCTGCCGGTTATTCTATCTACGGTTTATGCGGCTGCAGGGTCGAATGCAACACGGATGGCTGACAAGCCCTGGATAGGGAAAAGTTCAGATTTCAACGAACTGAAACTGGCCATTCGGCAGGCTGTAGAGGGCCGTAAACGATTCTCGCGGGGGGCCTTGGTCAACAGTGATGCGGAGGGACGGGGTGATTCCCTTCAAGGGAGGGCGTGAGGTTTTCGAAGATAACGGATGGGAATGCGGTTTACAGTGAAAAGGAGTCTCTGTGATGGCAGCCAATTTTCGAATTTCCGTTCATCGAAATAGTGATAATCTCCATCTGAAACTGATGGGTGATTTTGATGGGTCCTCGGCATGTGAGCTCCTCAATGTGTTGAAGAAAAGTGCGGCAGGCGTCTACCGGGTGATTATCCATACCAATTGTCTGAAAAGCATTCATCCCTTTGGAAGGGATACGTTGCAGGAAAGCCTCCGCCACCTTAAAGACTTTCCGGTTCGAATTTTGTTTACGGGGGAGAATGCGAGCCAGATTGCACCTGAAAAGAGTCTATGTCTGTAGTCCTTGGGTAACCCCCTGCCGCCCATGAAAGGGTAATCGATGGGTATGGCGGGGTTGTAGCAACAAACCCTTTGGAACCTCATCGAAAGGAGGACGCCATGAAAAACGAGATCATGAACTACGAGACCCTTTTGAAGGTGACGCATGGCTGCGTGCTGTCCAGGGACCCTGAAGAAACCACGTTGCTGATTGTGGATGCGGTGAAGAGCGCACTGGACATGAAAGGCTGTGCCCTGTTTCTGTTCAACCGCAAAACCCACGAACTGGAGGTAGCGGCATCCATGGGACTGAGCGACGAGTATCTAAACAAAGGCCCGCTCAGCGCCATGCGTTCCATTGCCAGTTCTTTGAAAGACGGCCCTGTTGCGATTTCGGATGTGACGGATGATCCCCGCATTCAATACCCGGAGGCGGCCAAAAAGGAGGGGATTACGTCGATCCTTTCAGTGCCGATCGTTGTCAGGGAAAAACCTGTCGGCGTCTTGAGGGTTTACTCGGCCACGCCCTGGGAGGCCACGCTGGAAGAGGTGAATTTTGTTCAGGCCGTAGCCCAGATAGCGGGCATGGCCCTGGAGATGTCCCGCCTGTATAAAGGAATGAAGGACAGCATCGAGATATTGAAGGAGATGCGGGATCCAAAGGCCTTTAAATCGAAAGGGTGGACGCCTTATGAAGGGGTCCCCAAAAGCATGGGAAAGGTCAGCCCCATCTCCCAGCAGATTCAATAAGATACGTGCTGCCTACACGGTTTGTGTCGCCAGCATCAATCCATCGCATGAGCTAAAACCGGGGAGACGCTGCATCCCCAAATGCGGCGCCTCCCAAAAAAGAAACATGCGATTCACTGTCTAACCAGCAATTCTCATTTTGGGAAAATAGCCTTGTGGGAGCGGCTTCTGAGCCGCGAAAAGCCGTGGCAAGATGCCACTCACACAGAATATTGACACCGGGTCTGCCGCATAATGAGAATTGGTGCTGTCTAACCCAGAGTCCTGTCTGTCCACGCCATCCATAATCTCAATCGTCGTTCCAATTCAGTGTTGCCGCTCCTATCAATCTGATGTAAGTTACAGACTATCTGAATAACTTGCGGTGATGAGCATGACGATCCTTGTTTTCACGGCAAAGGCGCTGGCAATACGATGGAAAATGAGGGTTCCTCTGCGTCTTTGCGGTTTTGGGGTGGAATGTCATTTCTTGTTGCCGTCCCAATTTGAAGGAATGCAGGCATGAGCGGCGACCAGCAATCCCCTCAATCGGGCTGGGGACACAGGATTAGAGAGGAAAATCGCGGGCTAAGGGAAAACATCGCCGGGCTTCGAAAGGAGTCGGCAAGTCTGCAGAGAGAACTTCAGAACACCTGGAGACTGTTAGACCATGTTCCGGGAAGCCTCATCCTTGTTCAGCAGGAAAAGATCCTTTTCGCCAATCAAACTGCGTGCAGAGAGACGGGGTACACTCAGAACGAACTCTTGTCACTGGAGATTTCGGATCTGCTGGGTTCCGATTCGGTTTCGTCCACACTTTCCCTTCGTCGCAGGAAGGCCACGGATCAATCTCCCGTGCATCAGCGCGAAACCTCTCTGAAATGCAAAGATGGACAAAGCCTGTCCGTTGAACTTCGAGCAACCAAAACATTGCACCGAGGCAAAACGGCCTTTTTGTTTCATTTCGTCTTCCTTGATCAGAGAAAAGCGCAGGAAAGGCGGCGCACGGAATTCGAAAAAAGCAACGCTTTTTTAAGAATGGCCTTCGGTTTCAGGCAGGAACTGGCGCTGTATCGAAACCTTATCGAGCAGGGTAGCCGCCAAACGGAGGGCCCCGGCGCTTTGGAGGAAGGCTCATTGAAATTCCTTGAGGGAATCGACGCAATCCAAACAAAAGAGGCACTCCTCTCACAGCGCCTTCGCTGCCTGGCCAAAAGCGAGTATGACCCATCGGAACTGAGCCTCATGGACCTGACTGGACTCATCGAGACCGCCGTTGACATCGCCTTTCCGAGGCGAAACGGAGGGTCCCGCCCCGATGCGGATTCTGTGACGATCCATACCTTCCTGAGAGCCGCCTCCGGGGTATATGGCTGCGTCAGTGAGCTGAAGGACATTTTTGCAAACCTTATCCTGAACGCTGTTGAGGCACTCCCAGACGGGGGGGAGGTGTATGTGACGGCTGAGGAGCATTCCGGTTTTGCCCATATCTACATTCAGGACAACGGGGTAGGAATGTCCAAGGGAATCATGGAAAAGGCGTTCGATCCATTTTTCACCACCAAAGAAGGGACCTGGAGGGGACTCGGCCTGAGCCTCAGCCATGCCATTGTTGATCGGCATCAGGGAGAGCTCCGCATCATCAGTGAGGAGGGGAGGGGGAGTACCTTCGTTGTCAAACTCCCGCTGGCCCGGGATGTCGCCTCACTCATGAAGACCGGGGCCGCTAAAAAAGGGCTAAAAGGTTCACATATTCTGATTATGGGAGAGGAAGGGGTCCTGACAGATATATGTTACACACTGTTTGCAGATAGATGCGAAGGCGTTACTGTGACGTCCTCCTACAAGGAAGGGTTCCGGCTTCTGAGAGATACGCAGATTGACCTGATTATAGCCGATCAGGAGGCATTCCGTATAGACATGAGCAAGATCATTGGGGGGATGAAAGGGCTTCGGCCGGAAGTTCCAGTTGTTCTCATCAATGCAGGGGTGACCCCCGGCTTACAGAGGCCAGGGGGTAAGCCGGGTGCAGACCTGATCGTCAGCAGGCCCTTGGATGTGGACGCGTTCGTGTCGCAGGTGGCCGTATTGATGGGAGAGGGAGGGGCGCTTAATGGGCAATGATTCGAATTCCCCCGCTACGCCGCTGGCCGAAAGAATGCGGCCCAAGAGCCTTGACGAAATCGTCGGGCAGGGACACCTTCTCGGTCCGAAGACGTTTCTGGGGAGAGCCCTGCAAAGCGGCCGCATTGGCTCGGTTGTCTTCTGGGGCCCTCCGGGTTCCGGCAAGACCACCCTTGCCCGACTCATTGGAGAGACCGCTCGATGCCCCTTCCGTTCGTTTTCTGCAGTTACCTCCGGGGTAAAGGACCTGAGGGAGGTCATTTCAGAGGCAGAAGCGGAGAGGGTAAGTTCCAAGAGGCCCACCGTCCTCTTCGTAGATGAGATCCATCGCTTTAACAAGGCGCAGCAGGACGCCTTTCTCCCCCATGTGGAAAGCGGGCTCATCATTCTCATCGGCGCCACTACGCAGAACCCCTCCTTTGAGGTGATCCCGCCGCTCCTCTCGAGGGCCAGGGTCATGGTCCTTCACCCGCTCGACAGAAACGACCTGGAGACCCTTCTCCGCCGGGCGCTTTCAGACAAGGATCGAGGGCTGGGAAACCTGCATGTCCAGGCGGCGCCCGAGGCCATGCAGTACCTCATTGAACTGGCCCAGGGGGATGCCCGCGTGGCCCTCAACAACCTGGAATCAGCCGTTTATTCCGCGATGGAGGAAGGACCGGATGGTCCCGTGCATTTGGACGTCAGAGCCCTTGAAAAGGCCTTGGATCGAAAGGCCCTCCCTTATGACAAGGACGGCGAGCACCATTATGACACCATTTCCGCTTTTCACAAAAGCCTTCGAGGGAGTGATGCCCAGGCCTCGGTCTACTGGCTCTACCGAATGCTTCTGGCCGGCGAAGATCCCCTCTTCATCTGCCGGCGGATGATCCGATTCGCCTCTGAAGACGTGGGCCTGGCCGATCCCCATGCCCTCCCCATGGCCCTGGCCGCCTTTGAGGCCTGGCAGAAGGTGGGTCCTCCGGAAGCGGAACTGGCTTTGGCCGAGGCGGCCGTCTATCTGGCCTCGGCCCCCAAGAGCAACGCCCTGTATCTGACGGAAAAGGCTGTCAAGGAGGAGATTCGTCAATCCGGGTCCCAGCCGGTCCCCCTCCACATTCGGAACGCCCCCACCCGGCTCATGAAAAACCTTGGATACAGCCGGGGCTATCTCTATCCCCACAACTATTCAGGGGCGTGGGTAAAGCAGGACTATCTCCCGGAAGCCCTGAAAAGCCGGGTCTTTTACCGGCCCACACCAAGGGGGTTTGAGCAGGAAATTCGAAGACGGATGGAGAATCTCGGAAGGAGGGAGAGCGGGAAGCAGAACGGCCCAAAGGAAAACCCTTAAAGCAAGTGGCTGGTGCGCAGGAGACTATCCCGGGCCAGTATAGAACGGGAAGGACCCAGCAAATCCGCAATGCACCGGTCCCCAACAACGTGGAGGGATGAGGGAGATGAGGCCGTCACCCTCATCCTTGAGGAACGCTCTGAAAATAGCTGGCTGAATTCCGTGAAATCCGAAAACCTTACCATCAAAGCGAATGATGCTGCCGGGGGCGGGAGCAGCGGCGGCTGTTTTATCGGTTCTCTGGGGTCTGGGAACTAAGGCACGGGTCTGAACCGAACACCTACGGAGTTTGGAAGGGAGCGGAGGTGCCCGATTCTTATTTGGGAGAACAATCCCTGATGTTTAATGTGAAAGGTAAGGGGCTGGTAGTCCTT
>CAYLJZ010000057.1:0-17908 GCA_964384085.1 uncultured Desulfobacteraceae bacterium
TAACAAAAAAATCAACTCCAGGGGACGTTGCTACCCCTATTTATTGAGATGATACGAGTATACCATGTTTATAACCCTAAATCAAGCTCTTTATGTAATAATTTACATCGGTTGAACTACTTCAAGCGCTTAAGTTAATGACATTGACTCTTAATTCTTAATTTGTATGCGGAAGTGTTTGGAGGAGTTTGACCGGGTGGGGCGAATTATGAATGATGAATGAAGAATTATGAAAAAAATGATGAATTGTGAATGATGAATTATGAAACGAATCAGGAAGGGAGAGCGGTACATTTCTTCATTCCTACTTCTTAATTCTTAATTCCCAAGCGGAGGAATCCAATGCGAGAGAGAGGAGCGGGGGAGAAGCGGCTGACCATCATGGTATCCTCCACCGTGTACGGCATCGAAGAGCTGCTGGACCAGGTCTATGCACTGCTCAACGGATTTGGCTATGAGGTCTGGATGTCCCACAAAGGGACGGTACCGATCTATCCAGATAAAACCGCCTTCGAAAGCTGCCTGCTTGCCGTTGAGCGTTGCGATCTGTTCCTGGCCATTATCACGCCGCAGTACGGCAGTGGCGTTGTGGATGGTGATCTGGGCATCACCCATCAGGAGTTGTTGAAAGCAATCGAGAAGAACCGGCCGCGTTGGGTTTTGGCGCACGCGTTTATCCCCTTTGCGCGTTCGCTGTTCATGAAGCTGGGATTCAAAGGAGCCGCAGAACGAGAGGAATTATTCAAAAAGCTTGGATATGAGACCAAAGAAGATTTCAAGAAGCTTCTTAATCGAGAGAAGACGGTTCTGGATGATTTTCGAGTCATAGACATGTACGATGCGGCGATTAGACACGACATCAGCGTTCATAAGGACCGTAAGGGGAACTGGGTACAGAAGTTCAGCACGCCTCAGGATGCAACGCTGTTTGCGACGGCCCAGTTCAGCCGCTACTCGCAGGTGGAACAATTCCTGAAAGAGCACTTCTCGACGCCTGCCCAGGTTAAGCGGGGCATTCAAGGAGGCAAGAGATGACGGCACGCAATCTCACTCAGAAGCTGCTGGAAGAGGGAGAATCGATCCGAGTTGCGTTTGTCAAATCGATTCAAGACCTGGAGACCATTGGTCGGCATGTGGCGGCAATGTTAAATACCCGTGGGGGGAGCGTGCTGGTAGGAACGGAGACAATAGATTCGGGCATTTCCTCGCAACATGCCCAGACCATCCGCGAGTACCTGCATAAAGAGATCACGCCACAAACCATCTATACCGTGTCCATTGATACAGTGGGGGACGGAAAGGTGCTGGTGGTGGATGTCCCACAGGGTGAAGACAGGCCCTACGTGTTCCGAGGAACGATTTATACTCGCGTGCGGACTGATTCTCCAATTGCCGATGCGGAGACGATGCGCCTCATGGTTGAAAACCGGGCCATCCAGCCCGAACGCTGGGAAAGAAGGGCATCTTCCGGTCTTGGCATTGAAAACTTGGATGTGGATTTGATTGGCAAGGTTGTGCAACGCGCGCAGGAGAAGCGGGGGTACCGGTTTACATCACCTGACGATCCGGAGACGGTGTTGAACGAGCTGGGTTTGACCCGGTTCGGACAACTCACGAACGCCGCAGACGTTTTGTTCGGGCGCCAAGTCGCTATTCGACACCCACAAACCCGGGTGCGGGCAGTCTGCTATGAATCGGACAAGGGGAACCGATTCATTGATGAGCAACTCTTTGAAGGTCCCGTACTCACACTATTGGGTATGGTTATGGCTTTCTTCCAGAGGCATGTGTCGATTTCATCCGATTTTGAGTCTGGCTCCCTCACCAGAGCCACTCGCCCTCAATATCCATGGAATTCACTTCGCGAGGGGTTGGTGAACGCTTTTGCCCACCGTGATTACGCCTCTTTCTCAGGTGGCGTCTCTGCGAGTGTGTATCCCGATCGAATTGAGATCCGGAATTCCGGACGTTTGCCCAAGGGCATTTCGGCTGAGAGTTTGCGTCGCGAAACCCACGATTCCATTTTGGTGAATCCAGATATCAGCCATGTGTTCTACTTGTATGAACTCATGGAGAGAGTCGGACGGGGTACCTTCAAGATTGTGCAGGAATGCCGCGAGTACGGAATGCGGCTGCCGGAATGGAAAAGTGGCGCAAGTGGTGTCCAGTTGACTTTCTTTGCGGCGGACCGGCATGGCGCCCAGTCCCTGGAATTGAACGAGCGCCAGCAGGAACTCTTGCGGCATCTCAGCCATGGGGACACGATTACCAGACAAGAGTATGTGGCGTGGTTCGCTAAAGGGGTAACGGACAGGACGGCGCGGCGAGACTTGTCCATGTTGGAGGACCATCGTCTGCTGGACCGCCATGGTTCGGGTCCGAAAACAGTTTACGAACGGACCAAGGTGGAAACTTGAACCGGACATCCGGACATGTCCGGACATATCCGGACACGGCTTCGTGCATGGTCACGGATTTTCGGAACAGGTGCAACCCCTATGCTTACAGTAAGTTAAGAGGTTTTCGTGCATCTCTTTAGATGCGCGAAACAGAGGATCAGGACATATCCGGACATTGGGAGGCCTGGGCGAGGGCCAATTATGAATTATGAATGATGAATAAGGGAGCAGCCCAGGTCTTCGCTCCGTTTTTCAACGAGCGTTTTTGCGAGGCAGCCGATAAATAAGGATGAATTGAGACTAAAAGAAAGGCTAAAGGAAAGGCTAAAGGAAACAAAGCGTCTCATATTAATTCATACTTCATCATTCATCATTCATACTTCCTCCTTTGGGGTGCGCCATGAGCAAGATCTCTGACATTGTCAAGCTGAAGAGCGGATATGCCAATTTTGTGGAGCTGAAAAGCGCCTTTGCGGAGGCCCAGGAAAATGCCGAGCGCATGGCCATGTACCGGCCGACCCGGTCGCACCGTCAGGCCTTTGAGCGGATCTGCCGGGGGGTATATCAGCCGAGCGACAAGAAGTTTTATCTCCTCAGCGGGTCCTACGGCACAGGGAAATCCCATTTGTGCCTGATGACCGCCAACTTTCTGAGCCGGTCCAGCGGGGACCCGGAGATCGCGGGCTTTTATGCCAACTATGCCGGTCTGGATGCGGAAACGGCCAGGATGCTCAAGAACATCCGCAAGGACGGGCAGTACTTGGTGGCCATCTGCGACTACTATTCGGGCAAACGGTTCGAGGATGTGGTGCTCAAGGCGGTTTTGGAGGCGTGTGCGGTCCGCGGGCTGGCCGCGGACGTGACCACGGAGTTTGACGAGGCCGAGCGGCAGTTGGCATCGTGGGAGGAAAAGGGAGCTCAAGGGGGGATCCGCAATTTCTACCAGGATTTTGTGAATGCCCTGGGGCAGGCGGCCCCGGGCCTGTCGGTGGTGCAGCTTCGGACCGCGCTCAAGAACTACGATTCAGGGGCCATGGACCAGTTCCGCTCGGCCTTTCGCGAAATGATGGGGGGTCTGGAATTCCAGGCCCGGTCCGGCAACCTGATCCCGATTGTCAAGAACCTGATCCAGAGCCGGGAATTCAAGGAGCGGTTCAAGGGTCTGGCCGTCTTTTTCGATGAGTTCGGGTTCACCCTGGAAAAGGGGGCCTATGCCAAGGACCTGCTCCAGGGGTTTATGGAAACCATTTGCAGGAACGAACCCAATGCCATCTTTGTGGGGTGCATCCACAAGGACTTCAAGTCGTATGCAGACCGGTTCAGCAAGGCGGATGCGGCCGTGATGAGCGCCCGGCTCACCCAGGTGGACCTGCTCAATGAGGGGATTGAAGAGATCATCGGCGCCATTGTGGAGACCGACCGGCAGTCTTCTGTATGGAAGGACGAGGTGGCGCCCCGAACGGCCGTTTTCAACCAGCTCGTGCCCCCGTGCAAGACCCTGAACCTGTTTCCGTGGATCGATGACGTCGAGCGTATCCGCAAACGGGTCCTGGAGGACATCTATGCGGTACACCCCATGACGCTGGCCTGCCTGCTCAAACTCTCCTCGGAGATCGGATCGGATGTTCGCAGCACCTTCACCTTCTTCTCGGGAGACGTGGGGGGCGCTGAAGGCTCGTATGCGGACTTCATCCAAAAAGAGGATGTGACCGTAGGGGGCGGCAAGCTGAATCTCTATACCGTGGACCGTCTGTTCACCTTTTTCCAGAAGGAGCTTTCGGTCAGAAACCCGGAACTGAGGGAGCGTCAAAGGCAGTTCGTAAACGGATTTCACGCCAGCATGGACGCCTTGAGAAAGTCCTCCCAGCAGGGACTGTTCGGTCTGGAGACGGATGAGCGGGTGCGTGTGCTTAAAACCATACTCATCTATCAACTCTGCCAGGTCCCCGCAAGCCTCGACACCATTCAGTTTGGGCTCTATTGCCTGAGTGCGGCCGAGAAGAAACAGGCGGAGAACGTCCTCAAGACCATGATCAAGCAGGGGGCCGTGTTTTACCGTCAGCAGTCCGGCACGTACGAACTGGCGGCCAGCACCGGAGAGGATCCCTACGATCTGATCGAGCGCTTTTTGGCCAACCCGGAACTCCACCCCACGGACATGGTGGCCGCGTTTCTGGCCGAAGGGGGCCGGCCCCAGGACCTGGAATTCATGGAGGCCAAGGGCCATAACCTCCCATTTACAGAAGACCGGCGATTCCGCATGCGCTTTGTGCGGGCCAGGGACCTGGGGGATTCCCTGTGGGAAGAGATCCAGTCAACCTGGGAGACGGACCGCATCAAGCCGGGCAAGAGCTACGAAGGGACCCTGGTATATACCCTGTGTGAGGATGATGCGGAGGTCCAGCAGGCCAGAGAGGCTGTCAGGGGAATTCCCGCAGAGAACATCGCCGTTGCCGTCCCCCATGCCCCGCAACCCTTCAGCGAAACCCTGCTGCGGGTCAAGGCCTGCCGGCACTATCTGCCGCCTAACGAGGCCGAGAAGATCAGCGCACAGACCGAATCGCGGCTGCGGGACATCCTTGAAAACCCGGCGGACGGGTATCATCCCGTTCTTCAGCGCCGGTTGCGGGAGGTGATCGACGGTTCCAACGCCTGCTGGTACAGGAAGGGGGGAGCAGTGCTGGCGGACCGGCCCCAGCAGTCGCATCGGGCAGCGGATGTGCTGTGCGGTGAGATGTTAACAAAACGGTGCAAGCTCAGCCATACAGACCTGAACCGGGTGCATGACGACCGGTGGCGGGCGGGCAAAAACACGGCCCTAAAGCAGGCTGCGAATATGTTGTTGAACGGCGAACGGGTGATGATCGACAACGGAAACCCGGATAATCATGGCGAAAAGCGGTACTTGCAGAAGGTGTTGCTCAAGGGGGCGGGCGCTCTGCGACAGACAGGGACAGAGGGTACGGTCACCTATTTTGAATGCGAGACCGATCCGGCCAGGATCAGCGACAATTTCCCGGTGCTGAAGACGCTTTGCGAACGCATTCGAAATCTGAATCCAGGGGAGACCTTCTCGGTGGGATCGTTCCTGAATGAGATGCAGAAACCGCCGTGGGGGGCCGGGGGCATTGCCTTGGCCTTGACGCTGGCCCATATCATCCGCGCCTACGGCGAACGCCTGATCGTCTATAAAGACACCACCCGCACGGCCCGTCAGCCCATTGAAGACTATTCCCATATCGTGGATATCCTCTCGGACCCGGCTCCCAAGACGATATTTGAAGTGCGCGAGATATCTCCGGAACAGCGGTCTCTGGTCGAACAGGTGGCCATGGCTGTGGGCGCCCCGGCCTTGAAACACGGAGAGACGAGGACCCTGAATGAGGCCTGTAATGCGCTGCTCTCCTGGTGGAGGGGACTGCCTGAAATTGCGAAGGTGATGACACTGTACAGCGAAGAAAAAAGGCCCATTCTGAAAAGGATCAAAGGACTGATGGACGGGCTCGGCAGTGCCGCGGACCCCTTCAGCGTGATGCTCAAAGAACTCCCTGCCGCAGTGGATGACGCCTATGACGGGCAGGGGTTGAGCGGGACCGAGGCCGCGAACATGGGCGCTGCCTTTGGAGATGTCGCTAAACAGTTTAACGCCGGCGAGCTGAAAGCCCGGGATCTCCTTGCAAACGCGGTCTGCCGTGTCTTTGGGACAGAGGGCGACCTGGTGGTGTGTGAAAAGGCCGTGACAGAGTGGTATGAGGGGCTCAGTGCAGGCCAGCGGAACCCGAATAAATATGAAGATGATGCGTCGTTCCTGTTGACCCGGCTGGGGGACACGTCCAAGACGTTCGGCAGGAAACTCACCGGGCTGCTCCCCAGGGACTTTGGATTTGGTGAGATGTCGGCCTGGGCAACATTGCAGGTGGAAGCGTTTGCGGCGAAACTGAAACAGGCCAAAGAGGAGATCGAAAAGGCCCGGCCCGAGGTTTACAAGCCGGAGATAGAGCAGACCACAAGGGAAATTCAGGAAAAGGAACATGTCCTGGTAAAGGTTCCCAAGAATGCCAAGGCCCTGGTGTATACCCTGGATGGAACAGACCCACGGAATTCTAATAAGGCCATCAAGGCCAGCGATGACCTGGATCTCGCCTCTCTCCTGGCGGACAGCCCCGCAGTCAAGATAAAACTGAGGGCTGTGGACGGCGATGGGAATTACAGCGATCCCGTGGACGTAGAGCTGGTGAGCAAGACACGCAAATTCAACATTCAGGTGAAAGGGTCTTTGTTCGGTGAAGAAGCGACCTTCAAGTGCCCGAGCGACAAGGAAGGTCTCGCCGCTGTCATCACATCCGTATTGCAGTACGGGGTGAAGAAGAAGCTGATAAGCCCGGAGGCAGCCAAAGATGTGGAAGCAGCGGTGGGGAAATTATGAATTATGAATGAAGAATTATGGAGGAAGTATGAATTATGAATGAAGAATTATGAAAAGGGCGGAATGAGAATAATCCTTGATTCATCATTTATCGTTCCTAATTCATCAGTTTTTTACTGGGCGGGAGATTTTTTCTTTTCATCTCTAATTCATAATTCATCACTCATAATTCATAATTATTAACATCATCATTCTTAATTCTTAATTTATGAAAATTTACTACGTTGGCCAACTGCCGTTAGGAAAAGACAGCGACATCACTCTGGTGGAAAACGACCGGGATTATGTGCAGGCATGTGTTCTGTTGTCTTCCCAAGAACCGGGCGCCGTACCGGAAGCGATATGGGTGCGCTCTCAAAACCATGTGGCCTGGCTGGAGGATTTTGCGGGGCAAATCGGCAGGCCCGCAGTGATCACGACCATGACGGCCCGGGATGTGCTGGCGGAGCAATGGAATGTGGCGATTCCAGAGTGGCTGACTGACGGGGACATCATCGAGGGAGGGTTGCTGGAACTGGAGGTGGAAACCGGCAGCCATGCGCCATTTTCGGATCGTATGTTAGCCCACCTCCTGGGATCGGCCTTGAATGCCGAAAGGCTTCATGGAGAGAATCTCGGTGCGGTTGTGGCCGCCCTTGGGGGCGAACAGGCTGAAACCGCATTCCAGAGATATCCTCTGCTCAACCGCTGCCTGGAAGATAAGTGCCGACAATGGGGAGAGGCCGGCACATCTGCTTGGGTTCCGGATGTGTGTGCCATATTGCCTCAATCGAGGCAGACCGTTTGGCAGTGGGTGACTTTCCGGGCGCTTCTGGGCGGGTATCCATCGAAGCTGCTGGAATATGTCCTTCCGCCCGGTCAGGTGCGGACGGTTCAGAACATGCCCGGCAAAGGTCTGGAAAATGTCGGTTTGGAACCTTCGGCCCGGGAGGCCGCTATTGAACAGATCGATCTTTTCTTTGAAGGCATCCTGGATCAGGTAAACACCAGCGAAGCCTTCCAGAAGGTTCTGGCGTTTACCTCTGGATGGCTGGTCAGGGAATTCCAATGGCTGGCGCGGTTGATCAAAGAGCAACGGTTTCCGACGACACTGAAGGACGTTGAGGGCATTCAGGACAGATTTGAACACTGCCCCGGCGTGAGCGGTTTTCAACTGGCATCCCTCGGCCGCTACGTGAAGCCCGAAAGGCCCCCGCTTTTGGATCGTGAAACGGTTTGGACTGAAAGGGAGTGGATTCGCTGGGCCGTGGATGCGTATGTCCCCTACCGTACCTGGCAGGTGAACAATCAGTATTCAGATGCGCCGGTTGAGGACACGGTCAAAGGGTTTTCCCAATGGTACGTGGAGCAATATTCGGCGATTCAGAAAGATCCTGAACTGAGCATGGTCCATTTTCTGGGAGAGGCTTTTTCAGCGGAAAAGGGGCATTCGGCTGTGATTATTCTCATGATCGACTGCCTTCCGCTGAACTTTTTCGGTCTGCTGGATCGGGCGCTTCAGAACACGGGGTTTGCCCGTCATGCCCTTGAGTATCGGTTTGCGCCCCTTCCGACCGCTACGGCCTACGCCAAGCCGGAAATCATCAGCGGTAACTGGAATGTTGACGGCAAGGACTACGAAAGGCTTGTGAAACAACGGGCTGCAGAGGAATGGGGTCGATCCAGCGCCATCTATGTGAGCAATCTCAAATCCCTGGCTTCCGAAACGCTTTCCGCGGACGCGCCGGTGCTCCTTTTCAATTTTGTGGACTGCGACGAACTCCTCCACACCGATATGGAAGCCAGGCACATGACCCATGAAGAGCAGCTTCAACTTGTGTTCAACCGGCTGGCGGAGGACTTGGCCGCGCTTACAGGGACCTGGGGAGGGTCCCGGGAAGACGTGACCGTGCTGGTTTTGACAGACCATGGGGCCTGCCGAATCCTTGAGGAGGAAAGGGCGACCCTGGAATCCTCTGTCATCAATAAGATTTTTCCTGACGAAAAGCACCGATACGCCTGGATTGAGGAAGCCAGGGCCAAAGAGGTTCCGGATAATCTGTGGAAGTTGGGCCATGCCTTCAACCGGCCGTTCGTATCGGAAACAGGCGTCTTCTTTATCCCCAATGGGCACAACACCGTGAAAAGTCCATCCGGCGCGAGGGGCGGATATGTCCACGGAGGGGCAACGCCGGAGGAGGTGATCGTCCCGGCGGCCCGATACAAGCTGGTGAAGGCGCCGTGGAAGGGGCCGTCTGTCCGCTTTCTGGACCTGGCCATGGACGCAACGACCGGGAAGGCCAAATTTTACATCCAGCGAATGGCTTCTGTAAATCTCGAAATTCAGAATCCCAACTCGGTGGAGATGGTGGTTCATCGCGCGGGCATTACAGCCCCGGAAACCGACCTCAAAGGGTGTGAGACGCCCAAGATCCCTGGCGGAGGGGTTGGGGTCCTTCGATTGGATTGTTATTTTAAGAAGTCGGCCCTGGAGACGGATGAATTGGTCATCGAGTTTGAGTATGACGTGGGTGGAGAGAAGCGGCTGAAAACCGTTTCCCTGAAGAGCGAATTCCGCTCAGCCATGTCAACGGGATTCAGCTTGAAAGATTTATAAGGGGGCAAGCGAATGCAGGCGATGCCGTTTGAGCAAAAGGCAAAAGACTTTTATGGTGAGGTGGTCATCAACAAGGGGTTGATGGGCAAGGCAGGCTTCGGGGCCCGGTCCATCCCCGTGTATGTGGGGGAATGGATCATCAGCCAGTTTATGAAGGGCGATGATCTGACGGATGAGGGGCGCCTTGAAATCGTGAATACGGTGTCCAAATATCTTCCTCAGAAGGCCGATAAAAACACCCTCCTCAACCGGCTCATGCAGCAGGAGGAGGTGCGACTCCTGGATGACTTCCGCGTGAACGTCAACCTGGATCGAAACAGTTATGAGCTGAGCATCCCCCTGCTGGACGTGCGTAACGGCATGGTGCAGAAAGACATCATCGATACCAACCCGATGCTCCTGAAGACCGGAATGTGGGGGCTGGGGTCCCTCCGATATGTGCCCCCGGACGGGGAAGACGTGAAAAAGGGCCAGATCTGGATGATCGATTTCAAACCGTTTCAGTCGCCGGGCGTGGAGCTGGATTACTTCAAGGAATCCCGAAGGCACTTCACGACGGATGAGTGGATCGACCTGCTGGTATCGAGTTGTCAGTTCAACCCGGACGTGCTCCGGCTTTCTCAGAAGCTGCTCCTGCTGAGCCGCATTATTCCCCTTGCCACCCCAAGGGTCAATCTGGCTGAGCTGGCCCCCAAGGGGACCGGGAAATCCTTTGTGTTCGACAACATCAGCCGATATGCCGCGGTCATCCCCGGAGGGAAACTGTCGGCGCCTTCCCTTTTCTTCAACAGCAATACCAAGCAGATCGGACTGATCCCCCGATATGACGTGGTGGTGGTGGACGAAATCCAGAAAATCCACACAGACACGTCAGGCGAGGCCATGGCGGCCCTCAAGATGTATTTGGAGAGCGGAAGATACCGCAGGGCGACCGGCAACATGGGGACGGCAGAGGCCGGATTTGTCATGCTGGGGAACATCACCCTGGGTCCAGGCAGGCTTCCTCTTTATGAAAGCGACGGCATTTTTAAAGAACTGCCGCCCGCTTTGCAGGAATCGGCCTTCATCGACCGGATTCACGGGTTGATCGAGGGATGGTTCATGCAACGCATTTCCAGAAAGACCCCATCAAGGACCCTGGGGTTCAAAGGTGATTTTTTCAGCGAGGTACTCCATGAACTGAGGACTGATCTGAACTTCGCGGACTATGTCTCTCAAAGCCTTCACCTGCCACAGTGCGACGACATGCGTGACACCAAGGCGGTTTCGCGGCTGGCCGAAGGATATTTGAAGCTGCTGTTCCCGGACTTGAGGCTTACAGACGAGGAATTCATTTCCTTTTGCGTGAATCCGGCGGTGCGTATGCGGCAGCAGATCCGTGACGAGTTATCGAAAATAGACCAGGAATACAAATGGACGACCATCAGGAGCCAGCAGCCGGACGAGTTCCAGGAAAGCCATCCGGAGGAAAAGCCTGAGCCCGCAGAGGAACCGCAGGTTGTTGATCCGCTGGCGCCGGACCGGTCGCCGGAAGCGATGACCTTGGATATCAAAGAGGGCCAGCGGGGCATTTCCTACGCGCGTCTATTCGCTCCGTACCTGAAGGGGGCGACCCTTGTCAAGGTCTGTGATCCCTATGTCCGTCTTCAATATCAGATCTACAACTTCATGAGTTTCTGCGAGATATTGGACCCCCCGGCAGACGGCATGAAGGTTGAACTAATGACCGGGGTCGATGCGTATCAGGAGTCTGAGCTGAAGCGCAAGCTTGAGGAGCTGAAGTCAGGGCTTCAGCAGGATCAGATTGAGCTGGAATACCACTTTGACAACAGCCTGCATGATCGCTGGATCGAGACCGATACCGGCTGGCGGATGATATTGGGAAGGGGGCTGGATATCTTTCAGAAAGCGGAGGACCGTTTCACTCTGGGCTTTTTTGATCAAACAAAGAGAAAATGCAAGGCAACGACCGTAACCTATGTGAAAAAAGGATGAAAGAAGCGTCCGCCCGGTTGAGCAAATAGGGGGTTTGGGTTAGTTGCTGTGGAGCATAGGGACGCCCTTTTCATTTTCACATTTGGGTGCAATCCTAAAGAGTTATGGGGCCAGACGAACGATTTTGAAGAATGGGTGGTGATCATAACATTTCAATTCGATTGGTATCTGTTGCTAAACAAGAAACCGAAGCTTTCAAGCGGGCAGTGGAGGAGATGAAGGACCGGGTTACTGAATCGATCGGTGGGCCGGGACGCCGGATGATCGAGCTGGAGGACTTCCGGGAAAAACTGGAGCGCATCCAGGAGGGGAAGGACCGGGAGGCCCGCATCCATGTGCGCTGGAAATCCAAAGAGGGGCAGCCCAAAGGCTGGCGGGCGGACATCAACGACGGGGTCAAGATCAACATCGCCCCCTGGGAACGCCTGGGTATGTTCCCGGTGAAGAAGATCGTGGGCAAGGTGGAGATGGGAGAGTTGAACCATGGAAGCCACACAACCATTGGACAAGAAGCTCTTGCAGCGGTATTCCTCCTTTCGAAGTTTGTTTGGTTTGAGCAATGGTACGTTAGCCCCTCTCATCGCGGTCACTCAACTGCTGGCTGGGACCGTGCGTCCGGCCTCTTTTTGCCCGTTGCTGATGACCAGGATTATGCAGATAGTAATTGCAAGTGGCCTGCCAAGAACCGGAAAAAGAACAAAAGCGAAATCATCCTATAATAACAGTGGATTAGATGAATGAGGGAAAAGGGTAGGGAAGGGCGAGCCGATGGTTTTGGCCTCAATATATGGTGGAACCTCCACATATTGAGGGAACTTTTGAGGAGAGCCGGATCTTAATCTGACTCCTTGGTCTCCGGCCGGACGATCCCGAGCTTATGCATCCTCGCTCTCAAGGTGCTCGGGTGGAGACCCAGGATCGCTGCGGCCCCGTCCTTTCCCTCGATGCGCCATCGGCATTCCGAAAGGATCTCGAGGATTTGGTTTCGCTCCGCCTCTTCGAGGGTTCTTACGCCGGATGACGGGGAGAGGAAGGAAAAATCCAGTTTATCCGCCAACTGCAAAACCGGACCGCGGCACAGGATCACGGCCCGTTCAAGGACGCTTTCCAGCTCCCGGACGTTCCCGGGCCACGGGTACTCCTGCAGGACCTTCATCGTCTCCTTCTGGATCGACGTGATCTGTTTCCCCAATTTCCTGGCATATCGCGACAGAAAGGCCTTGACCAACAACGGAATGTCTTCTTTCCTCTGCCGCAGGGGAGGGACAGTGATGGGGAAGACGTTGAGCCGATAGTAAAGGTCCTTCCGGAATCGCCCTTCGCGGACCTCTTCCTCAAGGTTTCGATTGGTCGTCGCCACGATCCGCACATCCACTTTGATGGTATGAGATGAGCCCAGGCGCTCAAACTCATTATGCTGTATGACCCGAAGGAGCTTTGCCTGCAGCTCCAGCGGCAGTTCCCCGATCTCGTCAAGACAGATGGTGGAACCATTGGCGACCTCGAACCGGCCTGCCTGGCGGGTATCGGCCCCGGTAAATGCCCCTTTCTCCCGGCCGAACAATTCGCTCTCCATCAAATTGCTCGGCAGGGCGGCACAGTTGACGGTGATCAGGGGCCGATTCTTGCGAGGGCTCATGTTATGGATGGCGGCGGCGATCAGCTCCTTTCCCGTACCGGTCTCGCCAAGGATAAGGACCGTTGTGTTCGTAGGAGCGACCTGCTCCGCTCGATAGAGAACATACTTGAGCGCATCACTTTCCCCGAGAATATGGTCGAGGTGATGTTTCATTTTGCTCTCTTGACGAAAGTAAATATTCTCGGCCTCGAGCTGGTCTTTCAATGTTTTGATTTCAGAGAGAGCCGTCCGAATTTCGACGGTTTGTCGTTCCAGTTCGTTGTACGATCTTTTTAAGGCCTCCTCCATCTCCTTGCGCTCGGTGATGTCCACCATGACGGCGCACACTGCACCGGGCATATCGGTGTTCCGAAGGCCGCTTACGGAAAGCAAGACAGGTACGGAAATTTCACCTGCGGCCTGTAACGCCAGTTCCCCCTTGCTGTTCCCCTTTAACCCCCGCTCAATCAATGCCTCAAACAGCTGAAGGTCTGTGGATGAAACGTATCGGTAGATTGAAGATCCTATGGCTTTTTCCAGAGACACGTTGACGATATCTGCAAAACGTTGGTTGCAGTAAAGGATCGTACCGTCGGGGGCAAGGGTGACGGCCCCTTCGTTCATGGTTTCGACCATGACCCTGTAAGGATAATCGGCGCCCGACAGTGTAAAGACGCGATCTCCTTCCGCGGTTGAGACAACCAGACCATCCACCTCACCGCCCTGGATGGCGCGCAGGGTTTCCTCAGCTTCCATCAGCCTCGACGTGAGTTCCTGCAACTCATCCAAAAGGTGCTGGCGTGTTTTATCCGATTTGCTCATGGATGCACACTCAGGATGTCCGGGGTTTCAGATCCATGCCCATAAGAACCTTCTCCGTATCCGACATGTCGCCGATGAGCCTGCGGAGCGGCAGGGGGAGCGTCTTGATGAGCGTTGGCGCGGCAATAATCTGTTCTCCCTTGGCCAGACTGGGCTGTTGGTAGAGGTCTATCACCTCGAGTTCGTAACGGCCCGCCAGGTGTTCGTCACAGATTTTTCGAACATTGGCGATGGCCAGGGTTGACCGTGGGGTCAACCCCGTAACATACAGCCGAAGAACATACCCTTCGCTGTCGCGCCCCGCTACGGCCTTTTCGACTGCCTCAGCGCGGGCTTTCCCTCTCTTCACCGCCATTTCTGTTACTCCAAAAGTGATTCTATTATCCGCAGCCGGAACGAATGTCGAGGCCCACCAGGACGCGCTCTGTGTTGGCCAGATCGCCGATAATCTTTTTAAGCGGTTCCGGAAGCTTCCTAACCAGTGTCGGTACGGCAATAATCTGATCCCCTTTGGCAAGCTGGGGTTTCTGTAAAAGGTCTATCACCTCTATGGTGTATTTCCCCGCGAGGTGCTCTTCGCAGATCTTCTTCAGATTAGCAAAGGCCGTAATTGATTTCGGGGTCTGACCTGCGACATATAACCGGAGATTCCAGATCTCTTCTGTCGAACCAGCCTTCGCCTTCTTTCCCTTCCCTGGCGAGACATCCTTCATCTTAATCTCCTTTCCCGCTCTTTTTTCGAGCGCTTCGTCGGGCTGCCGAAGGCGCCCCCTTGCGGAGATGCGCCATTTGCAAACGGTTGTCTGCCAGGGCAGCTTGCCTTCGCCGCCCTTCTTCCGCCATCAAATACAGCTCTTCAGCTTCCGCATCCAACTCGGCGCGGAGGGCTGCGATCTTTGCTTCCAGGGCCTTCCTCTTGCGCTCCTGCTCGCGGAACTTGCGATCCACCTCATGTTGGCGTGCCAGCTCAGACGCCTTTTCCTTGGCATCCTGGATTGCCCGGGCGCTGCCGGTTAATACCTCGCCGGAGCCGGTATAGATGTCAAGAAGGTCAATGCCCTGGTTCGAGAGGAGGAACTCCTGAATCTGGTTGGAGTGGGGCATGCCGCGGGATTTTAAAATATAGAGACCCCGGTTTCGTTCCCCATTGAGTTCGATATCCCGCAGGAGAAGCCACGTATCGATCAGAGATGATATCTCTTCGCTTGTGCGCTCAAGGCTGCTTCCGAAATGGGTGAGGTCTGTAAGAAAGGTAGAAATCTTTTGCATTTTCAAATAGTCGACAAGGCGCGTCAATGTGGATTTGACCTCTGATGCGGTTCCCACGTTGATCAGGTTGCTGATCGGGTCTACAATGAAAACCTGGGGGTTGAACTCCTGGATCGCCTTGTGGAAGGTGACAAGATGCATCTCAAGGCCGTAAAGCGAAGGCCGGGCTGAATAGAACTTGAGAAGCCCCTTCTTCACCCACCGATCGAGATTCATGCCGATGGAGCCCATGTTCCGGATGATCTGTCTGGGCGATTCTTCGAAGGCAAAGTAGAGGCAGCGCTCGCCTCGCAGGCAGGCGGCGTCGGCAAAGGTAGTCGACAGACTTGTTTTGCCTGTGCCTGCTGTACCGGAGACGAGGATGGTGCTGCCCCGGTAGAACCCATTGCCGCCAAACATGGCATCCAACTTGGGAACGCCCGTGGAGATGCGCTCCGTGGAAACGGGATAGTCGAGCCCAAGGGAGGTGATTGGCAGGATCGAGAAGCCCCCCTCGCCTATCAGGAAGGGATACTCGTCGGAGTTGTGAGATGAGCCGCGGTACTTAATAATACGCAGGCGGCGGGTGGCAATCTGTTTCACGATGCGGAAGTCGAGAAAGATCACGCAATCGGCGACATATTCTTCGAGACCGTAGCGTGTCAGCGTCTTGTTGCCGATTTCCCCCGTAACGACGGCTGTCACGCCACGGTCTTTCAACCAGTGAAAAAGCCGACGAAGCTCTGCTCGAAGGATGGTGGCATTCGGCAGCTCGGAGAAAAGGGCTTCGATGGTATCTAAGACAACCCGCTTCGCTCCGATGGAATCAATGGCATTCCCCAGCCGGATGAACAATCCCTCCAGATCGTACTCACCCGTCTCCTCAATCTCACTTCGCGCGATGCGGACGTGGTCTGTTTCGATGAGACCCCGTGCGATCATCTCATGGAGATCATAACCCAGGGACATAAAGTTCTTCGCGAGATCCTCCGGCTCCTCCTCGAAGGTCATGAAGACCCCGGGTTCTCCGTAATCCATGGCGCCCCGCATAAGAAATTCCATGGCCAGAAGCGTTTTGCCCGCGCCCGGACCGCCGCAGACCAGCGTGGGCCTCCCCCTCGGAAGCCCCCCCTTTGTGATCTCATCGAGACCCCTGATGCCCGTCGGGCATTTTTGAAGAACATCAACACCCTGTTTCGCCTTCGCCTGATGCGTCGTCATCGTCCAGCACCTTATCCATATGAATTAATTTTAATAACGGGAAATCTACAGCATTTCAGATTGCGGATTTCAACAGAGCCAATTCTTATGAGTTAACCCATGCCAATAGGACAGCGCCTGAACGAAAGCCTCCTTTCAGGCATCAGGGATATAACTTCTATAGGGTCAACTTATCAAGAAGACCATGGCTCTGCAATAGAAAAATCCTGCGGCCGCCTGCATAGGATTTCATTTTTCACTCTTCACCCAGTTCCGCGTTCCGCGCCCCCAAGGCCTCCCTCGCCTTCCGGGCCAGGTTGTCGAAAGTAAAGGGCTTCTGGACAAAATGCACCCCCTTTTTCAGCACCCCCTGGCGGGCGATGACGTCGGCCGTGTATCCCGACATGAACAAGGTCCTGATGGTGGGGCGGATCTTCAACATCTCCCCGGCCAGGTCCGTCCCGTTCATTTCGGGGAGGATTACATCCGTCATGAGGAGGGCGATTTCGCCCTGATATTCCCTGGCCATGGTTAGCGCTTCCGCCGGGCTTGCTGACGTCAGCGCCGCATAGCCCAGATGGTCGAGGATCCTTTCGGTCAGATGCACAATACCGACACATCATCCTCCACGATCAAGATGGTCTCGCCGCGACCCTGAGGTGTTTCGGCCTTGACCGCTTCCACTTTTTCTTCGACTTCCTTGCCGTGCCGGCGCAGGTAGATCCTGAAGGCGGTCCCTTCGCCCGGTTCGCTTGCCACTTCAATGAACCCGTTGTTCTGCTTGACAATCCCGTACACCGTGGCCAGCCCCAGGCCGGTTCCCTTGCCCACCTCCTTGGTGGTAAAGAAGGGCTCGAAGATGTTTTCCTGGGTCTCCCTGTCCATGCCGCAGCCGTTGTCGCTCACCGCCAGCATCACGTACCGGCCGGGGACAGCTCGCCCATGCTCGGCACAGTAGTCCTCATCCAGGACCGTGTTTCGTGTTTCAATGGTGACCTTGCCCACGCCCTCAATGGCGTCCCGTGCATCACGGTCGAACTCCTTGTTTGTCTTATAATCATCTCTCATAGCGTCCTCCATAGGTAGCGAATCGCATTGAAAGGGGTCTCCTCTTGGCTGTGTCTAAAGCCGACCAAAATACCGCGCTTCATTTAGTTATCTCCAAGCTTCGTGCCAGGGTGGATACGCGCGGGCACATTTGATTCAACCTATTGATGTGACAATGAATTTAGAAAATCCAAAGGCGGGGGAGGATTTACGGTATGACGCTAAAGGATGGTCATATATGGCAATTGGTTATATATGACCACAGCCTGCCTTGACCTGGCATGAGGGTTTTGGCAGAGAACGCATCAGCCGAAAGAAATGGGTTGACACGGACCAAAAACGGAGGGGTGTTCGTCGAAATCGTCGCCGGCTTTGTATCCTCGGAAGTCGGTTTAGGACCTGGCTTTACACTTCAATACGGATCGTGGATCGGATGGAAAAAATTTCAAAGCATTATGGCTTAACGATACCCAGCTTTCGCATGCGGGCGCGCAATGTGCTGCGGTTGAGCCCAAGGATCTCGGCCGCCCCGTTTCTTCCGCTGACCTTCCATTGAG
>CAYLJZ010000058.1:0-17769 GCA_964384085.1 uncultured Desulfobacteraceae bacterium
CAACTAAACATGGAAGTCAACATGGGAGATAACAGTAACTGCACCCAAATCATTTTATGTGTCAACCGGATAAGCAGGGAAAGATCTGACGTTTCGAGTGGTTGGATGTGCCATGGCAGTAATGAATGAGCTTGGGCACGGCTTGCGGGAAAAGACGTACGAACGGGCCTTATGTGTTGAGTTCAGGCACGAAGGCATTTCCTTTCAGCAGCAGCACCTATACCCTGTTTTCTATCGAGGTGAACATATAGACGATTATATCCCTGACTTGGAGATTGAAGGGCGGTTGATCGTTGAGATCAAGACCATTGAAACGATCGCCGATGAGCATATTGGTCAGGTTCTGAATTACCTCCGCATCACCGGTCTGGAATCAGGATTGATCGTCAATTTCAAGCATCCCAGGGTCGAATGGAAGAAAGTGGTTTTGCAGGAGGCGCGTGACAGATGAGTTTCTATCATTTTATTAGCGTTTATTCGCGTCCATTCGCGGTTGGGTTGTTTTATGAGTAGCTGGCGTGACCAAATCCTGAAGGAGTTCACCCCGAAGGTCGCCCGGCTGACCCTGGTGGCTGACCCGGATGGGCTTTTGCTCGAAGAACGGATTCTCGAAGGTATCCGCGAAAGGGGCTTCGAGTTGATCCCGTTCGAAGATCAGATCACCTTCCGCTATGCCTATGAATCGAAGTTCCGATCCCGCTGGGACCGGGGTGAGCACACAGACCTCGTGGTCGTTTTGCGCTCCCAGGCCAGCGATCTTGGAGGATTGCCCTATGATCTCCTCCAGGCCGGTCGCAGACTCTCCTTCAACCTCGGCGACATCTTTCCGAATCTCAGCTATCCGGTCGTGACCGCTCTGGATCGCGGAGACCTCGATGCCTTGTATGAGGCTCAGAAAAGACATGCACCCGGCCAGTTGGGCGACAACGCCACCAAGGAGTTCGTCCTCCGCCACGTCTTTGAAATCGCCCCTGAGCTGATCAAGCAGCCATCAGACCTCCTGCGCGGGGTCCTCCGCCGCCACTATCGCGGCCAGCGAATACCTGCGGCGCTGGATGAGCGATTCATCCAACTCCTGCGTCAGAACACTCATTTCGATGAATGGCCGCTGGAGAGATTGGTGGCGGACCGCGAGGCCTTCTTTACCTTCCTCCAGGAGCGTTGGCCCATCTTTCTCGACCGCGAAGCAACCAAGGGAATATCCGGTGTCCGTGAAGGGGGGAGCTATGGTCTAACCATTGAGGGACCTGTCCATCTTCCCTTTGACCACCATGATATTCGCGTCTACATGGATAACCTGTTTGTGGAAGGATTGCTCCATTCCGTCCCGCATGACCAAGCTGACGTCCTGTCAAGGAGCTGGGTTGGCATCGGCATCCAGACCGCTCTCATCGAGGACAGGTCCCGCCGCATAGGCAAGCTCATGGATAGCCTCCAGACATCCATGCCGGCTGACGACGCAAGGCACACGGAGTGGTTCCGCTTTGCCCGTGGATGGGCCGAGCTGATTCTGCAGGCGAACGATCCGTTAGAGGCCGTTCCCAAATCGACCGCTGAACGTATCAAGGATCTTCAGACCCAAATGGACGCTGCTTTTACCGCCTGGCTCTTGAAGCGGTACGCAGGCCTGGTCAACCTGCCGCCCGTGCCGCCGGTGATGCTGCACCATCTCCCGCGCTTTCTTGCCCGTCAGGTGGGGGAAGACCGTCAAGCGAAGATCGCCTTGATCGTGGTGGATGGTCTGGCCATGGATCAATGGCTGGTAATCCGCGGCGCGCTCGCGTCAAAGAAGCCCGGCTTCCGTTTCCGTGACCAGGCTGTCTTTGCGTGGATTCCTTCACTCACATCTGTTTCCCGTCAGGCCGCCTTTGCCGGTAAGGCGCCCATCTTTTTCCCGAACAGCATCCAGACTACGGACAAGGAACCGGCGCTCTGGGCGCAGTTTTGGGCGGACCATGGCTACGCAACCAATCAGGTCGTGACCATCAAGGGGTTGGGTGATGGCAGACTGGAATCAGTGTCGGAAGCGCTCTCGCATCCACAGGCAAGGATCGCCGGGCTTGTCGTCGACAAGGTCGACAAGATCATGCACGGGATGGAAATGGGCACTGCCGGGATGCACAACCAGGTGGGCCAGTGGGCTAAACAACCCTATCTCAGCGCCCTCCTTGATCTGCTCCTGGATCGTGGATTCCGGGTCTATTTGACTTCGGATCATGGCAACATTGAGGCGGAAGGGTGTGGCCGTCCGGCCGAAGGGGCTGTGGCGGATCTGCGCGGTGAAAGAGTTCGCATTTATCCAGACGAGGTCCTTCGATGTCAGGTGAAGGAACGATTTCCAGCCGCGCTGGAATGGGACCCCATTGGCCTTCCCGAGGACTGCCTTGCCCTTTTGGCTCCCCCGCGGCAGGCATTTGTTCGACAGATGCAACGCACAGTTTGTCACGGCGGCGCTTCTATCGAAGAACTCATCGTCCCTTTGGTCCAAATCGAAAGGAGGGGCGAATGACACGCAGAACCGATCAAATCGGATTCAGCCAACGGGTGCGCCTGGAATGGCTTGAGTACACAACCAACCTGATCCTGGCGGGAAACAACAAGTCTGAGGTTAATGATGCCCTCCAGGAACTTTTGAAGGACAAGGTGTCCGTGGGCGGTCAGGCGGTGCGTGGCAATCGTGAGAAGATTATCACGATTCTGCTGAAAACATGGGTGACGGTTCCGAACGAACTCGAAGCGCTACGCGCCGAAGGACTGGATCTGATCAAGCGTGTTCCCTGGTCCGATCATTTGGCCATCCACTGGGGTATGGTAACGGCAGTTTATCCGTTCTGGTCAGAAGTAGCGATACAGGTGGGCCGGCTCCTGAGGCTTCAGGGTTCTGCGGCCGCCGCACAGGTACAGCGCCGCGTTCGCGAACAATACGGGGAGCGGGAGACCGTTTCGAGGGCAGCCCGCCGGGTATTGCGCTCCTTTCTGGATTGGGGCGTCCTAAAGGAGAGCGGCTCTAAAGGTATTTACAGCTCCGGGACGACTCTCTCGATAGAAGACCCGGGACTGATCGCCTGGTTGACCGAGGCCGCCCTTAATGCCCGCGCCAACGGCTCGGCCCCGTTGAAAGATCTGCTTGAAAGCCCAAGCTTATTCCCTTTCCGAATCAAACCGATTCAGGCCGAAATCCTTGCGGCTGCATCCTTGAGACTCGATGTCCTCCGCCACGGGCTGAACGACGACCTTGTCATGTTGAGGAAGACGGCGACAAAATCATAATATGTTCGTACGTCCGTAATGGGGGACGTAGCCAACTTGTAAACTTATGCGATTGATGCGATATTTTGGGCGGTTGGAACGGATAAATGTTTGAAGCGATTTAGGGGTGGTGGCTGTTTTTTGAGGGAAGGGAGTGCAGAGGGCGACATCTTTTCCTATCGTTATCTACAGCAGGCCCTTGAAATGAAACTTCAGAATTTGAAGAGAATGTCAAAAGGAACAAACACCAAATATCTCACTTTAGGAATTTTGAATGACTTGCCGTTTGAGATCCCAAGAAAAGGAGCTTTGCTTTCTTATGGCAAGTTGGTTGATAAAATTAAGAAAAAAATGACAAAATTGCAACATGTTGTGAAATTAGCAGAGATGACCTTTAACTCCCTGACTCAACGCGTCTTCCGGGGGGAACTCTAATGACCACCCTCTCTCTTTTCAGCAGGGGCAACGTTCAAATCCCCGGCGCCACCACCTGGTATCTCGCCGATCTGGGTGAGTTTCGCGGTAAGCAGGAGCTTTACACCCATCAGGCGCCGCAACGGCTGAAAACCCTTTTGGAGCATGCCCTCATTGAAAGCGCGGTCTCCAGCAACCGCCTGGAAGGGGTGGAAGTGGATCCCGGGCGCGTTCGCAATCTGCTGGCTTCCCCCAAACCCCTTTTCCGGGACCGGGACGAGGAACGCGTGTGAGACAGGAACGGCCGGGTTTCCCGGTTGCTTCTGCTGCTTCAGTGCCGGCACCAGGGCTTTGAGGTGGGCCGTTACATCAGTTTGGAACGGTTGATCGAGCAGGAAAAGGAGCGCTATTACCAAACCCTGGAGCAGAGTTCCCAAAACTGGCATGAAAGCGCACACGATCCCTGGCCGTACGTCAATTTTACCCTCTCCATGTTGAAAATGGCCTATCAGGAATTTGTGGAAAGGGTCGGTCATATCCAGGCCCCTCGGGGCGCAAAAACCGAAATGATCCTGTCGGCCCTCGCCCACCTGCCCCGTGAGTTCACCGTGGCTCAACTTGAACAGGCAACGCCGGGCGTCAGCCGGGAAATGCTGCGGCATGTTTTGCGTGAACAGAAGGGCAAAAGCATCGAGTACATCGGCCGCGGACCCGGCGCGAAATGGATCAAAAAAGGGTAATGCCTCTTAAATAGGGGTAATAGAAGGGGTAATAAGAGAGAGGTTGCCCAGGCTGGGACATGCCGCACGGGACTACGGTGAACTGTAAGACCCCTGAAGTGGCTGTAAATTAGCCGACTTTAGTGCCTTATTGCCAACAAGTCTGTAACAAAAAACAAGAGAGTCTTTCAAGGTATGGGAGCAATAGCCTCAACGCTGAAAGCTGAAAGCTCAAAGGATCATTCAGCCCGCTTTCAGCTTCGAGCTTTCAGCTTTGAGCTAATGGACGACATCGGGTTGCGGGTGGGTCGTCCCCGCCTCAAATCTTTGCCAAGGCATTTTCGTCCACAGTCCCGCTGGCGTCATAGCATAGCTTTTTTTGAGACCATGAGACTCCCAGGCCGAAAGAGCTGGTCAGCCCTTGTAAATTTCCATGGTCCAGGTTTCGAACCATGGCGGTCTTTCGAAGACCACATAGAGGAGAAGCAGGGCCGTAAACGGGATGGGAATGACCATATCCAGCAGGGCAATCACACTCAGGGCTATCAGCAGTCTGGTTTTCAATTTCATGGGTTCCGCCTGTTTTATTGCTGCTCTAAGTGAAGCGTGGGTCTCGCGTAATGTGCGCCAGGAAAACGATCAGCCCGTGGTGATGCTGCCTTTTTTATGGCCGTGTGCGCTGCGGGTTACAATAGCCGTCTCTTTATGACGGCCTGATTACCCCAAAATGAAACCATCTGCAACACGTTAGACGGGTTGAATCCTGGCGCAGCGCAGAGAGAAGAGGGACCCAGAGAGACCGGCGCCCGGCGAATCACGGGGGGAAGACATCATTTTGTCACAGAATGACAGACCGTGGCGGCACATTCTATTCGGGGCGTACTGAAGGGGTTTAGGTCCCGGTCACCGGGTTATTCCTTTTGGAATAATAGCTGGAGGTCGGGGTGGTTCTCGATGGCCCTCAGAAATTGCTCGGTTCGGCGCTCGAGCCGGCTCTTGAGGATGCTGGCAATAATCTGCATGACCCGGTAACCCATTGTGTGATCCTTTTCCATCAGATTCAGGAAATCCTCCCCCCGTATGCTCATCACCTCGCACGGCTCCACGCAGACGGCGGCTGAGGTGTACTGAGAGCCGGGAAGAAGGGCCGACCAGCCAAAGCAGAACCCCGACTTGATGGCGCCCATGGAAACGCTGATGGTCTCGGAGATGTCCACTTCCAGGAGCGCCTTTCCCTCCTTGAGCATATAGAAAAATGTCGCATCATCTCCCTGTTGGAAGATGGTGTCGCCGGCCCCGAACAGCCGCATTTGCAACAGGGACGATATCCTTCCTAACATGGAATCCGTCAGGTTTTCCAACAGATGGATTTTTCTCAGCTCTTTGAACGGGACCATGGGGTTTCCTCCGGTGGATTCTTGAATTCGAAATGCCTCAAACGACGACTGAGTGACCTCTACATCAGAACGAACATCAGCACAAGGAATGCCGTGGCGGCGCCGGCCCCCAGGCCGACGGGGCACGTACCCCCCATGACGTCTGCATAGAGGTTTGCCTTTTTCATTCGTAGTCTCTCCCCTCGCAATCCCGTCAATATCCAGAAGGTGACCATCACGAAAAGAGAAAGTCTCGCAATGATGTCCGTAGAAAGATGGGCGATGGCTCGGACGACCCCGTTGATGAAAAACCGTTCACAGGCCGCATTAATCGGGTTGAGCGTCCTGGCCATGACGCGATAGAAAAGCCGCCCCCCCTTGCGGTAGAACCAGTCTGCATCCAGATTGATGCACCGCATTTCGGCCGGGTAGATGCCGGAAAGGAGAAGGAGGGTGAAGGCCAGGGCCGAGAAAAAGAGGAGCTGGGTCTGGCCGAGGACATGGGGGGCCGTGTACGGCACATATTCCACGGGATAGGGGAGGAGACTGTACAAAGGGGCCGGGTAGACGCCGATGAATATGGACAAAAAGGCTGCAATTCCCATGGCGAGGAGCATGTGGACCGGGGCCTCCTTGGGCCGGAGCCCCGAGTCGTGGGAGAAAAATGCAAAAAAGGGGATTTTGATCCCGGCATGGTGGAACACGCCGGCCGAGGCAAAGAGGAGCATGAACCAGATGATCCTCATGTGACCCGCGGCCGCTGCGTCCATGACCATGGACTTGCTGACAAAACCGCTGAACAGGGGAAAAGCGGAGATGGAGGCGGCCCCCACCATGCAGAAGATGCAGGTCAGCGGCATGGTCCGGTAGAGACCGCCTAAATCCGTGCCGTTGATCTTTCCGGTCCGGTACATAACCGCACCCATGGACATGAAGAGGAGGGCCTTGAACAATATGTCGTTGAAGGCATGACATACGGCCCCGTTGATGGCCAGGGCCGTCCCGATGCCGATGCCGCAGACCATGAACCCTACCTGGTTGATGAGACTGTAGGCCAGGCCCCGTCTGAGGTCGTTCTCGATCACTGCATAAAAAATGGGAAAGGAGGTCATGACGGCCCCGATCCATATGAGGGCCTCTGTGCCGGGAAAGGTCCTGGCAAGGGCATAGACGGCCACTTTGGTCGTGAAGGCGCTCAGAAATATGGTCCCCGTAATGGTGGCCTCGGGATAGGCGTCCGTGAGCCAGGGATGGAGGACCGGCCAGGCGCAGTTGAGGCCGAAACCGAGGAAGATGAAATAGCTTCCCGTGCCGTTCAGGCCCATATACCCCAGCTCGATGGACCCGGTCTGGTTCACATGGAGCACGATCCCGGCTAGGAGGCAGAGCCCCCCGGCCGCATGGACCAGGAGGTAGCGGAAGCCTGAGGCCAGGGATGCCTCCGTGCGTCTGGCCCAGATCAGAAAGATAGAGGAGACGGTCAGCATCTCCCAGAAAACAAAAAAGGAAAAAAGGTCCCCTGAAAAGACCGCGCCCAGGGCGCTCCCCGCATAGGCCAGCCCTGCCACGTGCTGAATGTCGTCTTTGACGTGGAGGGCGTAGAGGATGGCGATAAAGGAGATGATATGGAATATGTACCCAAAGAGAAGACTGAGCCGGTCCACCTGACCGAAGATCAGGTGGTAGTCCAAAAATGAGACGATCCAGTAGGTCCCTTCTTCCATGCGGATCAGGTTGAGAAATCCGAGCACGGGAATCAGGAGGAGGAGTCCGGACTTCCATCTCCCTTTAAGAAAAGGGACCAGCAGGGCGCCTATAAGAAACAGGATGACCGGAGGGATCGGATCAGTCATAGTAATCCTCTCGTCTCTTTACGAGGGGCCGCAAAATGTACTTTGCCGCCACCACAAGGACCACGCACGCTACAAACCCATATACCGCATAGAACTCAGGCCAGGCCTCCCAGCCAAAGTGCGGATGTTTGTGCACAAACACCTCGATGATAAGAAGAATCAGGAGAGAAACATAAAAACACCCAAGGAGAATCTTTACGTTCCGCGGGCGGTCGAAGAGGTAGCTTCGGGATTGTCGATTGTCGATTGGTGATGGTTGATTTGTGCCTTTTTCAGTTTGATTTTGCATGATGATGTCCCTTTCCCAAATGGGTGTTCGACCTTGAGGGTCGTGATTCAAAGGGTCTTATACAGTATCAGACCCAGATAGAGGGCCCCGATGGTGATGGCGATAAAAAAGATGGTGCGGTATCCCGGTACCGGCTCGTGGGTCAATTCCATCTTCTCTCCCTTTTGTTCACTCATGCTTCAACTCCTTTTGGTTCACGGCTGCTCTGTCAAGAATGACCCGGGAAAGGGATAAAAAGGACCAAAGAGACCCAAGTGACTAACGTCCACCACCCACCATCAGAGGCCAGAGGTCGTGCTCCGAGGTCAGAAAACACCTCATCCTAATCATCCAATCCTCCAAGCATCCGGTCATCCCGCCAACCAGTATCCAGAAACCAGTATCCAGTATCATCCCCCTCCTGCAATCGCCTTGACCGCCATCTGGGCCAGCCTGAAAAACGGCTGGGGGTAAAAGAAGAGGAGAATAGAGATCAGGGCGGTGATCGTCAGCGGGGCAATACAGAACAGGGGGGCCTCGCGTATTCGGTTTTCCGATTCAGCCGTATCGGATGGGCTAAAAAAGGCGCGGTAGACGATCGGCATGAAATAGGCTGCATTGAGGAGAGAACTGGTCAGGAGGACGACGAGAACGGCTGTCTGCCCCGCTTCGAGCGAGCCTAACACCAGATACCACTTGCTCAGGAATCCGCCGGTGGGCGGGAGCCCGATGATGCTCAACGCCCCAAAGAAAAACGCTGTCATGGTCAGCGGCATCCGCCTCCCCAGCCCTTTCATTTCGCTGATATTGCGTTTTCCCGTTGCCACAAAGATAGCCCCGGCGCAGAAAAAGAGGGTGATTTTGCCAAAGGCATGCATGGCGATATGGAGCATCCCGCCGGTTATCCCCTTAGGGGAGAGGAGACCTACCCCCAGCACGATATAGGACAATTGAGCAATCGTCGAAAATGCGAGAAGACGCTTCAGGTTGTCCTGGGTAAGGGCGATGAGGGACCCCGCAATAATGGTAAAGGATGCGACGATGCAGATAAGGGTGTCCAGATGAAAGCTCGATAACAGGTCGATGCCGAAGACCCCTGTCAATACGCGAACAATACTGAAGACGCCTACTTTCACCACGGCTACCGCATGGAGGAGGGCGCTCACCGGCGTGGGGGCCACCATGGCCGCAGGAAGCCACGCGTGAAACGGCATGATGGCGGCCTTGGCAAAGCCGAAAAGAAACAACAGAAGGAGGAGCGTCACAAGCCCCTTGGAAGCGGTCCCGGCCAGGAATCCGTGACTCGAAAATTCAAGGGTTCCGGCCTGGGTGTAGCAGATCAACATGGCCGGGAGGGCCAGTCCGATGGATGCACCCAGGATATAGGTCAGATACCTGCGGCCAGAGGCCCGTGCCTCCGCGTCCTGATGATGGGTGACCAGGGGGTAGGTGGCGAGCGACAGCATTTCGTAGAAGAGGTAGAGGGTCAGGAGGTTAGCGGAAAAAGCCACTCCGATGGTGGCCGAAAGGGCCAGGGCAAAAAAGGAGAAATACCGGGTCTGGCTGTGTTCATCGAGCCCCCGCATGTATCCGATGGAATAGGCGCTGGTGATGATCCACAACGAGGAAGCCACCAGTGCGAAGAGCATCCCCAGGGAATCGACCCGGAACCGGATGGCGACCCCCGGAACCACCTCTGCCAGGGTGAAGACCATCTGGTGTCCCTCGAGGATGGCGGGGAGCATGGAAAGGACAATGAGAAATTTCGCAAAGGCGGCGATGAATGTCCATGACTCCCGAACATTGGCCCGTCTGCTGAGGATCAGGAGCGGGACCGCTGCGATGGACACCAGCACGGCGATGAACGGCTTTATGGAGATGATGGGTTCCACGATAAATGCCTAAAGTGCCTAAAGTGAGCTAAAGTGACTAAAGTGAGAAGAAGTGCCTAAACTGCCCAATGCGGGCTGCGCCCGCAACCCAGCGGCTGGTCAGGTTTCGGGTTTCAGGTTTTGGGATAAAGCGTTTCGTTTTCTCCGTTGCTGACTACTGAACAGTGACCACTGAATACTGACCACTCAACCTCCTACCGCGCCAGGGATGCTGGGATCATGGGGTCGATGACGGTCGTTACGATCGTCCCTGTGTATACGCCGATGAGGACAAGGCCTGCTGAAAGAAGGAGCAGGGGCGCGAGCATCATCGCGGGGGCCTCTGTCCTCGGTTCGGACGGAGATTCATGGCCATGGACGTGCTGGATATCTCCGTAATAACTAATTTCAATGATCCTGAAGAAGAGGATGACGTTTATCAAACTGCTGAATAAGAGCGCTACGACAAAACCATATTGCCCCGCCTGAAGTGCCCCGGTGATGAGGTACCACTTGCTGAAAAACCCGCAGGTGGGGGGCACGCCGATGATGCTCAGAGCGGCCGTTACCAAACAGGCCATGGTGAGCGGCATGCGGTGAAAGAGCCCGCTCAACTGATGGAATTCCAGCCCGTTGATTTTGTAATAAATATTGCCCGCTGCCAGAAAGAGGGTGATGGTCATAAGCGCATCGTTGAGGATGTGGAGGATCGCGCCTGTCATGCCCGCCGCATTTCCGAGCCACGCCCCGCCCACCATGTACCCGATCTCAGAGACAATAATGTAGCAGAACATCCGTTTCAGGTTTTTCTGGGCCAGGGCCAGGGAGGCCCCCATGACAATGGCCAGGACAGACAGCCATACCATCGGGTCGGCCAGTTTGAGGTACGCGAAGATGAAATCGAGGGAAAAGACCGAAATCATGAGCCGGATCATCACATAGACCATGACCTTGGTCATGAGGGGCGCGATGAGGCTGCTCACGGCAGATGGCGCGTAGGTATAGGCGTTGGGGAGCCATACATGGAGAGGGAAAAAGGCCATTTTGAGGCCGACCCCCACCATGCAAAAGGTGAAGGCTACCCAGACGGCACTGGACGTATGGATGGCAGGGAGGAGGGAGGCCACGTCCGCCATGTTGAGAGACCCGGTCATGATGTAGAGATACCCTACGCCCAACAGGTAAAAACAGCCGCCGATCGTCCCCATAAAGAGGTAATTCAGGCTGGCCAGGGGGGCCCGTCCCCCTCCCAGTGCGATCAGGGAGTAACTGGTCAGGGAGGCCACTTCCAGCAGGACATACAGATTGAAGAGGTCTCCGGTCACCGTCATCCCAACCAGTCCCACGATAAAGAGGAGATAGAGGGTGTAGAAGGCGCCTTCCTTTTCCGGGAATTCCGCGGCCACGCTCCTGCGGGTTGACACGAGGTTGATGAAGGCCAGGACGGATACCACTGTCAGGACCAGGCCGTTCAGGGTGTCCACACGATAATTGATGCCCCAGGGCGCTTCCCATCCGCCCAGACGGTACTCGATCGTCCCCTTCTGAAGGACATTCGCGAAGAGCTGCACCGAAAACCAGGCAGAAAGGCCGGATCCGAGGATGGCCAGGGGGTAGCAGAGACCTTTCCTGATCCAGGCCGCAGCGCTCGTCAGGTAGGAGAAGAGGAGCGGTGAAATAATCAGAAGCGCAGGGTAGTGGTCATTCATTGTTCCCTCGATTGCGCAAGAATTTCATCTTCTTCAAGGGTTTTATGGCGCTGGTAGATCTTTATGGCCAGAGCAACGGCCACGCCGAATGTGGAAACCGAGACCACGATGGCCGTCAGCATCAGCACATGAGGGAGCGGATTGACGTAATGGGCAGGGTCGATCGCGTGATGGCCGACGCCCAGCCCGTGCTGGATAATGGGGATGGTCGCTCCACCCGTCTTGCAGCCCATGGAAACATAGAAGAGGATGATGGAGGTCTGAAAGATGTTCATCCCCACCAGCTTCTTGATGAGGTTGTTCTTGGCGATCATGGCGTAGAGCCCGATCATCATCAGAACGATGTAGAGCCAGTAATTGTACTTGGCCACAACGACGGGAATGAGATCAGTCATCGATTATAACCCCTCATCCTGCTTTCCGGCAGATGCCAGATTGTTGTAGATGGAGATCATGACGGCCATGACGGTAATCCCCACGCCGATTTCAACGCCAAAGATCCCATGCGAACGGGCCATGATGGGGCCTGAAAAAAGGATCGTGGAGAGTCCGCTGTAATCCAGGAAGTTGGCCCCCAGGATGAGACAGAGGGTCCCGATTCCCGCGTAGATGAAGACGCCGGTCGGCATGAGAAGATTGTCGGTCTTTTCGCTGATGCGGCCGATGGCGGTCCGCATGTTGTACGAAATGGCCACCAGGATCATGCTGGCCCCCAGGATGACGCCCCCCTGAAAACCGCCGCCGGGGCTGTGGTGGCCATGGGCAATGACATAGAGGGCGAAGAGCTGGATAAAGGGGACCAGTATTCGACACATGGTCTTGATGATCAGGTCGTAGGGGGTCCACAGGGTGTCGATGCGCTCGAATTCGCTTGATTTTTCAGGGAGTTTGCCGCCCTTGAGATGAAGGGTGATTTCGGTGGCAATGTGACGGTAATAGCGGTCTTCCGGTTTTCGTCTCAGTATCCTCAGAAGGGCGAAACAGCCGATGCCCGCGCAGAAGATGACCGTGGTCTCGAACATGGTGTCAAACCCCCGGTAATCGGCCAGCACGGACGTGACCACATTGGGGACTGCGGTCTCGTCCATGGATTTCTGGAGATAGCGGGGAGAGACATGGGTGCTGGCAGGGGAATCAGGCGCGCCCCACGGCGGAAAGTCCTGGGTGGCGTAGAGGAGGATCGCCCCGGCCAGAACAACAATGATGAGTCCTGCTGCCTTCAATCTCGAGTCCTCCTCGTGGTGCGGAACACGGCCGCCACAAAAAAGACGGTACTCACACCTGCCCCTACGGAGGCCTCAGTGAAGGCCACATCAACGGCGGCCATGATAGACCAGAGGAGGCACATCAAAAAACTGTATGCCCCGAAAAGGATGGCGCAGCCGAGCAGGTCCTTTACCGAGATAGCGGCGATGGCCGTAACAATGACCAATGTCAGGATCGCCAGGTCGAATTGCCAGATCATAGGGAGCTCCTTTGGAAGTGACTAAAGTGAGCTAAAGTGCCTAAAGTTACGAGCGGCGGAAGTTGCAGGCGTCAAGCGACGGATTGCATTCCATGTTCTTCATTCGATGTTGAATGTTCGATGTTCGACGTTCATTTCTTCTCCTTGGTCCAGGGTTTGAGGCCGGCTCGCATGCCGGCGTCGACAATGGCATGGGTGGCTGTAGGGCTCAGGACGAAGATGAAGAGGATAATCAGCATGATTTTCAGACTGGTGATGAGCTGCATCCACGTGAAGTCGTGCAGGTTGAAGAGGGCAACTGCCAGTACCATGAGAAGAGATCCCAGAGTGTCCATCTTGCCGGCCGGATGGAGCCGTGTGTAAAAGTCGGGCAGTCGCAAGATCCCCACTGCCCCCCCTGTGAAAAAAACCAGGCCGCTGATCAGTAGAAAAATCACAATGATGTCCAACATGGAAGCCCCCTCGGGATTGTCGATTGATGATTGAAAAACCCTTGCACAAGTTTCCCACCCCTTATGGGAGGATCTGGTTCATGAATAGAATGGGATCCACCATTTGGGAATGGCGAACCGCCTGTCTGGAAATGGACGCCGTGGGGGTCTCTCCCTGAAAGGCCGCAACACATTCTTCAGGCGAACCTAACAACGCCCCCGCGACGGTCAACAGGGGGCCTCGGACAGGCAGAGGAGACGTGCCGTTTGAATGGCCCCTCCCTTGGGGCTGTCCGGTGACGGTTGTCAGGACCTCGCTGCCGTTCCATGCAATGATCCCCTTATTTGCGGCCTTTCAGGGAGAGACCCCCACGGCCCCCTCGCGCCTCCCTACCGACACCAACGGTTGCGAAACGTGAGAACTCTTGATCAATCTTCGAACATCCAAAGTCAGATGACCAATGGCAACCGAATGACAATACATGTCGGCCGAAGGCCCAATGCCTATTGACGAGTGACGAATGACCCACAAACGCCGTTACTGGGGTTCTTCGTAAAGCCCCTTCTTTTTCTGAAAATACCGGGATGCAGCCAGCACAGCTATGAAATTGAGCAGGGCGTAGGCCAGGGAGATATCCACGAACATATCCACCCGGCCGTAGATCAGCCCGATCAGGAGGAGCATGATGACCGTCTTGCTTCCGATGGCGTTGACGCCGACCAGTCGGTCCAGGACCGTGGGGCCAAAAACGGCCCGATAGAGCGATGCAATCATCAACAGACAGAGATACAGGCCGGTATAGAGAAAGACGTCGGACATCAATCCTCCTTGAATGCGTTGATGATACGGGTTTCCATTTCTCCTGGCAGCGGTTCCCCCGACTTCTTGTCAATGGAGTGAACCTGGAAATCGCCATCCACGGAAACGTATACGGTAATAGTCCCAGGCGTGAGGGTAATGGAGTTGGCAAAGAGAACCAGAGAAAGCTCATCTCTGAGACTGCTATGGAATCGAACAATGCTCGGATCGATGAGGTCCATCATTCTGGGGTGAAATACCAGATACAGGATATGAAAATTTGCCAGGATGATTTGATAGAGAAGCCAGGGGATATAGGCGGCTATTCTGAAACCGAGGCGAATCAGGCCTGTTTCCCTCGGCCCCGCAAAGAGGAAATCGCCGGAGAATAGGGTTACGATGGTACAGGATATGAGCCCTAAGGTAATATGGAAGACATCATATTGACCGGACAGGATAAGCCAGAGACAGAAGAGAATACAGAAGGTCAGAATGCGGGGAAAGATCTCGCGGCTTGATCTACGGGACCGTGAGGCGCCGAATGCGGAGGCCTTTCGCTTCGGGCGAGGCGCTGTGTCTATTCGAGTATGGACTTCCACATCCGCTCTCCTTTCAGGAGACCTTCTGAGGGCAGCCACTTCTACACACTGTCGATATCTGCCCCTTATGTATCCGTGGCGGAAACAAGGTTCAGGAACAGATCGTCGCGTCCACAACAGCCTTTAAACGGTTATGAGACAGGGAGCCTGATGAAAAAGGTGGTGCCTTTTCCTGCCTCGGTTTCGAACGACAAACTACCTCCCAGTTTTGTGATGATATTCCGGCAGATGGGAAGGCCCAGACCCGTTCCCTTGCCAGGTGGTTTGGTGGTAAAAAAAAGATCAAATATCCGTTTCTGATTCTCTTCGGAAATGCCGGGGCCGTTGTCGGATATCCTGATCTCGATCATGGATTCATCTCTCACGGTTTGAATATCGATTCGCCCCCCCTTCTCCCCCTTTTCGTTTACGGCATAGATGGCGTTCGACATGAGATTGACCAAGACTTGCTCCAACATCTGCTTGTCTGAGTCGATGAGGAACGGGCCTTCCGCGAGATTGGTCGAAACCAGGATGCCCTTGTATTTCAGGTCAGGAAGCAGAAACGAAACCGTTTCCTCCAGGAGTTTGTTGATATCCACAGATGCCCTGGACGGCGCCGAATCCCTCACGAAACTCAGCAACTGATGGGTGAGGCTTCGACACCGTCTCGTCTGTTCCTCGATAAAACGGACTCCTCTTTCTATCTCTTCGCGATCTTCCTGGCTCAGGCTTTTGGCATCTCCTGCCACCGTCCCAATCCACCCGGAAATCTCGCCAATAATGGCAAGCGGATTGTTGATCTCATGGGCAATGCTTGAGGCGGTCCGGCCGATTTCCGCCAATCGGTCGACACGGATGAGATCCTCCTGGAGGTTTTTCCACTGAGTGACGTCCCGGCAGATCCCTACGGTTCCAACAATCTGGCCTTCCGTATTGGTCAGGGAGCTCAGGGAGAGATCACAGTAAATGGCGTGTCCATCCCTGTGCTGGAACGGAAACTCCGAACGGACGGCGCTCCCCTCCTTCTGTGCGATGGTCACCAGCTTTTCAAATTCCGTTGGATCTACGGTCAGGTCACTGACGGGTCGGCCTGCCATATCCTTCCAGCGGTAACCCAGTTCCTTTTCTCCCGCACTGCTGAATGAGACCAGGATGCCGTCGAGATCCGTGGCAAAAATTATATCACTGGAATGTTTCAGGATGCACTGGAGATATCTCGTGGCGTGCAGGGGTTCCTGTTTGCAGCTTGAGACCTCCTGATCGTTATTATTCGGTCGGCTGTGTAGAGGGTCAGTCAAGTCCATAGATCTTTCGCAATTTGTTCATTGCGTTCTTAATCCCTCTGGCACCCATGCCAGACCGGTAAATATCCTCGACTTCCTCTCGGAATTTGGCATTCTGCAACTGAACCTTTGTTTCGTAGGCCTCTCGAATGGTTTGCACCAGGTTTTCGTATTCAATCGGTTTCAGGAGATATTTGAAGGCATTCTGCTTGCCGCTCTCCAGGGCGGAATCGAGGGTTCCGTGACCGGTGAGAACAATGCTCTGGAGAAAAGGTTGGAGCTTTTTTAGCCGCGTCTGAGTCTCGACGCCATCCATGCCTGGCATCTTGAGATCCACTACCGCCACATCAAAGTCGTTGTTGGTGGCCACTTCGACCGCTTCTTCTCCAGAAAAAGAGGCCTTTACAGTGAAACCTTCTCGCAGAAGACGTTTTGAAAGGTATTCGATGAGGGTCTCTTCATCATCAATCAACAGCACTCTTATGTCGGCTTTTTCGCTCATGGCTGGCTCCTTGGATTTGGTAAGTATGGATACAGATGGGTTAAATCGAAGACAGTACACTTTTTCCCTTTGTACACCGAGACGCCATTTTTGTCAATCTTTTTCAGCGGGCGGCCCTTCTGGCCGCTTGACGAACCGCAGCTCCAGTCAAGCCTCCTTTCCAAACGGTTGTGGCGAGGATCTCCTCACCCGCAAAGATGGAAATCGACCCTCCACTAAAAAGGGGGACATCGCACATCCAATGCCGCTCAGGGCGGGAAACGCACACCATCGAATGGGGGAATCGGAAAGCGCAGCCACTCGACCCTGAAACCCTGAACCTATTTCCACGGTAAAAGAGACGATTACCCGCGGTAAGGCCTTCCATAGGCCTCAAAGAAGACCTTTTGGTACTGGAGCGTTTCTTCTGGATGAGGTGCGATTTTTTCAGCCGGATGACCGATAGCGACCATGGCCTCCACCTGCAGATTGCCGGGGATATCCAGAATTTCGGAGATGTAGGCCCCCGCAGATATCTCTTCCGTGTGCATTCTGTCCCTGATCTGTATCCAGCAACTTCCGAGGCCTAAGGATTCGGCGGCAAGATGAATGTAGATGGCGGCGATGGATGCGTCTTCAATCCATACACTGCTCTTTTTGGGGTCCGCGCAGACGATGATGCCCAGCGCCGCCTTTTTCAGGAACCTGGCCCCGTGGGGCTTGGCCTTTGAGAGCTTTTCAAGGACATCAGGATCGGTGACAACGACGAACTCCCACGGGTTGTTTCCCATGGATGAGGGGGAGCGAAGGGCCGTCTCTACCAGCAGTTCCAATTTTTCGGCTGATACCGGTTCTTGCGTATATCGTCGAATGCTTCGACGTCTTCGAATAAGGGATAGAAACATCGTGAAATTCCTTTTCCATATGCGGTTGGTGTTTCAAAGGGGTTTTAAGGGTCCTTATTCCCTTTGGGATGCGGCTGTCCGCTCGATTGGGGCCTCTTGCTTCAAGCAGTTTACGCAGTGACCTTATGAAGGTCAATATCAAACATCAACCAATAGGGCATGGATTCCAGCCCAATTTTTTAAAGAAAGGGGAATTCCCTGACAGGAGGGCGAGGGCACTCGCGCCGCTCAAGGGGAGTTTTTTTGAAATTTCCGGGAAATTCTCTTGCCTGAGACCGAAAGGGGCTGGTATAGTCAATTTTACCAAACCCAAACAAAATGGAGGAAAAAGGCATGAAAATTCCCTGTTATGTTACCGTGGAAGA
>CAYLJZ010000059.1:0-17457 GCA_964384085.1 uncultured Desulfobacteraceae bacterium
GTGCGGCCCGTGCCCAAGTGGCAGCCGCCAACGCGACCGTTGCGACGGCGCGCTCCGAGATTGTTGGCGCACAGTCGGCAGTCGAGGCTGCGCAGGCAACCGTCGAACGCATCGAGGCAGATATAAAAGACAGCACCCTAACGTCTCCCCGCGACGGGCGGGTGCAGTACCGCGTGGCCCAGCCCGGCGAGGTTCTTGGAGCCGGCGAACCGGTGCTGAACCTGGTGGATTTGAGTGATGTCTATATGACCTTTTTCCTCCCAACGGCTGCTGCAGGACGTGTCGCCATCGGTACCGAGGTGCGGCTGGTGCTGGATGCCGCCCCCCAATACGTGGTCCCGGCCGAGGTCTCCTTCGTCGCCGACGTGGCCCAGTTCACGCCCAAGACGGTGGAGACGGCCGAGGAGCGGCAGAAGCTGATGTTCCGCATCAAGGCGCGGATCGACCCGGGCCTGCTCAGGCAGCACCTCCGCCAGGTCAAGACCGGTCTGCCGGGCATGGCCTATGTGCGGCTCGACCCGCGGGTGGATTGGCCGCCTGAACTGCAAACGAGGCTGCCGCAATGACCGGCGATCTGCATGCCGAGATCGAGAATGACGGCGGCCCGACGGCGGTTGCGCGCCTGCGGGATGTGTCCCTGCGCTATGGTAAGGTGCGCGCGCTCGACGCCGTCGACCTGGACATTCCGGCCGGGCGCCTTGCGGGGCTGATCGGTCCGGATGGCGTCGGCAAGTCGAGCCTGCTGGCGCTGGTCGCCGGCGCCCGTAAGATTCAAGAAGGGACGGTCGAGGTGCTCGGCGGCGACATGCGCAATGCCCGGTATCGCCGCGCGGCTTGTCCGTGCATCGCCTACATGCCGCAGGGGCTGGGCCGCAACCTCTACCCGACGCTTTCGGTCTTCGAGAACCTCGATTTCTTCGGCCGCCTGTTCGGCCACGACGGCGGCGAGCGGAGGCGGCGCATCGCGTCTCTGACCGAGGCCACGGGGCTGGCGCAATTCATCGACCGGTCCGCGGGCAAGCTCTCCGGCGGCATGAAGCAGAAGCTCGGCCTGTGCTGCGCGCTGATCCACGACCCGGACCTCTTGATCCTCGACGAGCCCACCACCGGCGTCGATCCCCTGTCACGGCGGCAGTTCTGGGAGCTGATCGCCGGCATCCGCCGCACCCGGCCCGGCATGAGCGTGCTGGTGGCCACCGCCTACATGGAGGAGGCGGCGCGCTTCGATTGGCTGGCGGCGATGGACGGCGGGCGGGTGCTGGCCACGGACACCCCGGAAGGTCTGAAACGGCAGGCCGGCGCCACCTCGCTGGATGCGGCCTTCATCGCCTTGTTGCCGGAGGAAAAGGGCCGGGCCCATCGGCCGGTGGAGATCCCGCCCCGCACGGCCGACGACGAGACCGTGATCGAGGCGCAGGATCTGACCATGCGCTTCGGCGATTTCACCGCCGTCGACCATGTCTCCTTCCGCCTCCGCCGCGGCGAGATCTTCGGCTTCGTCGGCTCCAACGGCTGCGGCAAGACGACGACCATGAAGATGCTCACCGGCCTGCTGCCGCCGAGCGAAGGCCGCGCCTGGCTGTTCGGCCAGGAAGTGGACCCGCACGATCTGGCGACGCGCCGCCGCGTCGGCTACATGTCGCAGTCCTTCTCGCTGTATACCGAGCTGACCGTGCGCCAGAACCTGGCACTGCACGCCCGGCTCTTTCAGGTGCCCGCCGCCGAGATTCCGGAGCGGGTCGAGGAGATGATCGACCGTTTCGATCTCGCCGCGGTGATCGACACCCTGCCGGACAAGCTGCCCCTCGGCGTGCGCCAGCGTCTGTCGCTGGCCGTCGCCATGATCCACCAGCCGCAGATGCTGATCCTGGACGAGCCCACCTCCGGCGTGGACCCCGTGGCGCGCGACGCCTTCTGGCGCATCCTGGGAGAGCTGTCCCGCCGTGACGGCGTCACCATCTTCCTCTCCACCCACTTCATGAACGAGGCCGAGCGCTGTGATCGCCTCTCGCTGATGCACGCCGGCCGGGTGCTGGTCAGCGACGCGCCGGCCAATATCGTGCAAAAGCGGGGTGGAGAGAGCCTCGAAGAGGCCTTCATCCGCTACCTCGAGGACGCCGCAAGCGAAGGGGCCGCCGCACCGGACGGCGCTGATGATAGCCCGGTAACCACCGGCATGGCGAGCGGGGGCGCGTGCGGCGACGATGGCGGGTCGGGTGGCGGACGCCGGTGGTTCGATCTCCGCCGCATGGCGAGTTACACCCGTCTCGAAGCGCTGGAGCTGCGCCGCGACCCGATCCGCCTGATCCTGGCGCTGGTCGGCAGCGCCCTGCTGATGTTCGTGATGGGCTACGGCGTCAGCCTCGACGTGGAGGATCTCACCTTCGCGGTCCTGGACCGCGACCAGACCACCGTCAGCCGCGACTACGCGCTCAACATCGCCGGTTCCCGCTACTTCATCGAACAGCCGCCGATCACCGACTACGAGGACCTCGACCGGCGCATGCGCCGCGGCGAGCTTGGTCTTGCGATCGAAATCCCGCCGGGCTTTGCGCGCGACCTCGCCCGGGGCCGGCCGGTGGAGATCGGCGCCTGGATCGACGGCGCCATGCCGGTGCGCGCGGAGACGATCCGCGGCTATGTGCAGGGCATGCACGCCCACTGGCTCGCGACCAAGGCGCGGGAAGCCGGGCAGGCGCGCGCCTTGGCCGGGCTCATCGACATAGAAACCCGCTTCCGCTACAACCCCGACCTCGAGAGCCTGGTCGCCATGGTGCCGGCCGTCATCCCGCTGCTGCTCATGCTGATCCCCGCCATGCTGGCGACGCTCAGCGTGGTGCGGGAGAAGGAGCTGGGCTCGATCACCAACTTCTACGTCACGCCCACCACGCGGCTGGAGTTCTTGCTCGGCAAGCAGTCGCCCTATGTGGTGCTGTCATTCCTGAGCTTCCTGCTGCTCACGCTGCTTGCGGTAACGATTTTCGGCGTCCCGCTGAAGGGCGGTTTCCTGACCCTGGCGGCCGGCGCCCTGCTCTATGTCGGCGCCGCCACCGCGCTGGGGCTCTTGATCTCCACCTTCATGCGCAGCCAGATCGCGGCACTTTTCGGCACGGCTGTGCTCACCATCCTGCCGGCGGCAAACTTCTCCGGCATGATCGACCCGGTGTCCTCGCTGGAAGGGGCGGGCCGGCTGATCGGCGAGATCTATCCGACCACGCATTTCCTGACCATCGCCCGCGGCACCTTTTCGAAAGCGCTGGATTTCTCCGATCTGCTGGCCGCCTTCGTCCCGCTGGCGCTGGCCGTGCCCGTCCTGATCGGGCTCGCCGCCGCGCTGCTGCGTAAGCAGGAGACCTGAAGCCATGCGCGCGGCCAACGTTCTGCATCTCGGCATCAAGGAGCTGCGCAGCCTCGCCCGCGACCCGATCATGCTGGTGTTGATCGTCTACGCATTCAGCTTTTCCATCTACACGCGGGCGACGGCGATGCCGGAAACCCTCAACCAGGCGCCGATCGCGGTGGTCGACGAGGACCGCTCGCCGCTGTCCTGGCGCATCGTCGGCGCCTTCTATCCGCCGTATTTCCTGCGGCCCAGGCTGATCAACCAGGCCGAGATGGACGCGCGCATGGACGCCGGGCTCGATACCTTCGCCCTCGACATCCCGCCCGGCTTCCAGCGCGACGTCCTGCGCGGGCGCCGGCCGACGATCCAGCTCAACGTGGACGCCACCCGCATGAGCCAGGCCTTCACCGGTAGCGGTTACATCCGGACGATCGTCGAGGGCGAGGTGCGCGGCTTCGTGCAGCGCTACCGCGACGTCGCCGAACCTCCGGTCGGCCTCGCACTGCGGGCGCGGTTCAATCCGCTGCTCGACAAGTCCTGGTTCGGCGCCGTCATGTCGGTCATCGACCACATCACCATGCTCGCCATCGTGCTGACCGGCGCGGCGCTGATCCGCGAGCGCGAGCACGGCACGGTCGAGCATCTTTTGGTCATGCCGGTCACGCCCTTCGAGATCATGAGCGGCAAGGTCTGGTCCATGGGCCTGGTGGTGCTCGCCGCGTCCGCCTTTTCGCTCCTTTTCGTGGTGCAGGGGCTGCTGTCCGTCCCGATCGAAGGCTCGCTTGCGCTGTTTTTGGCCGGGACGGCCTTGCATCTGTTCGCCACCACGTCCATGGGCATCTATCTTGCGACCCTAGCCCGCTCCATGCCGCAGTTCGCCCTTCTGCTCATGCTGGTGCTGCTGCCGCTGCAAATGCTCTCCGGCGCCAGCACGCCGCGCGAGAGCATGCCGGGAGCCGTCCAATACATCATGCTCGCCGCGCCCAACACCCATTTCGTGATGCTTGCCCAGGCCATCCTCTACCGTGGCGCGGGGCTTGCCGCCGTGTGGCCGCAGTTCCTCGCCATCGCCGCCATCGGCACCGCCCTGTTCGGTCTGGCGCTGACACGCTTTCGCAAAACCATAGGGACGATGGCATGAAACCGTTAATACACTCCAAAATGAGAGTTCCACCAACGAGGAGGCTTGATCCATGAAGCATTTTTTCAAAAAAGAAATCCATAAAGCAAGATTTCTGGACCCTGCTGATGAATTTCAGGAAAAGGTTGTCAGGATAGAACTCAGAACGGATCTCTTTACCGGTAAAAAGGCGCGCGTCCTGACGCACCGCTGGCGGTTTCCTGAAACATCTATTGATGTATTGACGATTTCAGAGTCCAAAGAGGGGTGTCCGTTTTGCCCCGACAAAATAGAGACAGCAACCCCCAAATTCCCTTCCTATTTCATACCCAAAGAGAGAATCAGGTGCGGTGGGGCGACCCTTGTACCGAATGCCTTTCCTTACAGCAAATACAATGCCGTTTGCGTTTTATCCAAGGAGCATTACCTTTCTTTAAAAGAGTTTCCGCCCGAGATGCTCTTTGACGCATTCAAAGCATGCCTTGGCTACATAACAGATATCAGACGACTTGATAAGAGGGTTGCCTTTGCGTCCATCAACTGGAATTACATGCCTGCTGCAGGCGGCGGGATCATACACCCCCATTTCCAGGTGGTTGTTGATGAAAAGCCAACGAAATTTCATGGCAGATTAGTCAATGCCTCTGCAAATTATCACAGGAGGCTGGGCCGGAATTATTGGGCCGATCTCATTTCTTTTGAGGAAAGAGAACGTGCCAGGCACATTTTTCGATGCGGTGAGATTACCTTTCTCGCAAGCTATTGTCCTGCAGGCATGCTCGGGGAGGTTCTCGTGCTGTTTGAAAACGTGGAGACCCTGGACCAGGCAAGAGAAGAGGATTGGGGGTGCTTTTCCGATGGGCTCGCAAGGGTTCTATCTTGCTTTCACCAGATGCATTTTGGCAGTCTCAATATGACGCTTTTTGTCAACCTGGATAGGTCGGCGCATTTTTTGGCCCAAGCCAGGATCATTCCAAGAATGAGCATTTCACCCCTGGCCATCAGTGATGTCAACTATTTCGAGAAAGGTCATGACGAGGTGATAACCATTATTTCGCCTGAAGAACTGGCGGATAATTTAAGATCCGTGCTGTGAACAGAAAGATCCGTGCGACGAGGGTAAGGGAGCAAGAATTGTCTGATGCCTGGTCAAGATAAATTAATAAATTGGGGTGTTGTTATTTGCATATGCGTTTGTTTTACGAGTACACCGGTTTCAGGGAGCGAGCTGTATCTACTCGGAGGCGTTACAAGATCATCCGATGGAAGCACACCCGGTTGGCAGTTGTCCTATTGGGAAGATCTCGGCGACTATTTCGCCTGTAGCGTTTCATGGATCAACGAAGGGCACCTGACGGGACACCATCGGGATGGACCCGCATGCCAATTCTGGGGGCGTACGAACCTGTTAAACGGGAGACTGTCACTTGCTGCGGGAGCGGGTCCGTACCTCTTCTTCGACACGCTGCAGAACGGAGGACCCCTGTACAAGGACATTCAGCACGGCTGGGCGGGCGTCGGAAGCCTTGCGGCTACGTGGCATACGGAAAGCGGCTGGCTGGTTCAATTGCTTGGCAATTACGGAGTTGCCGAGAGCAATATCAATACGGGCTCGATCCTGTTGGGAATCGGATATGACCTCGATAAATTGGGCAGGCAGTATCCGATGCGTTCCGTGAAACCGCAACCTGCAACGGACGGTGATAACGGCGTCAAGGATATGAATAACGAAATCACGGTGTTTTTGGGCGGAGCTACCATCAATGCATCGAAAAGCTCAACAACTTCCATCGCAACGGGCATCGAATATCGGCGCAACATTATTCCATATCTCGACTGGACCATCGGTTGGCTCTACGAAGGAGATATGGACCTGCTCCGCCGGGGCGGTTTAACCACGCAATTCTGGCCGACAAAATCCTTTCTGGATCATCGCCTCAGCCTCGGCATGGGGCTGGGAATGTATGTTGCCCTTGACACCCGATATCCAGCCGGGCCGGGCGAAGACGAAGATGAGACGATTCTCGGTCTGATAACGCCTACCATCAGCTATCGATTTGGAGAGTCCTGGTTGGTTCGGCTTTCATGGAACCGCACGGTTTCCCGCTACGATCGCGACACTGATGTTATTCTCATGGGAATCGGGTATCGATTTTGACGCCACGCAACACGCCCGTTTCATGTGGAAGGATGCGCGTGGAGACAAGATGAATGAAACTGCTTGATATTTATATAGGAAGCAGGTTTTTAAAGTGCTTTCTTAGCGTCATTTTAATCCTTGCCGTGCTATTCAGCCTCATTGAATTTCTGTCACAACTGGATGACGTGGGAAAGGGCATGTACAGGCTCGACAATGCCTTGTTCTTTGTTATTTTGACCTTGCCCAAATGCCTGCTTGACCTGCTGCCCATAAGCGCTCTGCTTGGCGGCGTCATCGCCCTGGGACTGCTTGCCGATCACGGGGAACTTCTCGCCATGCAGAATGCCGGGATCTCGGCGCCGCGGGTCTGCGCACCGGTTTTCGCAACCTTGATGCTGGTGATCATGATATCCGTCATAATGGGCGAAACGATCATACCGGAGATGGAACAGATGGCTCGCAAATCCCGTGCCCGGGCCCTCTATGGTGCAGGCGTTAACGTAACCCGGCACGGATTCTGGGCACGCCGGCAACATGCGTATATCCATGTCCATGGGATGCTCAGTGAAGGGGTTGCGGCTGGGGTGGATATGTTCGAATTCGATACGCAGGGCCGTTTAAAGACCTTCACCCATGCCCTGAGCGCCAAGGCCCTAAGCAATAAGGAGTGGACCCTGAAGGGTGTCACACGAAAAGTTTTTACAGACCAGGGGGTTACCATTAAGGATGCGGCCTCATGGACCCTGGAATCGTTTTTAAGCCCGGATCAGGTCGCCGTCCTGGAACTTTCCCCTTACAGCCTGTCCACCCCTGATTTGATCGGCTACGTAAAGGCATTAGAGGACGGCGGGCAGAATGTGGACCCATATCGGCTGGCCTTTTGGCGAAAACTCGGTGTGCCGTTGACCACCGGGGCGATGGTCCTTTTTTCACTCAGTTTTATATTCGGATCAAACCGAAAGGTCAGCGCGGGCCGTCGTATAACCATGGCTTCGTTGATCGGATTGGTGCTGTACTTCGCCGATCAACTGATCATGCATACGGGATTACTGCTCAATCTGAACCCGCCCATTACGGCCATGCTTTCGGCAGTCTTCATATCCGGCCTTGCCGTTTGGCGTTTGCGCCTGGTTTTCTAGGCCCGTGTCAGCCGGCCCGCGTTCCGTGGTTGCCTACAATGCAACGGTGCGCATCCAATGGTCCCGCGACCGGCGATGCTGTTCCTTATTCAGGGATAAAAGAATGCGCATGGGGGGAATAGACACGTTGGCCCATGTGAACGTTCCAGGCATCTTCCGAGGCCGTGAGGGTAAAGACGTGGTAACGGGCGCGGCCTTGATGGTCAGGGCGTGATGAGGAGGCCGAGGGCGCTCCCGCCACCGGGGTTCGGCCCGAGCGGGTGTTGAGGGTGTGGAGCACATCCCTATGAGCATGACCGTGCAGAATCAGCTCGGTCCCGCAACGTGCGACCACGCTGCGGAGGGCATGCGCATCCGTCAGGCGCTTGCGCCGGCTCACAATGCCGGACAGGGGCGGGTGATGGATTGCCACAATGCGGAAGAGGCCCCGTGCCCCGGTCTGTTTCAGGACAGTCTCAAGCTTTTTTAACTGGGGCTCGCCCACGGCGCCGATGGCCAGGTGCGGCGCGCTCGGATGAGCGGAGCACAGCCCGATGAGGGCGATCCTGCCGCGCACCCGCAGGGTTGGAAACAGGTCATCAAGACCCCGTATCCGGGCGCCGTTCCGGCAAGGGGGGTCGGACCTCATGTAATCCAGCCAGCAGGCAAAGGTCCGGTCCCAGTCTGAGCGCACATAGGCGTCATGGTTGCCCGGAACAACGGTAACCTGAAATGGCGTACCGATTGATTGCAACCACGTCCGGGCCTTCTTGAATTCAGCGGGCAGGCCCAGATGGGTCAGGTCGCCGGTAATGACGATATGATCCGGTCTTGTGTTGTCAAGGTCCTCTTTGAGGATGGAGAGGATTTCCCCCCTGTGCCCTGCGCTTCGGAAAAGTCGCCATTTGAGGTAACCGGGGAGACGTTTATTGAGAAGATCACGTTTTTTAACCGGGCCTGCCCATGCCATGTGCAGGTCGGAAAGATGGGCCAGAACGAATCTTTTTTCTTCAGCGGAATTCCTCTGAGCCCTGTTGCCGCCACCGGGAGGCGGTTTATTATCGGGGGGGATAATGACCATGGGGGATGGTATACAGAATCGGGGCCGTTGTTGTAAAGCGCTTTCACGGTTGAAGCGTCTCCCCCCTTCCCCGTCCATGGCAAGATGGCAAAAGGAACTCCCCGTGCATCGGCCCTATCCAAAATAAGGAGAGTAGTCGTTATGACCCTTTATACTTACATCCATGACGAATGCCCGGAAACGATCTGGGGCCTTACCTCCGGGCAGCGCATTGAACGTGTGTTAAAGACCTCCGGGAAAAGCGCCCGCGTCGATGACTTGAGCGCTCTTAAGCGCAATGATTCGGTCTTGCTTTTTCACGGCGGGTACCTGTTTGACGACCGTCTGATCCAGTATCTGGCAACAACCCCGAACATGATCCTTCAGCTTGAAGAGGACGGGAAAAAGCTTGCGGTTGCCGCCCATGTGAACGCCGGGCTCGCCCATCAAGCGCTGGAGATGATTGAAGAGACCTCAGGGTCTGAATCCTTGTTCGGGGTGAAAACCGGGACCCCGGAAACCTTACCCATCGCTTTTCAGGAAAGCCTGCGCAAATCCGCTCCCCCCTTTGTGCTGCCCATTTCAGCCGAAAAAGCCGGGGACCTGGAGCGGCGACTTTACGACTGGTCCTATAAGGGCGTTACCGATCTGGTCACAAAGTGGGTCTGGCCGTTACCGGCCCGGTGGGTGGTCGGGCAATGCGTCCGCTTTGGGATCCGTCCCAACCATGTCACCTTCATCGGTTTGGTGTTGGTCATACTGGCAGGGGTGTTGTTCGCCCGCGGCCAATATGGCTGGGGCCTGTTGGCAGGGTGGGTCATGACCCTCCTGGACACCGTGGATGGGAAACTGGCGCGGGTCACGGTGACCTCCAGCCGGTTCGGCCATTATTTTGACCATGTGATTGACCTTGTCCACCCGCCCTTTTGGTATGTGCTGTGGGGCCTTGGCCTGGGAATGTCCTATCCGGACGGCGGCGGATGGTTTTCATTGACCGCTCTTTTTTTATGGTGTATCGTGATTGGTTATGTGCTGGGTCGTTTGATCGAAGGTCTGTTCAGTTGGGGCTTGGGAGGATTCGAGATCTTCTGCTGGCATCCGGTTGATTCCTATTTCAGGTTGATTACCGGCAGGCGGAATCCCTGCCTGATCCTGCTCACGGCCGGCGTCCTTTTGGGACGTCCCGATCTCGGCCTTGCGGCCGTGGCTTTCTGGACGGTATGGACCAGCCTTTTTCTGTTGGCGCGCCTTTGTATGGCTGGATGGGCTCGCATGACCCGGGGCCCTTTGCGGTCCTGGTTCATGGACCTTGATGAGGGCATGCACACGGGATCCCTTGCGGTTCGGATCTTTACAAAACGCGAACGTCTGCCGTGATGGATAGCCCATGAAAAATTTCATCATCGAGAAGACCCGCCCACATGCCACCCATGGGGCCGCGGGCTGCACCATAAGGCCTACCGCCTCTATGGGGCCCGGGATCGGCGTGATCAGCAATCCTTCAAGTGGTGGAAACCGAAAAGGGCTGCAATCGGTGGAGAGGATGTTGGCAGGCTGCCATCGGGTGGTCCATCGCCGGGCCGTTGATCCCGAACAGGTGAAAGCAGCGGTTCGGGATTTTGCCCGCCATGAGGTGGATCTTGTGGTGGTAAATGGGGGTGATGGGACAATTCATGCGGTCCTGACGGCTTTCTTTACCACCCAGTGGCCGGATCAGGCGCCGTTTCTGGCGCTGCTGCGGGCAGGGACGGCCAGCATGATTGCCAGGGATGTGGGATTGCCGGGGTCGCGGTTGCAGGGTTTGTCGCGTCTTCTGGGTTGGGCGTACACCGGGCGTGGCGCCGCTTCTCTTATGAAACGGCCGGTATTGCGTTTGGAATGGGAGAAAGGCGTTCAGCCCATGTACGGCATGTTCTTCGGGGCCGGCGGGATCTATGAGGGCATACAATTCTGCCTGAATCGGGTTCACACAAAGGGCGTGGGAGGGGAACTGGCCGCCGGTCTGACCCTGGCGCGGTTTTTGCTGGCCGCGGCAAGGGGTGACAGGCGGACCGTCCCCCGGACCGCCATTGGCGTGGGGCTGGAAGGGATGGGGATGGCGCCCATGGATGTCCTGGTCATCCTTGTCACCACCCTCAGGCGTCTGTTTCTCGGAATGCGGCCTTACTGGGGAACCGAAGAAGGCCCCCTGCACTTTACGGCAATTCGCTCCGATCCGGCACATCTCTTGCGAGCCGCCCCCTCACTCTTTCGAGGCCGGAGGAGCCGATGGGCAGGCCCCCGGCACGGGTATCTGAGTCACAACCTTCGTGCGCTTCGACTTCATATTCAAAGCGGTTTTACCCTGGACGGTCAATTGTACCGGAGCGATCCCCGGCTTGGCGATCTGTGGCTCGGAAAGGGTGGAGATGCGGGATTTTTGAAATTATGAGTGCCCCATTACCGGAACCGCTCATCAGGATGATTCAACGGGAATCCGCCAAAGGCGGCCCGGCAGAGTTGGATCTGTTGGTAGAGACCATCCTGGAACGGTACGGGGAAACGACCCGGGCCATCCTGTTCTATGGGTCATGCATGCGGTCCGGACAAGATACGGAGGGGATCATTGACCTGTACGTGCTGGTGGATGCCTATCCGTCGGTCCATGGGAATGCCGTTCTTGGCCTGTTGAATCGGTTGCTGCCGCCCGATGTGTTCTACATGGAAGTGCCGCACGCCGGGGGGGTTCTGCGCGCCAAGTACGCGGTGCTCACCCTGGCCGATTTTCAGCGCGGAACTTCAACGGCGTGGTTTCATTCCTACCTGTGGGCCCGGTTTGCACAGCCCGTACGCCTGCTCTACGCACGATCGGAAAAGACCGCGCAACAAATCCATGCCGCACTGGCCCGGGCCGTGGTTACCTTTATCAGCCGTTCGCTCCCCCGGATTCCCCCCCGGTTCAGTGCCCGGGAGTTGTGGTGCAAAGGGCTTTTTCTCAGTTACCGGTCGGAACTGAGAGCGGAAACAAAGGACCGACCGACCCTATTGGTGGAAGGGGCCCTGACATATTATAACAGGATCAGCCGAAGCGCCATGGCGGCGGTTCCCTTTGAGGTGGAGGAGATTCATGGGACCGATCCCGTCCGCTACCGGTCGAATATTTCGGGCTTGAGGCGCTTTCTCAATCGCATGGCATGGGAAACCCGCCGGGTACAGGGTAAATGTCTGTCAATACTGCGGCTTGTCAAGGGCCTTTTCACATTCAAGGGGGGTCTGGATTACATCCTGTGGAAGATCGAGCGCCACTCCGGGGTGGGTATCCCCGATGATTCCGTGCTGAGAAAACATCCCTTGATCGGGGTCTTTGTGATATTCCGGCGGCTTTACAGCCAAAGGGGGTTCAGATAGGCGCCCGAGAGATGCCCGGCCGTGTGGGCGGCCCGGGCCTTTCCCGGGCGGGGCGGATGAAAAAATCAGGCAGGCGGAAGAAGGCATTTGTCCTCTTTGGGTACGGTTTGCAGGAATACCCCGTGCCGATTCATTTCCTCAAGCCGGCAGCTCCAGACCAGTTTGCCCTGATGAACGGTAATATCCGGGCAACCGTCGCACATGTCCTGCCGGCCGTCCGGCTCGAAGTTCACGGGTTGGATGATCATAAGGCTTTGGAGACAGGCCGGCTCAAAGAGGGTTGCGGGCCTGGAGCGGACCTGTTTGAGTACATTGGCCAGGACTCCCCTCATTTTTTTGTCCATGAGCCCCCCCGCAAGGGATGCCAACTTGCCGCGGGCCACACTTTTGGGCCCGGCATAGGAAAGATACGTTCCCGTAAACAGGTGGCTGAAGGTCTGGATCAACTCCATGAGCCTGGGGGACATGTACCCCATGACCTCCCCATTGAAAATGATGCGGTTGGCCAGAAGCCATTTCAGGGATTCGGGCCTTGCGGTTCCATTCAGATAGGCCGCGGGTTCATACAAAGGATCCCCTTTTCGGATCATCTCCACGGCGTCTTTTGCCATCAACGTCTTTGCGCCGCCCCAATCGGTTTCACGATACAATGTTCCCGGATCGATTTTCCTGCCGCCGGCGTAGAAATCAAACTCCCCCGTCAGGTTGGGGGAACGGTAGAGGATAAAGACCATGGTGTGGACGATATTGGCGTGTTCCTGTGCCCAGCGGACCATATGGGGGATCTCGGAAATGGTTTTCCCGGAGATGGTGGCATTGAAGGAGCAGGCGATGCCGCCGGCCCGGGCCACCATGCCCGCATAATGATGCCGCACCTCATTGAGTTCCCTTTCGGTGGTCGCGGCCACATCGGGCCGGGTCTGGCTGGTATCGATATGGAACGTGAATCCGAAAACCCCCGCTTTCTTCAGCTCTCTCAGCATGGATTTTGTGAGCGCGACACCATTGGTATTGACGATGGGCTTCCACCCCATGTCCTTGACCATCCTGACCAGTTCCACGATATGGGGATAAATGAGAGGGTCGCCACCGGCAATGCTCATGCAGTCGCTTTTTCTGGATTTCCGGAAGACCTCCAGATCGGAGCGGACCTCTTCCAATGTCTTATGACCGTGTCCGTTCGGGTCTCTGTAACATCCCTTGCACCTGAGATTGCACAGGGTGGTCGGCTCCAGCCAGGAAATGCCGTTGTCGGTGTAATTCCAGGGAAGACGGTAGTATTCCAGATGATTCAATTCGGCGGACATTTTGACAGGAACCCTCCTTAATAATAAAACAATTACGAACGTCTGAAAACGGTAGCTCAGGCGGCTTTTGGCTCGACCGGATGAATGCGGACGTCACAGCCGCGTGAAAAAGCCGTGATTTCCACGCGAGGGGGCTTCCGCCCATTGTCAAGACTCTGTAAGATATGATGGCATCATATAAATAATGGACCCTGTACGTCAAGAAAGTTGTGCGTGATTTTGGGCCTGGGGGATCTGAATGGAATGCCGGCCAAACGGGAAGGATTCCCGTCCCACCGAAAGATGTGATAGGCCACAATATATGGGATACTCTGGTTGAAGGGGGGGAGTCCGTGCTTGCGGGTACGGCCTTTTTTTGGGTTTTCTCGTTGGAATGGGCCTAACATGACATATTCTTCTTGACAGAGGAGTTTGCAAAATATAATTTCGGAGTGACTAATCACTTTGCCGGTGAGAGGAAAGCAGGATGTCAAACAAGCATGAAAAAGCGGACAAAAGGCTTTCCATCGTGATGGCGGCCCTGGATCTCATCACCGAAAATGGATTTCATGGGGCGCCGACTTCCAAAATTGCCGCAAAAGCCGGGGTGGGAGAAGGGTCCATCTACCGCTATTTCAATAACAAGGAGGACCTGATTCATCAGGTGTTCCGGCATGTGTCGGGCCAAATGAGCAAGGCGGTTCTACAGGATCACGATCCCAAAGCGCCCATTCGGGAACAATACCTTCAATTGGGGGTTAATATTTTCCATTTTCTTCTGGAAAACCCAAAAATACAGACTTTTAACGAACAGTATTTCAATTCCCCCTTTGGCGTTTCACATAGGCGGGACATGCTGGTCGTCGACAGGACCAAAAAGGACCCGGATCAGTTTCATCCGGTGGACGCCTTGCTTGAATCGGCCAGGGATCAGAAAATCGTTAAAGAATTGCCTTTGCCGGTACTGACGGCATTGACCTTTGGCCCAATCATTTTTTTGGTTCGGGACGTATCTTTCGGATTGTTTGATCTGGATCCCCGGACGGTTAGAAAAATCGTTGAGGCATGCTGGGATGCTGTAAAGCGGTAGCCCGGTTTCATACGATTTTGGGCCGGGTTTCAAAGCAAGCCCATGTTATTTTCGTAAAAATGGAGTGATCAGTCATTCCTATGGGAATAGATTTGGATTAAGGAGCTGTTGTGGAACACTTTTCACCTTCGGAAGAAACACAAGCCATTCTAAACCGACGCAGTGCCCGGAAGTCGCCCGGCTGAAGGCTTCGGGCCATTCTTCTTCGTTATTTTTTGGGTGCTGTTCATGGGGACAGGTGATCCAAATATTGATGCATTCGTAAAAAGTCAAAAATCCACAATTCGCACTTAATGATTTCAATGGGTTATCGATGGCAAAAAGGCCAAAATCGGTCTTTTTACGAGACCACCAAATATCGTAACCTTCTGGAAAACGCATGTCATGTGGATCTGTTAAAATCGTGAAGGTCGAGGACCGCCGGAGGCGGGATGCCTTTATTCGCTTGCCAAAAGCGTTCTATCAAGGCGACCCGGTATGGGTGCCGCCGCTTTTGTTTGAACGACGAATGCATCTTTCCCCCAAAAATCCTTATTTCCAGCATGCCGCCTGTTGTCTTTGGGTGGCTTACCGGGACGGCAGGCCCGTGGGAAGGATCAGCGCCCAGATCGATCGGCTTCACCTTGAACGTTATCAAGACGACACCGGGTTTTGGGGAATGTTGGAAGCCGAGGATGACATGGAAACCTTTCAGGCGCTGCTGGGTACCGCAGAAGACTGGTTGCGCACCCGGGGCATGAAAAGGACCCGGGGACCGTTTAATCTGTCCATCAACCAGGAATGCGGCATGCTCATCGCGGGGTTTGACACGCCTCCTTCCGTGATGATGGGGCATGCCCGCCCTTACTACAGCCGGCGCATAACGCAATGCGGGTATCAAAAGGCGAAAGATCTGCTGGCGTATGTCATAGATGTGCCCTTTGAATTTTCGAAGGCCATGGGAACCGTCATCCATAGGACCAAAGGCCGTATCCGAACAAGAACGCTTCGAAAAAGACGGTTTCGGGAAGACTTGCAGACCATTTACGATATTTTCAATGACGCCTGGTCCAACAATTGGGGATTCGTGCCTTTTACCCGGGAGGAATTTGAACATCTCGGCAAGGATCTGAAACTGCTTGTCAATGAAAATTTTATCAGGATCGCCGAGGTGGATGGGGTCCCCGCGGCATTCATGGTGGTGATCCCAAACCTGAATGAGGCCATCCGTGCGTGTAAGGGACGGATATGGCCTTTTGGTTGGTTCAAACTGTTGTGGCATATGAAGATAACGCATCCTGAAACCGCGCGAATCCCGCTCATGGGAATTCGCCGTCGCTATCACGATAGCCTGCTGGGTGCGGGGCTCGCATATCGCGTGATCGGCGACCTGCTGGAACCGGTCGTCGGTTACGGCGTCAAAAACATCGAGCTTTCCTGGATACTGGAAGATAACACCGGAATGCGGAAAATCATTGAGGACATCCATGGCAGAGCATACAAAACGTATCGTATTTACAGCAAGAATTTGTGATATGGCGGATTTATGAATACCTCCCTGTCACGCTTTACGGCCATTATACTGGCCGCGGACCGGGAACCGGTCAATGCGGTCGCCAAAGCAGCGGGCGTCAGCTGTAAATCACTGGCCCCGATTGGCGGCGTCCCCATGGTCTTCAGGGTTCTGGAAGCCCTGCGCGCCTCCTGCCACGTGGGGGAGCGGATCCTGTGCGGTCCGCCCGGGACCGTTATGGCGCGGGAACCTGAACTCAGGGCCCGTATTGCCGCCGGCGGGGTCCGGTGGTTTGAAAATCAGGCCACGCCGAGTGCAAGCGCCCACCAGGTCATGCAACGGCTTCCGGAACAAACGCCCGTGCTTTTAACGACGAGCGATCATGCACTGTTGAGCCCCCGGATCGTTGATCACTTCTGTTTCCAGGCCCTGGCCTCGGCATGCGATGTGGTTGCCGCGGTTGCCCGGCATGAAACCGTGACCGCGGCCTGCCCGGAAACGCGCAGAACCGCCTATCGTTTCAAGGATGGGGCCTACTGCTCATGCAATCTTTTTGCCTTTTTGACGCCTCAGGCGCGTGCCGCGGCATTGTTCTGGCGTCAGGTGGAACACCGGCGCAAAAGCCCCTTGCGTATCATCCATGCATTCGGCTGGATTGCGGTGATGCGATATGTATCGGGCCGCCTGACGCTCGCCGGGGCGTTGGATCGCGTATCGCACCGTCTGGGCTTTAAAGCGGGTGTTGTCATCATGCCGTTTCCGGACGCTGCCATTGACGTGGATTCGGTCAGTGACTGGGACGTCGTCAAACGGATTGCCGGCGAAAAAGAACATTGACCCATTTCCTTTTGGTGTAATCAATGCGGTCCTTCTCGTTTATCCTAACCCGGACAAGCCGGAACCAAAAAGGCCTCACACGGAGACACAGAGACACAGAGATTATATTAAATGTAAAAAATACTTCTGTTGTGATTTTCCTCTGCGGGCTCTGTGGCTTTGTGTGATTGAATTGTCATTCATCGCCAGTAACCCATTTATATTATTAACTTTTCCAGCATCGTAATAAATTTCTTGTGTTTTTTTCACAAAACTCAAGTGGTAAGAGCCTAGGCTTTTTCCAAGACTGTGCTTGGAAAAAGAGGCGCCTTCGGGCAGTCGAGAATCCGAACCTTCTGTTCCCGCCACAGGTCTCAGTTTCCGGTTTTCGGACCTGAGGACAGGCAGGACCCTTTAGCGATCGAATGACCACTGAATGACCATGGAATGACGACTGAATGACAGTCGGCCCAAGGGACACTGAATGCTGAACCCTATCTTACAACATGTTGTCGCTTACACGGCGATAAGGAACTAATGAGTTTTATGACTGGAATTCCGATATAAGGATTGAAAAAAATTTCAATTATTTTCAAAAAAAGCCC
>CAYLJZ010000060.1:0-16894 GCA_964384085.1 uncultured Desulfobacteraceae bacterium
TTTCCGCTGTCTCCCGAACCAGCGGGTGGTCATCATCCGCCAATCTGGGTATCGATGTCATTTGATGCCTCTCACGGGCTAATGGGGCAGGGTATCTAATACGCTGGAAAACAGGAAATGCCCTGCCATGGGGAACCGAATGTCCAACCGGACAATATTAGTCTTCCGGACACGGTACTTTCTGCCTCTCCCTCTGTCTCTTCTCTCGCAAATAGCACTCGGAGACGATGTCCGATATCCGTTCACGCGTCGTGAAATCCTGAATCCACATGTCATAACGATAGGGTTTGCCGCTCGAAATGCATTCGAATGAACACAAGTACGTTTCAACTTTGTATACGTGGCCAGCCTTTAGATCGACTTCGAATTCATGCAACGACCCGAATGGCCATGTCTTAATGGTAATAATGTACTTGCCGGGTAGGAGTCTTACACGTGGATGGGCGGTAAACCCGAGCGCTAACGTCTGACCTGAATCGACCTGATATTCTACACGTCCGTCTGAGGCTCTGACGATCCGGTGTGTATTCTCCAGATGCGCCTTGAATATGGCAGCCTCTGCATTTGCTTTGCCTGCACCACTGGCGTCGCGATAGTCTTCCCATGTGGCGCAGCCGAGACTGACAGCAAGGAGGCCTGCCACCAGAATATTACGAAGTCTGTTCCTATATCTCCGCACGATAGCCATTTCCCCTTCCCCTGAACGAGCCTTTAGAAGAACCGCATGCCTGCCTGGTAAACGACGATGGCGAGGGTGAAGGCGAACGCCATGGACCCGAAGATGGAAAAGAGGGCCCACCGAAGCCCTGCTTCACGAATGATCATGACCACCGTGACCATGCAGGGGGCGTAAAGCAGCATGAACACCATGATGGCGATCACGCCGGGCATGGTCCAGTTGTGGGATCCGCGGCGATCCGCTGGCTGAGGCTCTGGGCCTCTTCCGTATCCACATCCCCCATGGAGTAGGCCGTGGAAAGGGTGGACACGAACACTTCCTTGGCGGCAAAGGCGCCGATCAGGGCGATATTTGCAGTGCATCACGTTCCAGGCGATACCTGCGCCTTTTCCACATAGATCGCCCTGGCCTCATTAGGTCCGAGATGAATGCGGAGGCCGTCCATGGTCTCGATGGCGAGATGATCCTGAGGCCCAAAGGCAATGCGTTTGCCCTGCTCGATGTCGATAAGCACCAGGTTTGTGCCCGGGCTGATATGGAGGTTCTCCAGATACCCCCTGGCCCTGACGCCTCCCAGAAGCTTCGTGACCGAAAAGTCCTTCCATTTCCCGGCCGATGTAAACTGCTTTTCAGCCCCCTCTGAAACGCCCCATATCTTGGAGGCGATCCCTTCCTGGAGGTGGACGTGCTTCTGTTTGTCCACCACTGCGATGTACTCCATAGGGGGCAGCAACCGGATGAGACGAATTGTGTTCCCGATGGAAAATCCGAGCGTCTTCAGGGTATCCCGAAGCCCGGGGCCTCCGGTGAGGGCAGCGATTACCCCCTGCTCCTTTGGGTTCATCTGCGACAGCGGCGTCTTGGAACCGTCCGGTCTCTCCACAACGATCTTGGCGCTCATGCCGCCGCCCAGAATCCGGTGGTTGCCATCGGGACTCGCCACGCGTACCGATCGGCGTTTCATCTCCTCCTTTGGGAACTTGACCAGCTTGCTTCCCGGCTCCAGACCAATGCGACCCAGGTCGTGAGCCAGATGGCTGTTCCCAACACGCACGAGACGCAACACATCGCCTGCATCGGCTTCTTCAAGGTTCACCATCATCATGAATCTCCGCTAACGCGGGCGACGCCCGAAACTCAAGAAGTGACTAAAGTGCCTAAAGTGCCTAAAGTTAAGAAATCGCCTCGGCTGCCTCTGGTTCTCCTTTAGGGCGCAGATTGGTCGCGGCCAGGGCATAGGCCAGGAGTCCTATGGTGCTGCCGTTGTGAAGGATCGCTACGGCCAATGGAGACGCAAGGCCCGTGAGCGCCATAAGCAACACCGCGCTGTTGATTCCCACGGTCAAACGAAAGTTGTTTCGCAGGACGCTCATGACACGCTGGGAGATCTCTCGGGCAAAGGGAAGGGTCATCAGGTCCTCCTTCAACAGGAGCACCTGGGCCGATTCTCTGGCCAGGTCCGCGCCTCCGGGCATGGAAACCCCCACATCCGCTCGAATCAGGGCCGGCGCGTCGTTGACGCCGTCGCCGACAAAGGCAATGGAGCGGCCTTCGGCCTTGAGCCTCTCAAGGATGACGGCCTTTTCCTCGGGCAGGAGATTCCAGTGAATCTCTGAAATCGGCAGCGCCCGTTTGAGCACCTGGGCCGCTTCTTCCTGATCGCCGGTAAGCACCACCAGATGCTCGATTCCCAGGGATTTCAGCCGGCGAAGGGCCGCATCGGCCTCGGGCCGTATCACGTCCCGAATGGCGATCAATCCGGCCAATTCGCCGTCCCTTGCAACGTAAAGGGTCGATTTCCCCTTGGCGTGGAGCGCCCCCGCAGTCCCATCGCTCCTGCTGCAGTCAATCCCCTCGTCTTCAGCCACAAAATGACGGTTTCCCACCAGCACCTCGTGGGAACCCACAAACGCGGAAACCCCATGGGCAACGATAAAATCGCATTCGCCGACTTCAATCTGCGGAACGCCCCGTTTCTTGGCTGCAGCCGCAATAGCCGAGGCCATGGGGTGCTTGTAGTGCGCTTCCGCTGAGGCGGCCAGGGCCAGCACCTCGTTTTCGCTGCATCCATTGAAGGAGACAATGTCCGTCACCTCCGGAGAGCCCCGGGTGAGGGTGCCGGTCTTGTCAAACACAAAGGTATCGACCTTCGAAAAGGCCTCCAACGCTGAGGCCCCCTTGATCACCAGCCCCCCCTGAGCAGCCGAGTTCATGCCGGTCTTGACCGCCACCGGACTGCACAGCTTCAGAGCACAGGAATAATCCACGGTGAGGGCGGCCGAGGCACGGCGGATGTCTCCGGTGACGGCAAAGATGGAGAGACCCATCCCGAAGGTCAGCGGCACCAGACGGTTGGCCAGGGTTTCCGACTCGGTCTGAACCTGGGATTTGTTCTTGAGCGATTTTTCGATGTATTGGCTGATCTTGGCTGTCGTGGATTCGGACCCGACCCGCACGGCCCTGATCTTGATGCGACCCTCTTCGATCACGGTGCCCGAAAAGACCTCGGCGCCCGGCGTCGCATCCACAGGGAGGGGTTCTCCTGTGATGGAACTGGCATTGATCGCGGCGGCCCCTTCCACCACCACCCCGTCCACGGGAATGAGTTCCCCGTGCCCGCAGACCACGATATCCCCCACCTTTACGTCCTCCATGGGAAACCGTGTCTCCACGCCGTCCACTTCAATCCATACCCATTCGACCTCATGCTTATAGAGGCTCAGGAGCAGGCGGTTGGACCTGTACTCGGTGAGTTCCTGCAAATAATCCCCGAAGGTCAGCAACAGGACAATGGCGGTGGGTGAGAAGTAGTCCCGCCGCAGCAGGGTGAACGTCACAGCCCCTGCATCCAGGACCTCAACCGTTATGCCTTTATTGAGAATGGCGTCGGCGCCCTTGGCCAGGATCGGCAGTGCCGTCAACCAGGTCAGGAGCGCCCGGAGGCGAATCGGCAGGAACGGCGCAAGCACCAGTGACATGGCCACCCGGATGGTCTTGGTCAGGTCCGGGGGATGGGAAAAATCGTACGTTTCGCAATGGATCTCCCCAGGAGGGCATTCCAGGACATCGAGAATCTTCTTTCGGGTGCCGGCCCCGTCATCATAACGAACCACCACGCAGGCGGCCGGTTTGTTCAACCGAACGCTTTCCACGCCGGGAACCGCCTGCAGGAAAGCCTCCAGGTAACGGGTATCCAGAAACGGATCGCCCAAATACGGGCTGCGAATTCGCATTCGGCCCGGTATATCGTGAACGACTCGCAGTCGGCGTCTTGGTGGGTGTTCTCCCTCTGTCATGGCCTTTCTTTCTGTCCCTGCCCTGTAATGACCGCAGGTTTACAATAGAACGTGATCGATCTGCATGACGTTAATGAAAAAGGGCAAGAATCACCTGTGGGCGCTCATTTTCGAGCTTTTACCCTCACCATACGGCGGGCGCCCTGGCCTTTCGATCAACCTGTGGACGGAGAAAGTGGTTCATCCGGTTTTTGCGTATTTGTGGGTTCCAAAGGCTGAGAATGAGAAAAATGAACAACCCTGTCGCGTTCTCAGGGCTGGTTCCGTGTCCTTCATCTGCAAGCCTAACTTTCCGTCATTCCGGCACGGTTTTGGCCGGAATCCAGAAATACGCCCGAGTGGATTCCGGCTGAGGGCATGCCGGAATGACGACCAAGAGAAATAACCAGCGAAAAATTGAAAGTACGCAAAAACCGAAAAAAACAGCTACGCGTCTTTCTGTTTTACCGGCTTGCTCTCATCCCTGTCTTCCACCTTTTTTTCTCCCGCCTTCTTGCCGGACCTGTAGATCAGGTATCCGACGGCGCCAAGAACCAGCCATCCAATCGGATGGGAAAAAAACGGCACTGGCATGATTCTACTCCTTTCTGTGTGATGAATGCCCTTTTCCATGCGGCTGGTACGTATTGTAGTGCCACACGGAAAACCCGACCAGGGCAATGCCGGCCCAGGTGTGCAGGGTCCAGTTTCGGCGACCTCTTCCCAGGGCCGTCCAGGCAAGCACACCAAGGGAGACGACCATCCCTGATTTGGTGAGCTCCTTTACCTCAGCCTTTTCCATGGCCCTCCGCCTATTTCTTTTCGCTTTCCTGGTGCATTTCCGCCTGGACGTCTTCAAATTTCTCCTTGATCTCCTGAATGCCCCCCTGGACAGCCCCGTACAGCCTGGCAACGCCCTTGATGATCCCCTTTTGCATGGACTCACTGGTCAGCAGCAGGGTGACGGCTGCTCCCAGGATGGCCCCTTTCCAGAACTGCTGATCTCGAAAATTGAGGCCCAGAAAGGTGGCAGACGGGTATGCCTGTTCCTGAGGATAGCTTGTGGCCGCATAACCGGCGGCCGAATACCCGTCAACTTGTCCATAGACGCCATAGGGCAATGGCCCCGGTCCTGCAGCCTGATGGTAAACACCCCCGTCATAGGCGGCGGCAGGCAGGTGCATCGGAGCGTCCGTGGCCCCCGGGTAAACGCCGGGATTTGAATAATCAGGATGATGATGTGCTGACATAAGATTCTTCCTTTCTCTTCAGTGTGAAGCGTGCTTCACAGGATTGCTTTAAAAAGAACCGTTCATAAGTAGTGAGACCAAAAGTGAATTGAGAATTGAGGGATTGAGGGATTGAGGAATTCCTGAATCCCTAAATTCCAGAATTCCTAAATGTCGTTGGCTATTTTTTCTTTGCGGCCTCCGAGGCCTTTTCGGAAACAGACTTCCCAACGGAATTCAAGACATAGCCCACACCCGTGGCCGTGGCCACCATCAGGACGAAAGACGCGAACGAGCCCAAGCGGACCGATGAGACCACGGCAGTGGCTGCGGCCGTGGCGACCCCGGCGCCGGCCCCCTTGGCAACACTGTCCACAACGGCCTCTTTCATCGTCATTTCGTTGCCCTGGACCTTGTGCAGGTTCGCGGCAAGGGCTGCGCTACCGCCTACGACCGTCCCGAGGATGCCAGCGGATACATAGTAGTTGGGGGCCATATAAGAGGATGGGACTGTCGTGACATATGAAGGCTGCTGAAGAGCGTGGGGGTGATTGGAATGATTTGGCATGGTAATCTCCTTTCTATATGAAGACAAAACGCGTCTCCCTGTCTATTTTGACTTCTTCTGTGTGGTTTTCTCAGCAGGCACACTCGCCACGTCGGTATCTGAAGCCTTGCTCCCGAAGAACTTGCCCAGACCCTGGTGAACCGCATCACTATTAAAAACGAGGATGGCCACGGCGCCCAGCAGCGCCCCCTTCCAGAACTGGTCGTCCCGGAAGTTGAGGCTGAACAGGCCGTTGACCATATCTGCCGTAGTGGCCTCGCCCTTCAAGAACCGCCCTACCATATCGGCCATTTGACCGAAGCGGTTTTCATCATGATAGATATGATGGGCGTCCGCGCCCATGTAACCGCCACCTTGACCCGGCATCATGTGCCCCGTTTGAGGGCCTGTAGACGTCCCGAATCCCTGTGGGCCTGAAGCGGGATGGCCCCAAGGTTGATACGGTGGTTGATTGTGAGCTGCCGTATACGGAGGCGGAAACATGGGCTGTGGTCCCTGGCCCGGAAAGGCCCCGGGTTGCGGCCCCATCTGCGCCGGACCCGGGTAGGACCATGGCGCCTGGCCTGGCTGTGAAAACGGCCCTGCGGAAGGCCCGGGGTTTCCCATGTTGCCCAGTGAGTAGGGAGCGTTGCCAGGATGCCAGGCCCCCTGTGATCCGAGCTGACCCGCATTCATGCCCGCAGGCCCCGTGAAGCCCGGGTTCATTCCGGGAGGCCCCATGGTCCCCGGATGTGTGCCTGCGGGACCCGAAAGCCCTGAATTGCCAGGGACCTGCCCCGACCCGGCTGGTGCAAGGGTTTCGTTTTTACTGCATGAGCACGACTCCTCAGCGCCGCCCCCCTGGGCGGGTGGATTTACAGAGCCCCCCCCGCTCATCATGGGCCCTCCAGGCTGTGGTTGGCCCTGGGGAAAGGGGGTTTGTCCCCCCTGGGCCCCGGCTATGCCTCCGCCCTGGCTGTCAGCAGGCGGGCCGTTCATCTGCGCACCATTTTGTGGTTGAATTCCTGTGTTTCCTTCCATTACGACCTCCTCTCTTGTATAGGGTTCTGTAGGGTTCAAAGGTTCAGGGGTTCAGGGTTGTTTTTCGCCTCCTTCCATCCATTTTGAGGATCTGCGTACTATCAGTAGACCCGCATTCGTGGTTCAAATCAGCCTTCATCAGCCAACACGGCGCGGAGTTGCTTCACCACATCGGTTGCCTCTTCAGGCCGTTCCTCGATACGACCCAGACGCTCCCACAGGTCATACGGTATCTTCCTGTCGTCATAATCGATGATGACGGATCGAGCGAACCTGTTGATCCGTGTGCTCAGGATGCCCGGAATCCGCAGGGGATTGTCGGCATTCATCCTGCCGTTGAGGGCCTTGACACCCTCAAGGGAGATCTTCAACCGGATGCGGCCGGGAATATGGTGGGCGATGACCGCGTGCGGCACAATGCTCAAAAGACCCGCAATGATTTGTTCATCGTTCATGTCGTCAATGGCTTTCATTCATCCATTCTCCCCCTCTGCATCCTGCGGCAACCCGGGCGCTTTCCAGTTCAACAGCCGACTCGAATTGAGCACAATCCCTAATGTATGCACGATATGCAGCATGCCGGCCATGACGGGGGTCAGCCATCCTGCTGCGCCCAGGATAATTCCAAGGACATTGGTGGAAGTGGCGAGATAGTAGTTCTGCTCGATGGTCCTGAGGGTCTGGTGGCTGAGCTGCCGTAGCGTGACCAGACGCTCCAGTTCACTGTCCACCAGGGCGACATCGGCCGCCTCGATAGCCACCTCGGCCCCACCGGCCCCCATGGCCACGCCCACTGTGGCCTTGGACAGGGCCAGGGCGTCATTGACGCCGTCGCCGATCATCACCACCCGTTTGCCGGCCTGCTCGAAACGCTCCACATAGTAGGCCTTGTCTTCGGGCAGGAGCTCGGCCCGAAAGTCGTCAAACGCGAGGGATCGGGCAATCGCTTCGGCTACAGGCCGGGTGTCTCCGGTGCCAAGATAGAGCGATGACACACCGTCCTTCCGGAGCCAGTCCAGAACGGGTTTTGCATTGGGCCTCACCCCGTTGGCCACCACGATCATCCCCTGAAGCTTTCCGTTTCTGGCTACATAGAGGACCGTGTTTCCCTGCTGAATCCGCTCATCCGATCGGGCCTTGAAATAGGTTACCGGAATGTGATGCTCCTTCATGAACCGGTCGTTCCCCACCAGGATGACGTCTCCGTTGGTCCTGGCCGTGACGCCCCGACCCAGGACAAATTCACATTCCGCATGGGGCGCCGGCGTAATGCCATGGCCTTTTGCGGCATTGACCACGGCTCTGGCCATGGGATGCTCATTGTGGATCTCGGCGATCACGGCTGTTGCCAGAACCTGGGCCTCGGTCTGTCTGGGCGCCCGTGGAATCACCTCTATCACCTCGGGGACCTCGGCGGTGATGGTGCCGGTCTTGTCAAAGCAGAAGCAGTCGGCCTTTCCCACTGTCTCGAGATGCAGACCGCCTTTGATCAGAATGTGATTGCGTGCCGCGTTGGCCAAGGCTGCACTCACGGCCGTGGATGCGGCCAGGACCGTGGCGCAGGGACAGGCCATGACCAGCATGACGGTGAAGGCGCGAAAGGGATCCGCAGTCAGCAGGAGGGTCGTCACAGTGGCAAAGGCGCCCAGCCGGAAGAGCCGGCCGGCCAGAATGTCCGCCTGTTTTTCAGCAGGGGCGCGGTTTTCGATGGCGTCTTCCACCATGTGGAGAATGCGGCAGAGATAGGTGTCGTCTCCCACCTTTTCCGCTGAAACAACGATGACCCCTTTCTGAACGATGGTGCCGGCAAAGACCCGGTCCCCGGTCGTGCGAAGCTCCGGTTCGGCCCTTCCGGTGATGTGGGCCTCGTCCACCAGGGCCTCTCCACGTTCCACCATGCCATCCACCGGGATCTTTTCGCCGGTGTGAACGGCCAGGAGATCTCCCTTTTGAACCTGATCCACCGGGACCTGGACCTCCACCCCGTCCACCAGGATATACGTATCTTTGGTCGCTACCTGGAGGATCTCACTGATGGCCCGGCGGGACTGCTCGGCCACATAATCCTCCAGCAGTATGCCCACACGCAGGATCCAGATCACCTCCAGGGCGGTCATGGCCTCCCCCACCACTATGGCAAGGACGCAGGTCCCGGCCAGAAAGGGAAAGAGGCTCATGGCCTTTCCCTGCCTGAGGTCTTCGAGGGCATGTCGGAACAGGGGAATGGCCGCTACCAGGGCGACGCCCGCCACGAGCGACAGGGGACCCTGGGACAGGGGCAGTTTGAAGACCCATCGGCGGATGAGGGTGTAGCCTACAAAGGCGGTGATGGCCACCACCTCCACCAGCCGCCCCGCCAGCGATCGACGCTTCAAGGTCCTGGGTATCGGATGGCAAACCCTGCAATCCAGGCCGCACGCGGCGTGCCCGGACAAGGAGACCCTGTCCAAAGGACCGGGGAGATCCTCGAAGAAAGGGGCATGGAGGACTCCAGACAGGGCACTGGACACAAGATCCAGGACAACAGTGGCTTCCATCTGATGAGGATCAAAGAACAAAATGACGCTGGCGCTCCTGGGCCTGGCCTCCGCACTCACGACACTTGGGTGCGCGGAAAGCCAGGTCTGCAGAGCGTCGGCGCGCTCCTGAGAGAACCGGATGGCCGGGACCCTCAGGCGCAGGCGTCCGGGGATGCGGCTCTTGACAGTGAACTTCTCCGAACGCATATTCATGCCGATCATTCCAACTCCTTAAAGATCCTTTTCAGTTGAGCGGCTCAGCCTTCATCAGCTCGAAGACGTAATTGCCCGTATCATTCAATTCAACTTCATATGCAGCCCCCCACGATGCAAACACTGCCGGGATGTGCAGGACCCCATCCTGTCCGAAAGATGCGACCTCCTGGATATCAAACTTATCGATCATGGGAAGGGCTTCCATGTTGGCCACGGCCTGGGGCCGAAGGGCTGTCTGGAAGAAGGACTTCTGCGCGTCCGTCGCCTGTCCTGCCTTGACGAGAGTTCGGTAAGTGAAGAATTCCTTCGGATAGAGATGCGCGCTTGCTCGGACCTTCCACGCCTTGTCTGTGGACTTCTGAACAAAGAAGAAGTAGGCATCCTCAATGGTTAGATGGGCCGCATCGGTCGCGCCTGTCATAAAGGCCAAATCCTCATGAGCCCATCCCATGGTCTCGACAAAGAGCTCTTCTGCGCCATCGGTGGTCCAACCTGTATAGACCTTGATATCGTCCCTGGGAACGACACCGTCTGTAAACTGGGCCGCCAGAAGTTGGAGTGCCCTAAAACAAAGGCATCTGCAGATGCAGATCTTGGTAACCCCGTTCTCGACTTCCATTTTCACCTGATCAAAATCGTATGTTATTTCAACCTCGTTTGACTTAACGGTCACCTGATTGCTTACAATGGTGTGCGCATGGGAAACAGAGACCATGCAAACAACGGCTGCCAACAGAACGGAAACCAACCATCCACTTTTTAACATCTTTTTCATAACTGACCTCCTTATGTTGTTGTGTAATCCATACCATTTGATGAAAGGAGAGGACATTTCGCCGATCGGCGAAACGCCTCATCCTCTCGGGCCTAAGAGGAGAGAGTCCTATAGGCCAAGCTTAAAATCATCAAAATTTCCTAAAATTCAGCCGTTGCCCTGAGTCCGAAGATCCAGGCGCTCGGGTCATCGCCCCCGTTCTTATAGGAATCCTTCATGTACTGGACGTCGCCGGTAATGGCGAAGATATCGTTCAGGGCAAAGCGCCCGTAGATCTCAAACACATCCGTTTTATCCACATCCAGGTTCCCGCCCCTCAAATGCGCATAACCGATCCCGATATTGTCCTGTTCACGACCCCAGAGGTTGCCGCTGATGTTGACACCTCCAGTATAGCTGTCCTTATAATCAATAGCTGCCTCGTCGTCCTGCCAGCCGAACCGCAACCAGAGACCGAGGACATCCCCTAATTGCTGATCAAACGAGATCGAAACGGCGCTCAGCCGTTCTTTCTTCGTAGCGGCCACATTACTGAAATCATCGCTGGTGCTGTCAATGAGCAGGCGGTAATTGCCTTCGCCCATCCCGAAGTCCACCTTATAGCCGAACTGGAGCCCGTAAAAGTTGTAGGGTTCCTCGAATTCACCTTCCTCACCGTTGGTTCCCAGGGCCATGGCCACACCCCTGATGGAGAAGCCGGCGATATCCCACTCCACGGCGCCGCCGAGGTCGTAGGAGGGGAGGAAGCAATGGGGACCGTTGACCAGGGCCTGGTTCATGAACTGCGTGTACTCGTCATTGGCAAAGGCGTTATCATCGATATAATCGGTCGAATCGATGATACCGCCTGTAAGGCCGAGGGTATGCTCATCGCTGAATTTGAAGGTATGTTTGTACCATGCGGTGAGGAGGTAGTCGCGTCCTCTCCCGTTGATATCCTTTACTCCGCCCTCGGTGTCGCCGCCCCATGGCGCCAGTATAAAGGGGGACTTGCCATCCTCCATGAGGCCGTTTCCCGCGCCGAAGCCAAATTTGACAAACAGCTCATCGTTTTCCGTCGGCGTAAAACTGGCCTCAGGCTGAATGGCCAGAAGCCCTCTTCCAGTGCTGTCATAGTCCGGCGCATCCGATAGGCTGTCGTATTGATAGATCCCTGCTGCGACGCCGCCAATGGACAATTTGTCGTTGATCTCGTAAGCCAAGCCGCTTCCAGTTAAAAATAGAATGCCGCAAACCGCGGACAGGCAATTCAAGCACAATTTTTTCATGATTGACATCTTCATGTTCTTCTTTCCTCCTCTTAAATTGAATTTCTCACCCCAGTAGCATCTTCCGGAGCTACGGGGCAGGCAGAGCACTCAGAGGCACAGAGATCATCCCTTGAAACCAAGAGGTTTATTTCTTTGTGTCTGAGGTGAGATGACCCTCTATCTGTAAATGCATTTGCCAAACAAAAAGGCGCAGACAGGCCCGCCTTCCTAAATGGCTCCTGTTGCGCCTTCACTTGCCCCGTCTGTTCACGGGGCCCGTAAGACACGTGCTGATTCCTTGAACCAGCACCGTTTAAGGCTAGTCTTTTTTTAGGGAACCGGGGATATCAATCTCCGGATCCTGTTTTTCTTGGCTTCTCGTGTGCGATATCCAATCTCTGGTTGCTTTCGCAGGCCGATTCGCTGCAACTGCACCCACATCCGCATGTGCCACACCCGGAGGGCGACCTCCTTCCTGTCACTACCGACCGAAAACGCCAGAACAGATATCCGCCAGCCAGAAGTGCGATTACTGCAACCACAATTGTATCCATCTTGAACACCGCTCACTCGGTCCGTTTCCAGAGATCACTTCATATCTCTGGCCTGGACCCAGATCACGCCGCCGACCTCACTGTCTTTGCCGTCGATCTTGCTCCCTTCCATCAGGGCTGCAAAGCCCCACCAGCCGGCCCTGGGAATCGCATAGGTGAATACGCCATTTGCATCCGCCTTGATGGTCTGCGTAACGAACGCATCCTGAGGCGCCTTCGCCTTCGCGTCCTCTACAAAGCCATTTCCCTTGACATCGTGATTCAGGTACTCCACCTCGACCTCTGCAAAGGGGACTGTCTTCCCCCCGAGCTTGACAATGCCCCTGAAAACATTCCCGGTCCAGAGGGCATAGGGTTTGTCGAGCGGCACGATTTCGGCTGGAAGCCCGACCTCTGCATCCCAATCCGTCGGTATCCCTGCCGCATTTACAATCATTTTGGTGTGCTGGGTAATGTATTTGCTCTCAGAGCCCTCCCAGTAAGGGACAGGACTGAGATAGAAGACAAAATCCCCCATGCCTTTAAGAACATAGGATGCCTCGAAGGCCTTCCCCTTATTCGAGAGGCTCGAAAACTCGATCGACTTCATTTTTCCGAGAAGGTCCTCTTTTTTCTCTTTGTGCAAGACGCCGAAGGCAGTCGGTGTTCCCATATCCATGGTATGCCCGGCCTCAAAGGGGTGGGTAAAGACCAGTTTGAGCTCAATGGGGCCCCCTTTTTGGAGGGCCGACTCCGGTGTGTAGATCATCTGAAAATGGGCAAAGGCCGGGACGTACACGGCCAATGCGGCCATTCCAACCAGCGCGGTTACCATCCATTTTTTCATTGCTGCGATTCCTTTCTTGATTTTTCTGTGCGATTCATGCCAATCTGTTCATCGTCCCCTTAACATAAAGGGAACACCCCGGGAGCGGGGCGGGCGTTCAGGGATTCGCCCCGCTCCCAACCGTTTTCTCCGCGAGGAAAAGATCATTTGGAAATGTCCTTTCCCTCCACCTCCACCAGATGCCCGGGTCCGGCGTTGAACTGCACCTTGAACGGGCCGGAAGGCTTTTTAAAATTAAACTCACTCTCTTGATCCATCTTGCCCTTGATCAAGACCTTTCCATCCGCGTCCACCACTGTCATCTCCACGCCCGCGGCCGAAGCGCCGTCTGAAAACCCGCCCTCGCAGGTGATGGAGCCGTCCCCGTTGTCATAGCAGGAGCAAATCGGGGTGTGGGCAGACACCTGACCGGCAGTTAGCAGAAAAAGCACTGTCAGGCCGATCAAAAAGGCTCTTTTCTTCATGGAATTCACCTCCTTTCTAAGAAGATATTTAAACGTTCAGGGGTTCACGGTTCAGAGGTTACAACACAATTGAACCTCTACGAAAACTCCTCACTGTTTTTCATCAACCCTGCGGCAATGGTGGTCGCCAGGGCCAGCCCATAGAATACAAACATGGCCTGAAGGCCGGTGAGCCCCAGGGCCCTGCCTCCGGTAAACACCAGCACGGCGGCCATCAACCCCAATATCATGGGATAGAACATGGAGAATAGCATCCATTTGATGGATCCGGACTGGATCTTCACCATAATGGTCGTGGCGATGCAAGGGGGATAGAGGACCATGAAAAGCATCAGGGCAAGGGCGTGAAGGGGCGTAAAGCCCTCCTCGCCTTCGGCCATCCGCTGTTCCAGAGACTGGTTCCCCGTCTCCCCCTGGTCGTACAGGGCGCCCAGGGTGGCCACGCTGCTCTCTTTGGCTGCAAAGGCGCTCAGAAGGGCCACGTTGACCCGCCAGCTAAACCCGGCCCACCGGGTGACCGGCTCAATGGTCCTTCCGATGCGGCCCAGAAAGCTCGCATCGATCTTTTCCTTCTTGATTTCCCTCAAGAGCTGCTGCCTTTCTTTGAATAACGTCTTGAATTCCCGGTTCACCTTTTTGGCGGCATTGTCTTTTTCCGGGTTTACGACCCTGAAAAACAGGGGGTTCTTCTTTTCAAATTCCGCGTCGATTGCTGCAAGCGCCTCTTTGCCCTTAGCCGTCATTTTGGCGCCCTTATAGTCATCCCAATAGAGGACCAGGGCCATGAGATGTTCGCCCTGGAGTTTTTGAGCAAACGGGACGTCGGCAATTTTCCTATAAAAAGAGGCAATAGCCGCCTCCTTTTGGCTTTCGTAATAGGCCGTCCGGTCCTTGCTGAGGCCCGGAAACTGAAGCAGGACAAAGATGATCACGGCGACCGCGGCCACGATGGTAATGATCTTCCGGACAAAGAGCCAGACCCGTTCCACGGCCCGACCCAGGACACCGCGGATGGTGGGGATGTGGTAGGGAGGCATCTCCATGATAAAGGGGGCCGTGGGCTTCCTCTTGAGCACCGTGAGGGTCAGGAGCTTGGCCACCGGAAGCACCAACAACAGGCTGATGGTGGAGATGAAAAACATGGCCAGTCCCTTCTGACCGGCAAAGTAGATGTTGATTAGAAGGACGTAGAGGGGGACCTTGGCCAGGCAGTTGAGCATGGGGATGATGAGGATCGTGGCCAGCCTGGATCGTTCATCCGGTATGCCCTTACAGGCCATGACTCCAGGGATCGCGCACCCGCCCACATAGATGCCGCCCAGGACCATGGGGAGGGTGGACTGGCCGTGAAGTCCGAACCGGCTGAAGAGCCGGTCCAACATGAAGGCCATGCGTGGCATGTACCCGCTGTCCTCCAGGATGGCGATCAACCCGAAGAGGATAAAGAAGATGGGGATGTAGTTCAGCAGGGCATTGATGCTGTCCACGAACCAGAGGGCAAAGGAGCGGATCAGGGGAATTTCGATGAACCCCGGGCTCGGCGTCAGCGCCTCTGTGAAACCCCTGAGCTTTGCCAAAATGGGCCAGGTGTAGTTGGTAAGATTATACCCCTGTACGATGGAGAGATAATAGAGAAGATAGATAACCCCCACCAGGATGGCCGGCCCCAAGAAGCGATTGCAGACAAAGCGGTCCACCTTGTCGGAGAGGGGGCTTTCCGTTCCCTTTTTGGGCTTGATGCAGGATCGGGTGATGGTGTCGGCCGCCTGATACCGATGAAAGGCGATGTGCCGCTCAGGCATCTCCCCGTGCTCTGATTCAAAGGCTGTTCTCCTCTTATCAACAACGTCGAGGCATTCTTCCGGATTTGAAAAGTTACGCCCGACCAGTGCCCGGGCCTCGCCGTCGCCTTCCATGAGCTTAACGGCCAGCCATCGCAGGGGATATTCTCCAGGGACCTTTGACGCAGCGGACAGCGTGTCCTGGATCTCCCGCAGCAACGGCTCCATGGGTCCGTAGTCGACCTGAACCGTTTTCGAGGTTCGGCCGGAGACGGAAATATGGGCGATCTCGTTCAGCAGCTCTTCCTTCCCCCGTCCCGTCTTCATGGTGGTGGGGACCACCGGCGCACCCAGAAGCCTCCCCAATTCCCGCGTATCGATGGCGATGCCCCTTCTCTCGGCCACATCCATCATATTCAGGTCCATAATGAGGGGGACCTGCATCTCCAGCAACTGGAAGGTGAGGTAAAGCTGTCGCTTGAGGTTGGAGGCGTCCACCACGTTGACAACTACGGAGGGGTTCTCATGGAGCACGAAATCCCGGGACACCCTCTCCTCAGGGGAATAGGACGTAAGACTGTAGGTCCCGGGCAGATCCACCACCTCGACCTTGGTCCCGTCATGCCGGTAATATCCCGTCATCTTTTCCACCGTGACGCCAGGGTAATTGGCCACATGTTGGTGTGCGCCGGTGAGCGCATTAAAGACGGTTGATTTTCCGCAATTGGGCTGGCCGGCCAAGGCTACCAGGATCTTTTCCTGCTTCATTAGAGTTCCACCTCCACAAATCTGGCCTCTTCGTGGCGCAGACTCACGAAAAATCCCTCCAACGCCACCTCCATGGGGTCTTCAAGGGGGGCGTTCCGAATCACCCTCAGCCGCATGCCGGGATAAACGCCCATATCGAGAAGCCGCTGACCCAGCTTATCGCGGACAGACAACCCCTTGATGCGGCACGTACTGCCCGGCCCCAATTCATCCAACGTCATAATTCGTTCCTCCCTTCCGTCCATGAAAACAAAAAAAGGCGCAACCCGACAGGCTATCGTCTCGAGTCGCGCCTTCACTTGCCCCGCGCCGCCTAAGCGGCCAGAGCCCGTAAGACATTCCTTATAGAGTTTTGATTCTCTAACTTCAGAAAACGAGGCTAATCTATACGCTTCAAAAAATTTGTCAAGTTTTTTTTGACAAAATTAGAGGCGTCCTCTATTATCAGACCGGTCCATGCACCTCGCAACGGAAGGCGCACAACTTTCAAGGCAGAGCCGCCACAGGCACTGCTTCGATTCACAATCCAGGCAATGAAAATCGGCCGCACACACCTGTCCTGCTGTCAAGAGACATTTGAGTGTCTTTTCGCTCATTTCAAAGCGCACCATTTTCTCCTGAGCATTCGCCATATCGAGGGCTCCACATGTAGATCTGTCTCAATTCTGCCTTGCGTTCTTCAAGGGGCAACGGCAATTCCTGCAATTTCCATCGCAGCGGCAGCAAGTTCCATTGCGGGCAATAATCACCCTGGCGCCGTCCGGCGCTAAGTCGAGCCCCCTTTTCCCCTTAAAAAACAGACAGTCCGGTGGTACGATTTTCTTTCTTAGCTCGGACTTCAGAATGCCGCTGCTAAAAGGGTGAATCTCACGGAGGTCCTGGGTATCGATAAATACGCGTCCCTTTCCGTCGTATATTGAGACGGTGCAAGAAAACTGATGTAAAAAGAGGGAAAAATATGCGAGATATA
>CAYLJZ010000061.1:0-16347 GCA_964384085.1 uncultured Desulfobacteraceae bacterium
GTTGCGTCCTTTGGGAAAGAGACCCCCACGGACCAGTTGGTTGTCATCGCTTCTAACAAAACGCTAAACAGTTACCAAATTTCTTTGTATTTCCCTACGCCCCATTTTATGGACTGAAACGGAGAAACAGCGACACCTCAGTGAAACAAAAGAAAAAGATGGTTTCACTGGGCAGGCATAGAAAAGCAAAAACAATTCATGTGAAGGCCCAAAAATAAGACCCCCTTTGCGGCTTTGTGGCTTTGTGTGAGATAGTTGGGTTGCCTTCATCCGCGTTAGGGATTTTATGAGAATATCCATGCGGATTTTTTTTAGAAATGGCTTGACATGAAGGTAAAATTACATTAAATAGGCTTTTCAATTTTTTGAAAAACAGGATGCATCTTCTAAGAAATCGATTGCAAGGAAGGTCTCCTGGGTTTCGCATTCAGGGGGATGTTCCCCAAAATTGGCTTGGGGCGTTATCAGTTGAAGAACCGAAGGGGCATGCTGGAGGGGAAGCCATCAGTTTCCAGTCAGCGGAACCCTTTGATGGGCGGTGAATCCCATGGACCGCTTGTCCTGACAGCCCCACAAAGATGTTGAAACTACACAACTGAGGAGGATTTATGCAAAATGAACCGGACAATATACGGATACGGCCCCCACTTGATGCTGGATCTGGGTGAGTGCAACCCTGACATCCTAAATGACCTCGATGCCTGTTTTAACCTGTTGAATGATCTGCCCGAAAAGATAGGCATGACAAAGATAACCCAGCCTTATGTTTTCAGGTACAACGGGCGGATACCGGAAGATGCCGGGATTACCGGCGTTACCATCATCGCTGAAAGCCACATTTCCCTTCACACCTATCCTTGCAAAAATTTCGTATTTGTAGATCTATTCTCGTGCAAGCCCTTTGACGTCGAAGGCGCAAAGGACCATATCATACGATTTTTTCAATCGAAATCCCCTTCCGTGTATACATACGAACGGGGCGAAAAGTTTCCTGTAACTTATCAACGGGCAGCCTGATCGCTTCCCATGATATCAGTCATGAACCCTGGCGCATTTGGAGCGCTGGATGTTGATTTTTGCCGTTATGAGACGGCATCTATCGCGGTCCTGCCGATCCCCTATGACGGCACCTCCACCTGGATGAAGGGTGCGGATCTCGGGCCCCAGGCCATGATAGATGCCTCTGCTCATATGGAATTATATGACATCGAGACAGACGCAGAGGTCTTCAGACACGGGATCGTGACCCTGGCGCCTGTCGATTGTCCGGATGACCCGGAGGAGACGGCAGGGGCTGTTTATGAACGTGCCAAAACGCTTCTGGAAGCCCGCAAATTCGTGGTGGGTGTCGGTGGGGAGCACTCCGTATCGGTGGGTCTGGTTCGAGCGGCGGCGGAGAGGTTCCCGAACCTGTCGGTCCTGCAATTCGATGCCCACTCCGATACCCGTGAAACTTACGAGGGGAGCCGGTTCAATCACGCCTGCGTTATGGCCAGGATCGGTGAAATCTGTCCCTATGTTCAGGCCGGAATTCGAAGCATGGATGTCTCCGAATGCGCTGGCCTGAAAAGGGAACGCACATTCTTTGCCCATGAGATCGCTGGCGGCTTGAATATCGTTCCACAGATGTTGAAGGCCCTGACAAAGAATGTGTATATCACCATTGACCTCGATGTCCTCGATCCCTCCATCATGCCCTCCACCGGAACCCCGGAACCCGGAGGGCTCGACTGGTACACCCTCCTCAACCTGCTGTCGCCGGTCATAGCAGAAAAAAATGTGGTGGGGATGGATGTGACAGAGCTGTTGCCCCACCCGAACAACAAGGCCCCTGATCTACTGGCCGCAAAACTGATCTATCGTACCCTGAGCATGATTTTTGACCGATAGGGGTTCAGATGTCTCAGAGTCTTCCCCTGAGGGAGTCAGGGATTAAGGAGAAAGAACGGGTTATGAACAAGAATGAATTACTAACCACCCCTGTAGAGCACATTGACATCAAGGCATTTGATGCAAGACCAATTATGGAGGCGTATGCTAAGACAGCCTTCCAGGCAAGAAATCTCGCCACGGCTGCCGATATCTACAGCCGAATGCTGGCAGACCCTGACTGCACCATCATCCTGACCCTTGCAGGGTCCCTGTTCAGCGCCGGCCTCAAACATATCGTGGTGGACATGATCGAAAACCGGATGGTGGATGTCATCGTCTCCACCGGGGCAATTATGGTGGATCAGGACTTTTTCGAGGCCCTGGGATTTAAGCACTACCGGGGAAGCCCTTTTGCAGATGACATGGCATTGAGCAACCTGGCTGTTGACCGAATCTACGATACCTATATCGACGAAGACCAGTTGCGGGTCTGCGACACGACCATCGCCAACATCGCCGACACCCTCCCCCCCAGGCCGTATTCTTCCAGGGAATTCATTCATGCCATGGGCCGTTATCTGGAAACAGAAGGATTGAAGACCCAGGCCTCGGTGGTCTTTTCCGCCTATAAACAGGGAGTCCCCATCTTTGTCCCGGCATTTTCCGATTCGTCTGCCGGGTTTGGCCTGGTCTATCATCAGTGGCACAGGAAAAACTCGCACGTTACCATCGATTCGGTCCGCGATTTCCGTGAGTTGACAGAGATAAAGCTGGCCGCCAGGGAAACGGGAATCCTGATGATAGGAGGGGGGGTCCCCAAAAATTTCACTCAGGATATTGTGGTGGCAACCGACATACTGGGAGAGCAAAGACCTGTCCACAAATACGCGATCCAGCTAACGGTTGCGGACGAACGGGACGGCGGCCTATCGGGCTCCACCCTTAAAGAGGCCTGCTCCTGGGGCAAGGTAGACCTGGAATATGAACAGATGGTGTTCGGGGAAGCGACGGTGACGCTCCCTCTTCTCATCAGCGACGCCTACCACCGCGGGGCCTGGAAAGGAAGAAAGGCCGCTCGCCTGGAGAGCCTTTTTGCTTCTGAAACAAACGGGTGATGCCGCAAGACAAAAAGCCATCGCCCAAAAGCAGATGGACTGCCGCCTTACGGATTCCTGCAAGGTAAACGGGCGGGATGAAAACGGTATCCCTTCTGAGACGAGAGATCGTCCCTGAAGGGCGTGTTTCCCCATCATCTTCTGATAAAAACGGATCTTCTCAGCGCGCGTGGGCCTTGATCATCATTTTCTCGACCCAGGACCGTGCATCTTCGAGATCGGCCTCATCGGGGTGACCCACAGCGCTTTGAGCCTCCTGAACCCAGGCCTGATGCTCAAGCTTGTCCATGAGACCGTCGATAATCTTCTGCTTCACCTTCCCACGGCAGCCGAAGGTCCCTAAAATCGTTGCATTCTTCGCCATGTTCAAGGCATGGTAAAAGGCGGTAACCGCCAGTTCTCCACCCCTCAAGGATCCGTGCGTCGCGAAATAGGCTACCTTTTGTCCCTCAGGGAGGTTCTTCAAAAAGGCCTCGACCTTACTGGGCACATTGTGGGCATGAACGGGAAACCCGGCGAAAATGACATCATAACCGTCGACTCGGGTCACGTCTTGAACGGGAAGGATCTCCTTGTGAGGAGATTCGACCGCCTCAAAAATGGCCTTTGCCAGCTTTTCAGTATTTCCTGTTTCGGAAAAATACGCGACCAAAACCTTCATAGGGCACCCTCCAGGATTAAGAATCGTAAAAATAGACAACCATCCATCTGCGATCGCAATGAAGACGCCTCTGGCCGAAACAGGCGCTGAACAACAATTATCCCGCCTGTCCACTCACCCTTATATCAGGTCAGCTTTTCCCTCTGACGAATCGACTGGTGTTGCGCCAGCCGCAGGGGTTAGGGCCAGAAGCCCCCTTTCAGGCGAGGACTATAGGGAAATACGGTCTGTGAGTCAAGGAAAAAGGACCCGCGCCCCACTAAAAGACCCCCTATACACTCCCAGACTCCCCCACAGATCGAATCCTGTCTGTGCCAATGGGAGACGCGATACCGCCCCAACGGTTGACCGGCTGAGCAGCCCATACAGACTTTCACCTGACGTCCCGCCCATATCCGCCAACTCCTAACTCCTCTGAGAGACCGATCAGCGATTGCCGAAACAGACGCCATTCAAGAGCGCGTTCAGGGACATGCCCAGCGGCAGGGGCATGGATTCCGCCTCGACCAGTGTCTTCAGCTTTGATATTTTTATCCCGGCGATGTCTTCTGCCGTTTCCCTGCACCAGGCATCGAAACCGGACAGGTCCGCGATGAGTCCTCTTTCACAGGCATCGCTCATTGCAAAAGACGCCTCCACAAGGGCTGCATACCGAGGGTTCAGCAGGACCTCCTCAAGCGCAGCGACAAGCCGGTCCTTTCCTGTCAAACAGTCGCATGAACCCCCGAATATCAAGCCGTACGGACTGATATGCCTCTCTTTCAACCGCTGAAAGACATTCCGATGGGCGACGATCCCGTTCTGTCGAAAAATCGCCTTCTGAACACCCTGGTACACCACCCGCCCGATGAGTTCGCCCATCTTTGTGTGGCCCCCGGCATGGTCGATTTCTACCCCGGTTCCCTGGACCACGATGACATTGTCTGTCCCCGTACCCGTGGCCTGATGAAGGCGAGGCGTCTCGCTGCTCCTCACATCCAGGTCCATCAGGGCCGCAGTTTTGGCCTCGGTTGCACAACTGACGGCCCCGGTCATGGCCCGGTTCGTCAACTTCATATTGGACAGAAGGATCACATTGATGGTCCCCGGCTCATAAAATTTTCCTTCATTCTTGGAGATGCGAACGGCGTTTGACGCCACACCGGCGGTTACCAGGGCATAGACCTCCATGTCCTTGAATCGTTCGTGCTCAATAGCCAGATTGTCTATATCCGCGCCGGTAAACAGAAACGAGGCACTGCTTGTCGTCTTTCCGATAAAGTTGCACAGGCGTTCCCGTATCTTCTCAACGCCGTTTTTGTGCTCTATGACCCAACCGGGCGGCGGCGCGTAATGGTTGCCCACGGACTCGATCCCCGTGCGCTCCCCCTCCAGAGTGGAAACCACGGTCAGAGGTTGTCTAAAATCAATTACCAGGGTCTTGTTCGGAAAATCATGGATGGTGCTGGATAAAACGTATGCCTCTTTCACATAAGCAACATCGACCCCAAGGGCACGCTTCCCTGTCGTCTTTTCCTCCCGTACCCGCCCTTCCCTTTTTGAAAATTCATCCGTATAGAGGAGTGACGAAAGCCATGACACAAAATACCCTGTGCGGGCAGCGGCCCTGCAGGTCAGATCGCAGGGGAAGAAAAAGAGGTTGCCATTTCTCACGGCATCCACCTCTTTCCATCCGGGCCGATCCAGGAGCTTCCTGGAGATGTCCCTGTCGTCGCCGCATCCATAGATGACCTGAGGATTCAACCGAATCCACTCCTCTTTGGTGATGGGCACGAGGTCGCCGTTTTTGCCGAGCCTGGGCGGGATCCCGCCCGCCGCCTCAATCATCTCCGTCTGAAATGAATCATCCCCCGGCGTCATCACCACGTCGCTCCCCATGATTCGAATGACCCGTTTTCTTTTCTCCACCGGTATTCGGGCCACCTTTCCGGCAATCGTTTCAAGCTCCTCCTTGATCCCGGCGACCAGATCCCGGGCCTCTTTTTCCCTGCCGAATATCCTGCCCAAGAGAAGGATATTTTTGTAGCTGTCGGCGATGGAACGGGTTTGAACCTGAATCAGTCTGCATTTCCCGCCGCCGAATCGCTCTTTAACGGCATGATGGAAATCGGCATAAAAGATGACATCGGGTCCGATGGCTTCAATGATCTTGAGAGATGGGGAGAAAAACCCGCCGACAATTTTCCTCGTATTGACCTCAGCGGGGTAGGTGTCATGGTAGGAAACCCCTTTCACGGCATCTCCCGCCCCAATCTTGAAGATCATCTCCGTAACGGATGGGACCAGGGACACAACCTTTGTCGGAGCCTTATCAAATTCAGAGGTTACCCCCGCGGCATCGCTAACCGAGACGGGATAGGCAAAGACGATACTCCTGCCGCAGAGCATCGCAACCAGGCCGGCCACTACTACGACAAAGGCCCGCCCCCTCCACTTCTTAAACAGTCCCACGGCCCTTCCTTTCGTTCTCACTCCATCGGGTGTGAAATTTAATACGGGTTACCGGCTTATTCGATGTTCCCCATTCGATATTCACTGCTCGACGTTCAAAGCTCCATAGCCTGCCAGTAGAAGCTTTCTGCATCCCGCCGTTTTCCCTGCCTAATTCAGGGACATAAACTTCTTCGAATGTCTCAAGACATGCGAGGCGCCTGGCGTCCCACCGGTTTCCCTGCTGAGGGCCAGGCCTGCTGCATTTTTCTTAAGCCACCAATGATACTGCCTTTGCAGACCAGGGTCACGGAATATCACGATCTCTCCCAAATATCCCAATTCTTCTATGATACGCCAATAAGACTGCATCTAAAATTCCCCTCAGGATTTCCTGGGCCTTGTGCGGTTGGCCCGTGTATAGACCAAAAGGAGGCTAACCGCACAGCCCAATTTTCTTTGTTTACATTTCGTAAGGGTTCACAGGTTCCGGGTTTTCCGAAACCGGGCCATCATTGGGTTGCGGGCGCAGCCCGCATAGGCTGTTTTTCAATCAACCATCCCATATCTATATCATGGAGACGATCAAAACTCATACGCAACCTGAAAAAATACGGAACGCCCGGCCCCTGGAAAGGCCGCAGTACTGGTTTGTCCGCTGGTCTGGTCGGTAAATGATCCGAAATAGGTATCGTATGATTTGTTGAACAGGTTGTTTGCCTGGAGGGAAAAAAGCCAGTGTTCAAAAAGCCGCTGCTCAAGTCGCACATCCATGGTGATATAGGAATCAAGGGTACTGCTCGGTTCCGTGATCGTCTCATTCGAGCCATAATAATATCGGTCTCCCACATACCGGACCGTCGCGACAGCGGTTAGACCGAAAGGCGCCCAGTAGGTGAGGTCTCCCCGGAACTGGTCCCTGGGGGTGTAGGTAGCGCGACGGGTCACATAGGGATTCTCCTCCTCAGCATCCGTATAGGTATAATCCAGTGCAAGCGTCAGATCGTAAAAGGGACCTACTTTTACGCCCACTTCACACCCCTGGGCCCTGGCCTTGTCCAGGTTCTGCGGTTTCCACACCCAGTTGCTGTCAGGGCCCCAGAGGATCTTGTCCCTGAGGTCCCAGTTGAAATAGGTGAGAGACAGAAACAATTTATTCTCAAACAGTGCCTGCTCAACGCCCGCATCCAGATGCCAGCCCTTTTCAGGCTTGAGATTGGGGTTTCCACTGGTGTAAGGATCGCTGGGCCAGTACAGATCGTTGGGGGTGGGGGCCAGAAAGTGTTTCCCATAATTGACTTTAAGTGCCGTCTCCTGAAGCGGGTTGATGATCAGGCCAAAACGGGGGAGATCTTCTGTCCCGAACTCGGAGTGATCTTCATGCCGTATACCTGCCAGGCCCTTCACATACTGGGAGGGACGGTATTGCCCTTCCATATAAACCCCTGTCGTGTGAAGGGTGGCGTCTGTCTGTGTGGTGGAGCCTGACACATCGGCCCCGCCGCCATCCAGGTTGGTATTCTTGTTCTCCCAGTCATAGTTCTTATATTCTGCGCCGATCAGGAGATTGGCGCCTGAAAAGGGCCTCAGATCAACATCTCCCTCGAGCCCCAGGACCTTATTGGTCACCCATGTCCTGGCCCCTCCTCCCATGCCCCAGTAGACATATCGGCCGTAATTATACGATTCCATGTACGTATAATCCCCTCGAAACTTGAGATCCACCCAGTCCGCCGGCCGGCTCTGGACATTGAGGACGCCATGGGCATCGTTGTCCCTCCCCCTGTCTACCAGGCTGGCAGATTCGCTGTTGGTCAACTCGGTTCCGTTCAGATAATAGCTCTGGGTGCCAACAGGCGGCTGAACGCCCGGCCTGCCAAAATCTCTGTAGATGTAGTCTCCATAGAGACTGACATCCAGAAGATCCCCTTTGTCCAATACCAGATTGAGCGAGGCGTCATTGTGGCTCAAATCGCTGTTGGAACGAAATCCATTGGTCTTGTACCGGTTGGCCGTCACGTAGTACCCGAAATCGTCGGCCGCAAACATCCCCTGTTCCGCAGCAATCCCATAGCTGCTCTGGGTACCGAACCCGGCGCTGGCCTTGAGATCCATTTCTTCTCTTTCAGGCCGCTTGGTGATGATATTGATGGTCCCGGCCATGGCGCCCGAACCATAGAGAACAGACCCGGAACCCTTCACCACCTCGATCCGCTCGATGCTGTTCAAAGGGATCTTGCTGACATCGGCAGGACCCAGCGAAGGAGAATTCACGGTAACGCCGTTCACGCGCACCTGGGTGGCGTTACCGGCCATGCCCCGAATATGTATTTGTCCGACCGCTCCCCCGTAATCCCCATACGTCCGCCAGTCAATGCCCGGCTCGTTGGCCAGAAGCTCTCCAAGGGTCTTTGCCGGAGACTCCTCGATCTGCACTTCATCGATGACGATAACGGCGTTTGGAACATCTTTCCGCTTCTCCGGCGTCTTTGTGGCCGATACTACCACCTCATCCAGCGTTTCCACCGCTCCATCGCCTTTCTGCGCGCTCCCGGCCATGCAGAACCCAGGAAACACAAACAAGGCCATCAGAATTGAAATAACGAAATGTCTTTTCATATCCAAATCTCCTTATCCTTTGACATGCTGTTTCTGTTTCACGCCAATGGCCCGGTGCAAAAAAAATCCCCGGACCGAAACCAATCGATCCGAGGATTTCCCTGTTTTATCCACAAGATCCTACCGTTACCCTCTGTCCGCGAAGGTCACGCTCACCGCTGGTGCGGCATTCAGGCAGGTCTTCTGACTCCCCTCCCCTTCCAGCGGCCTTCCCATCGGCGCCCCAATGCGGGCTCCATGACAGTGGCACAACATGCTGAAAGAGTTCCCTTTTTCTTTGATACACAAAGAATCAGGGGGAAGGTCACAGCGGCGGGCCCGTCCCGTTTTTACGGCGTTCCCCATTAAGCCCTAGACGGGCACCTGAGCTTGTCAATGAACATAGAAAAGGTGGCGTACAGATGTCAAGGAAAAAACGCTGCACCGGCTGCCGGGATCCCCTGTTGACCCTCGGACGAGACGAGAAGGATATCTGTTGCTTTTCCAGGCAAGTCTCTCTCCCGCTCGTATTGGGAACATCCTGTGGACGCGGGGATTCAATAGCGATAGCCTACGGTGAAATAAAAGGCCCTTCCCGGCATGGGATAGCCGTTGAAGTCCTCGTACGGATCATTCCCGAGATTGCTGCCCTCCAGACTAAGCAAAAAGGAATGGAAAAGATATGAAATGCCTGCGTTATAAAGCGTTTTGTCCTTGGCAGGCAACAAATTCGCGCTGTCGTAATACATACCGGTTTCCCGAATATATTCCACATAGGCCTTGAACCCTGCATATTTGCCTTCTATCCGGCCCAAATAGGACTTTTGCCATCTTCCTGGAAGTATCTTCCCTCTGAATGCCTTGATCTGGCTTTCATTGGTAGGATCCTGCCAGGTGGTGTTTCCGCTGATTTGAAAATATTTCAGGAAATCGATGGTGATCTGGCTCTCCACCCCCTGAATCCGGGCCTCGGAGATATTTACCGCCTTGCCGATGCCTCTCGAATCGTAGACAAAAGTGATCAGATCATCTACATCGCTTTCAAAGAAGGCTCCGCTCAAGGAAATGCGATTGAACCAATCATTGTTGAAAAGCCAGTTCATGTCAAGACCCGCATCGACATTCACCCCCTTTTCCGCCAGCAGGTCTGAATTTCCGGAGATAAATCCCCGGTCCCCGAACAGTTCCAGAAAGGAGGGCTCTCGAACATACCTGGCAGCGTTTCCCTTGAGAGTCAACCATGAAAGCGGACGATATTTCAGGCCGATCTGAGGGCTCCAGTAGTCCTCGTCCCGGGTTTTTCCCTCCAGAGGAGTGCCCCAGATGCTGGTGGCGCTCTGGAGATCATCATGAACAGAGGTGTAGCGCAGGGCTGGCGTGACTGTCACCCTGTCTTCCCATAGGAGAAGGCTGTCTTGAAGGCCGAGGGACAGGGTGTCTCTGGCGCTCTCATTGGGATTCTTGTTTGTGACAAGATTCTTGGGATCATAGGTCTCGTGGTGAAAATCGGCCATAAAACTCATGATATTCCAGCCTGCCAGCCATTCAACAAAAAACTCTCCGCCATACCGGTCTGTCAGGTATCTGCTCTTCTGCTTGCCCAGACCGATCTGGCCGTGACTGTCATCATACAACTCATCCTTGTGAGAGTAATCGATGCTTGTCCGGGTGTTGAGGCGCAGCGGTCCGATGTCATTGGCAAAAAGACTCACGGTGGCAATGTTCCGGTCGGTGCAAAAAGACGCGTCTATCTCGGGATTGTTGCTCCAACTTGGCAGGCCCTGCTTTTTGGAGAAGAACTGGTTGACCACAGCCACTCGCAGGGTATCCGTGAAGTCGTAGCCGAATTTTCCCAGGATATTTCCCTGATCGAACTGGGCGTTGTTGCGATATTCCCATGTATCATCCGCTGGATTCCATTCGGTCCCGTTGTCGTTCAGGAACTTGAAATCGTTGTCGCTCCCGAGATAACCGGCAGAGACAAGGTAATCCCATTTTCCGGGCTTGTGATTGACGAAGCCGGAGAATTTTCGCGTATTGAATGAACCATATCCAGCCGTAGCGCTGGCATGGAGCCCTTCTTTGGCCCGCAGGGTCCGGATATTGATCACGCCGCCGATAGAGGCCTTGCCGAAGTTGATGGGCGTCACCCCGCGATAGATCTCGATCGCTTCCACATCCGACAGCGAGATGCTGCTCAGATCAACACCCCCGCCGGAGGCGTCATTGAGGAGCACGCCGTCCATAAAAATCATCACCTGGTCACTCGAAGATCCGCGAATGGAGACGGTAGAGAAGCTTCCCAGCCCCCCTGACTGCCGCACCTCAACCGCGGCCTCATTCCGGAGCACATCCGCCAGGTCCTCCATCTTTCCCTCGAAAGACTCCCGTTTGATCACGGAGACAAAGCCTGTGGTCTCCTCCAGTTCCACATCTCCGGTCTGAAAGCCTTCATCCTCCTGCTCCGCGGTAACGACGATGGCGTCCAGGGTAATCTTCTCCCCGGCCGACCCGGCAAGCGTGACGGAACCGTTCAGCGTCAGTACGGCCAAAAAGAGACTGACCAGAAATAGATGCGTTGTCTTTTGCATCTTGACCTATCGTTGATAAATGGCCTTTCATATATCTTTCATGTGCGGAGGCCCATAAAACTTCCTCAGGCCCGGCAAGGCCGCCCACCCGGATGCAGGCGACCCCAGGCCGCCAGCCAAGCACGGTGCACTGGGGTCCGCACGGAAACAACTGCCAAAAGTGACCTTGGGGATCTTTTCATGCCAGAAAACCGGCTTTCTGATCTTGTTCTTTCCCTGCGGTCAGCCCGAACCGGGTCCAGAAAATCGTTTACTGCGTAACAGGAAGTTCTATACGCGCCACATTCGATGCCTCACCAAAACCCTCTGCATTGTATGGAATGATGGTGACATATATACTCACACCGCTCAGGTGACTGAAATCTCCCGAAGCGCTGGTTCCAGTTCCCCAATCCAGCATAACAGACCAATTGACCTCGGGAATAGAGGCCAGGAGGTAATACCCTTCAGCACCGGATACGAGGTTCCAGTGTGCGCTGGCGATGCTTCCATTCAAACACGAACCCAGTGTCGGCGCCAGGGGTGGGCCGGCGGTGCAGAAAGCCACGCTTTGAGAATTCAGGTTGGTATCGAGGCTTTCGTTCAGGGTGTTGTTCTCCGTATCCACGATGTCGACGGTCCCATCGGTCTGATTGCACACCCACATCATGTTGTTCTTATCCAGATACGTGCCTGATTCCATGCCGGCAATACCGATGTTCCGAAACCCCTGCAAGGCCCCGGCTACCGCCCCTGTGGTGGGATTGAACTGGTACAGGGTGTTGTCGCCCCATCCATCATACCCCACGAAGTAGCCTTTGGCGGGGGAGACCATCAGCGCCCCGGAAATGATCCCGTAGGGATGCGACGCGGCATCCCCGTCATCCAGGACCACACGGGTGCCATAGGTCTGGGGATTGATGCTCTCAATGCCGCCGGTATAGTCATAGACCGGATCGCAAAACCCGGGGAAGGACCCGACGCCTTGAACATACAGCGTGTTGTTCTGTGGCAGATATTGGATGGACATGGGATCCTTGATCGAAAGGGGAATCCCCTTCAAATCGCCTGTGCCCAGACCGGTATCGATCTCTGTATCGGTCGCCACATCAAATACAGCCACGTAGGCGGTATTGGACGGGCAAAACGAACTATCCAACCGCTGAAGGGCGATAAAGAGTTTTCTGTTGGCAATGACCCCTGCCACCATTTCAGGGACCCCGTCTGCATCGGTGTAAGGACTCAAGTCCAGTTCTCCGATCTTGAACCCCGCCTCGGTGGTGGTAGAGGGATTTACGATCCAGGCCTTGGCGGCGCCGTACCGGAGCAGATAGGCCTTCTGGGAGTTGACAAACACCATCTGATAGGGGTTGCTGCTGGCGGTCTCGCCGGGATCATTGGTTGAATATTGCCAGATGGGCGTGTTGGGGTCACTGACCGCGACCTTTGTGACGTTGTCTGCCTGATACCTCCCGAGCCTGTAGTAATAGGGACCGAAGGCGTCTACCGCGATGTCCGAAGTGGCGGATGCCAATTGATCGTTCAGCACCGTACGCCCCCCGGTCGCTGGGTCCACCGAAATAACGGAAACAGCGCTGCTGGAATAGTCCGGAGCTGCCGTGGCCACAACCCCGGTTTGCGTCGAAGCGGCCCATGCCGGGACAATGACAAATGCCAGCAACAAGGAAAATGCCAAAATGGCAAAAATCCCTGTCGAAATTCCCGTCCTTAGCGGGGCTATCCATGTCCTTTTCATAAACACAACCACTTTTTTCATGACATTACCTCCCTTTGAGATTAAAGAGTGTATAGTGCTCTCATTGAGAATCCGTAACAACATGCGGTTTCTCTTTGAGCGGGCCGGCCATAAAAAAATCCCCAGACCGAAATGAATCGATCCGGGGATGTCCCTGTTTTACCCGCAAGATCCGGCCGTCACCCACAGTCCGCGAAGGTTACAGCTCCCGCTATGCAATCCAGGCAGGTCTTCTGACTCCCCTCCCCTCCCAGCCGCCTTCCCATCGGCCCCCCGATGCCGGGTTGCCTGACAGTGGCACAACATGCTGGCAGAGTTCCCTGTCTTCTTTATATCCAAAGAATCAGGGGAGGGTCACAGCGGCGGGCCCGTCCCGTTTTTACGGCGTTCCCTATTAAGCTCTACACGAGCACCTGAATGTTTGTACACAGAATTAAATATTCATCGAAAAATGTCAAGGAGAATTTTCCCATATACTTTACTAATGAGGCCTGACGGTCTCAACCAAATTGGTTTCACCCAAAGTTCAAGAGCGTTCTGGCGACCCGTGGGGGTCTCTGTCCAAGAGCTGCAATAAAATGCGGTCGTAACGGTCGGTGACCGCCCCCGGTCCCCGGACGATGTTTATGAAGAGGCAGCAAGGTATCCCGTCCCATTAAAGACTGTCCTTGGGGCTGGAACTTACTGTATGGGAACGCGCTGTATTCGGTTTTGCAGCTCTTGGACAGAGACCCCCACTGCAAACTTCTTCGCACGTTGCAGAGAAGTTGCAGGCAAAGATTCTCAATCCATATGGGCATTGAGAAGTTCTTTGATTTTAGCGTCAGTATTAGTCAGGTAACGGTTTTTGAATTCGAGATAACAAAAGCAATAAGACAGGGGGTTTTCCATCTCAACCCTGTCAAATCGCCCCCTCAATAATTTCAGTACTCACTCATAATCCAAAAATAATGGGCCGTTAAACGTGTAATTGATCGGTAGCCAAAAAGAGAAATGGGTTACTGCCTTTGTTGAACTGGTTCATATGGCCTAATGATCGTTCTTTTCACAACAAATCTTCCCCCTGTCGTCTTTACACCTCCTTTCATAATGGTCTGCGACGCAGCGGGTCCAGAGAAATCCGACTTCCATCCCCCTTCCAGGGTCACGGTTTTTCCCTGGGGATTGATGGCATCGATACCCTCGGTATAGGTACCAGAAGCCACGTTGATCGTCACCTGCTCTCCCGGAGATACATCCATGGCGTAGTCCACAGCCGCCTCAATGGACGATCTGCAGGGGGCATGGCCCCCGCAATTGCCGTTATCCCCGGGCGGGATCACATAGACGGTGTTGGATATTGTTTGCGCAGTAACAAACGTTTGATCCGTTCCGTAGGATGTCCCCGCAGTATTCCAGGCCACAATACGGAAGTGGTAAGGGGTGTTTTCAGCGAGACCGGCAGTAAGAGCACAAACCGGAACAGCTGCTGTTCCTTGACCCACATCTTGAGCGCTGGTTGCAGATCCGTAGGCAGTACTCAAACCGTATTGGAAGAAACAGGTGGTATTGCTGCCGTTGGGATTGACAGTCGCATTGAGCCTGGCCGAACTGGTGGTAATACTGTCGGCATTTCCCGTTTGAACCGCAGGGGGATCAGAAGGCGGTGCGTCCTCGTCCACATTGATTCCCATGGCTGCGTTGATGTGAGTTCCAAGGCACCAATCCTTACTGTAGTCCTGTCCGTCAAGAATCGTGTTGTCATCGGTTATGCGGATATAACGCATTTTGCCCCGGGAAGGCCATGCCGAATTGTCAAGCCGAGAACGAAAGTCCGCGAGATCGAACCGTGTGCCGCCCAAATATGGATCAGTAGCCAAAAAGTCTTTCGAAACGTAAACGTCGGGGATGTTCTCCCATTTCCCACCAACAATATGCTGGGCCTGAATGTTTTCCTGATAGTTGGCCCAGGTGGGTTGGCTGCCGTGCACGCCTCTGACATGGTCATAAACGTAATCCCCACTATTCTGGTTAGGGTCGCGATTGATGTCGTATGCTTCGTTGATGTTAAAATACCAGGTTAGCCCATCCTCCGATATCTCCACGTGGCCCAGTTCGTTGCAGAGGTTGTCGCAAACACCGCCCCAGGCGAAGTTGCACTGGAATGTCACGAAATCATCGCCGGGTCCGTTAAAGATGTACCATCCATCCTCAAATCGAAATACCGCGCTTCCGTTTATGCCCAGTGCCTGATTGTTCGGGCCGCTGGAGTAAGATCCCTTTCCCGTGGGTGGACCAAGGGCATTGTTGTTTTGGATGGCCACGCCGTTTTCATCAACCATGTCGCTCCAGCCGAATCTCTCCTTGCCCACAGTCCCGGGGTTCCACTGAATCACCTGGTCCAGATAGACATTCTCAGCGAGTGCCAACCCCGTCATTCCATGTGCCAAGAATAATAAAGTGAACAAGATCAGTGAGATAAGAACTCTTCTGCAGAACTGAATGCTAAGAAAAAGTGCCATCCTGATTTTCATGACCGTACCTCCTTTCAGGGTAACCCGTTTTCTCAACGCATGCTTGGCCCTTCACATGATCGGTCTACCGCTGCGTCCAGAACCTATCTGCACAGATCCCGTGCACCTGCCCCTTGCTTGATCCCCAAGACGTGAGCCATCGACCAAGCCTTCTTTCGAGCACCTGCAAAGACATTTCAAAATCCGCTTCTCCGAATACCTCAAGAGTTATCACCCGAGTATCCGTTTCGGGAAGCCGTGTCAGTCGGCTGCACAGGTTTTCCAGCAGTCCTTCCGGGAAATGGCCGATGTGAGTGTGGTCTGTTCTGTCTGCTCGGACACCATGCACGTGAAAGACCCGGGTGCGAGCGAACCAGCGGTCGAAATGAGCGGTCACATTCCGGCCGTTCGCAAGCAGGTGGCCGATATCGAGGCAGACGGAGAGGCCGAATGACGCCACCAACCCGTCCACAAGGTCAAAATCGTAGTCCAGCGTCTCCAAACAGATCTTTTCTGTCTTGACGGCTGTCGCCTCAATCAATTCCGTAAGTGACCGACGATTTTGCTCGATCCAGCGCGCCGGTTCCACGGATGGAGGGTCCCCCCGCCGGTCCCCATGCAGATGTAGAATCCAGGCAAACGGGTCAACAGGCGCCATGAGGTCCATGACTCGTCGGCATTTATCAATTGACGCTCTGCGCTCGGCCTCGTCGGCACTGCCCAGCCGCGTGTCCAGAGGCAGGTGAACTGTAAAGCTTAATCCGGATGCCTCTGCGATGCGGTCAATTGCACGAACCTCCAGCGGCTGTCACGGCCGGTTGAAACGGTACCCCCCAATGGCGGTGATGAAAGG
>CAYLJZ010000062.1:0-16102 GCA_964384085.1 uncultured Desulfobacteraceae bacterium
GTTGATTGCCTCCTTTGTCAGCCGAAGGCCCATCGGGTTTTTGCTGTTCAGGTTTTGTGCGAGATCGATTCGGGTTTACGGCCAACGAAGAGACGGCATATCCCCAGGGTTAGGGCATAGGCCCGAATGTCCACCCAACCGGCACGCTGCATGATCCCGGCAAAATCGGCGACTGATGGAAAGTTCATAATCGAATCAACGAGATACTGGTATGCCTCGGGGTTTGGAGAAAAGAGTCCGGCCACCAGAGGGAGAAGTCTTTTAAGATAGAGATCGTATTCCCGCTGGAAGAATCTGCTGTGAGGGAGCGCCAGTTCCAGGATCAGGACCTTCCCCCCCGGGACCGCCACTCGCCTCAGCTCGGTTAATGCGGTTCGTTTGTCAGGGATATTCCGTATGCCGAATGCCATTCCGATCGCGTCGAAGGCATCTTGTGGAAAGGGGAGGTGCAGGGCATCTCCCTGTATCAAGTCTATCTTTCGGGAGAAACCCCCGTTCTTAATTTTCCTTCTCCCTTGATCCAGCATTGCCTCTGCAAAATCAAGACCCGTCACATGTAGTTCAGGGTAACGAAGGGCGGCCTCGATGGCCAGATCACAGGTGCCGGTGGCTACATCCAGGAATCGATGGGTCTCGAGAACCCGTATCTGTTCCACAGCAAACCGGCGCCAAAAGACATCCCGCCTCAGGCTCAGAACATGGTTTAAAAAATCATATTTTCCCGTGATGGTGGAAAATATATCCTTGACCATCTCGATTCGATCCGTATCCCGGACCTGGTCAGTTAATGCGTACTTGTCAATCATTTAGCGCCGTTCCGATTCGATAGGCCATGGGGAGGGTAAGGGAACCGAATGACAAGCCGTCACGATGCCGGATCTTCGACATTGTGCCGAAGATCCGGGCGCGTGGGTAGGCGGGTGTATCAGAGATATTTTCACGAGAGTTTGGACCGCCAGCCGGGCTCTTCCATCATGGGCTGGAAAAACATGATGTAGGGCCCTCGGATGAGATGGGCCATGACGCCGTCATCGTGAATTTTTCGAATCCCCGTGTTGACCAGGACCTTTGCAAACCCTAATTGGGCCAGTTCCGGCGCATCCCACTCGCTGTGGATCAGGTATTCGGGCGGGCTGGGATTGGCCTCAGGGGTCTTGAACAGGGGTTTCGGGTCATCCGGCGGATTGGCCCCCAGGGTCTCCAGGGACTGGCCCATGGACTTGGGGTCCATCATGAAGCTCCCAAGGGCGCAAACGCCCATCTGCTTCAGGAGCATATACCCCAGGAAACCGGTGGAATCGGACAGGGCCTCCATGGTGGCAATGGCCCCCTGCTCAAACGCCTTTTCGCTCCCCGGTCGGACCGTATGCTCGGCAATGGCCACACAGCGCTGTGGCGTGGCGAACCGAATAAAGGACTTTTTCTCCTGCATGTCCCGACCCAAATCCGTTATCTGTCCCATGGAGCGGACCGGGGGCATTTGGGCCTTGAGAACCCGGTACACGGGCTCCCATGGACCCTCGATCACCATAGAAAGGCAGCTCCCGCAGAGTTCGAAGACCCGCTTGAACTGCTGCTGATGAAATTCATCGTGATCTTGCCAGCGGTTCCACATGGTGTACTGATAGTTGCAAATGGGATTCAACTCTTTTTCCATGTGGACCTTTCCGCCCCCGAACCGGCCGGCCAGGGGAAGGATCCCGGTCTGTATGTTGGCCTGGAATCCTACAAACCCCGGATGGGTGGCCGTGGTGATGCAAACCCGGGGACCCACCTTGTGCATGAGCTGGAAGCTCTCCTCGTTGTTAGCGACCTTGGACATATTCAGCGCCACATAGATAGGGCTTTCAGGCCCCGGTTCGGCGGCCCCAGCACGTATCGCACCCATGCCGACGCCCGACAGCCCGATTGCGCCGGCCGCCATTGCTGCAGTTTTCATGAAATGTCTGCGATTCATACCCTTGTCAAATGTATTCATCACATGCCTCCTTTCCGTTAATGGTCTCGTTGGCTGGTTCCCCTGCTCGGGGAAAGCCGACCCTGCTGCCAATAGCATTTATCTTTGCACGGCCGGGGAGTCTACCGCGCATTGACGCCTCGCCTTTTTTCCATATTCAAGGACGAACGTGGGCCGCATTTTTCTAATAAAATATCAGAGACTGCGCGAATAGGGAACCAAAAATGAGATAGTTGGCAGTGATATGCCACTGAAAGGCTCACACAATGCGCGCCGACCCTGAACCTGTGAACCTTGAACGTGTTTTATAGCTAAAATTAGCGATTGTCAAAATCAGCGTTTCGGTGTAAGGTTTATTTAGGGAAAGAGTTCGGTTGGACAATAGCCCCGGACCGGAATGCCTGGGGTGGATAGGAGGAATTAGGATGCTGGTGATCGAAGACCTGCGAGTGCAACTTGGGGATCATGTCATCCTTGCCAATATAAATCTGGAAATCAAGCCTGGAGAGACCCATGTCCTTTTCGGTCCCAACGGGTCGGGAAAAACTTCACTCCTCATGACCATCATGGGGTATCCGCAGTACAAGATCATGCAGGGGAGGATTTCATTCAAAGGGGTTGATATCACCCATTTGCCCATCAATGAAAGGGCGGATCTCGGCATCGGCATGTCCTACCAGCGCCCACCCACCATTAACGGCCTCAAAACACGGAAGATGGTGGAGATATGTGCAAAAAGAGAGGGCACGGCTGAAGACCTGGCACGGCGTGTCAACTTCCTGGAGTTCCTGGATCGGGATGTAAATGCGGGATTTTCCGGTGGGGAGATCAAACGTTCCGAGTTGCTCCAGCTCATGGCCCAGAACCCTGACCTGATCCTTTTTGACGAGCCTGAATCGGGTGTGGACCTGGAAAACATTTCACTGGTGGGAAACACAATCGCTTCTCTCCTTCAAAAGGGCTATGCGTCATTCCCGCACGACGATGGCGAGTGCCGAATGGAGTTAAGGCGCAAGCGCACCAAGATGGGTCTGATTATCACCCATACGGGGTATATCTTGGATTATGTGACCGCGGATAAGGGCCAGGTGTTGTTTAACGGCGTCTTGAGCTGCACCAACAACCCGCGAGAAATCTTCAAACAGATCAGCAAGAGCGGTTATGGAGAATGCGTCAGATGTATTTCGGAACGGAGTTGAGGCGACAGGCTGAAACGGCGAAAAACAAAAAGGGTTCTATCGGCCCGGATGTGGATCTGGGCGCGTATGAAAAGGGGGTTGTCCCTCACAACTATCTGTCCGACAAAGGGATGCAGGACCTTCCCCAGGAGGAACAGACACGGTTATTGATGTCAGGCCTGGACATTCACAAGAAGGGGAGGGGGGGGACTTTTTTTCAGAAGGATACCTCTGTCGTGCACTGTGGGAGCGACCAGGAAGGGATTCAGGTCTTGCCGATTCGGGAGGCACTGGAGACAGAGGACTGGGTCCGCGACTATTACTGGAAATTGATTTCTGTGGATACGGACAAATATACCGCAGCCGGAGAACTGGATCTTCATAACGGGTATGTCATCCGTGCACTCCCCGGGACTCGAAGCGTCTATCCGGTTCAGGCCTGCCTCTATCTGGAAAAGGAGGGCCTACAACAGACGGTTCACAATATCATCATCGCCGAAGAGGGTTCGGAACTCCATATCATCACCGGATGTACCACGTCCCCACACCTGAAAAAAGGCGCTCACTTAGGCATTTCCGAGTTCTACATAAAAAAGAATGCAACCGTCAGCTTTACCATGATTCACAACTGGGCCGAGGATATGGTGGTGCGACCCCGGTCTGCCGCGATAGTGGAAGAAGGGGGACTGTTTATCAACAACTATATCTCCATGAAGCCTGCAAAGAGCCTACAGATGTATCCGGTCACCCATCTGGTCGGAGAGGACGCGGTGGCTCGTTTCTACAGCATTATCGTCGGGAGCCCGGGCTCCGAATACGATGTGGGAGGACGGATTTTTCTTCAGAAGCCGCGATGCCGTGCCGAGATCGTCGCAAGGACCATCAGCAACGGCGGGAAGATCATCGCGAGAGGGCACCTCATCGGGGAGGCGCCCGGGATCAAGGCGCATCTGGAGTGTAAAGGCCTCATCCTGAACGGCGGGATCATCCATGCCGTACCGGAACTGGAAGGGCATGTGGATGGGGTAGAGATGTCTCATGAAGCTGCCGTCGGGAAGATCGCTCAGGAAGAGATTTCGTATCTCATGTCCAGGGGTCTTGATGAAGAGGCGGCCACATCCACCATTGTTCGGGGTTTTCTAAACGTGGATATCCCCGGGCTGCCGGAACAGTTGAGGGCCGAGATCGATAAGGCCATTGATACGGGCGACAAGGTGATGATGTAAGGTTTGATGACGAAGCGCTCTTAATCCTGGCGACCATACTCGAAAGCAGAAAAAGCCGGGAACATCGAATGTCCAACACAGACCATCGAATGCCGAAACGACAGTGCCTCAACTCCTGACGTTGGACCTCGGACTTTGGACTTGTGACTCCACGCTTCCTGTCACTGTCGCAGGAGGGGGAGCAGGTAGAACAGGTTGTCTCCGGCCAGCAGATGGGCCAGATAAAACATGGGGCCGATCAGGATGCGGCCGATGATGCCGGTGTGGGCGAAGTTGTCGAGCAACACAATGCCAATGAGAATGAACGGCCCGTAGCGACCATACTCGTGGTACTTTTGCGCTGCCCCGGGCGGCAGGAGATTTTCCAGGACATGGGATCCGTCAAGGGGGGGAAGGGGGAGGAGGTTGAAAAGCCCGAGTCCGATGTTCAGGAGGATCAGCCAGAGAAGCGCCTGAAGGTATATCTCAAGCGGAAGCATGAAAAACCGGATCAGCAGGCCGGCTATAAAAGCCGCCCCTAAATTGGCGGCGGGTCCCGCAAGGGCCATGATGATCACGTCTCTGCGCAGGTTTTTGAAATATCGGATATCGACCGGAACGGGTTTGGCCCACCCGAAGTTGAAGAGGAACAGACAGATCGCCCCTAAGATATCCAGGTGGCTCAGGGGGTTGAACGACAGCCTTCCCATGCGTTTGGCTGTGGGGTCTCCCAGGGCCAGTGCGGCCCTGCCGTGGGCATACTCATGAATGGTGATGGCAAACAGAAGAACCGGTATTTTGATAATCCACTGGGTGATGTCAAAAGACATAGAGGCGCCTCTTCTTACGATTTTGGGTACGATTGACTACATACCAGTAAACCGGGGTTACGGCAAGAGAGAAAATTGGAAGGACTCAAAACGGATAAATGAGAATCCGGGGATTGAGAAAGTGATGAATCTTCAATAATGGTTCGCCTAAACCCCGGATTTTCGGTCAGGAAGTTCGAAATTCGAAGCACGAGATACGTGCGGCCGGACAGCAGTTTTGTCGGTTATGCTGGAATTGTTTATATGGGCAGCGATGCCGGTTAGGGGGTGTTCTCCGAGTTGATTTTTTTTAAGGGAATTGGTAAGCTGAAAAAACTTGGGAAAGACGGGGAAATCGAGTCTTCAGCAAGTGAGAAGACACCATCGGAACCTGCCCTTATGGCGGAATCGATCGACAACCACCCAGATAGCAGAGGACGTATGCTCACAGGCCGTGAAAGGATCAAAATCGACCTCCTGATCCATGATCTCAAGGTGCCGCTTGCGGTTATTGAAGCAGGTCTCATTTCATTGATGAACAAACAGGACAAATACGGGCCTGTTACAGAGCAACAGGCCAAGGTTTTTGCCCGGGTCCTGAGAAATACAAAGGTCCTCAAGACACTGGTCAATGACGCCCTGGAGCTCGGGAGATCTGAGAAAGGGGTTGTCAATGTGTCACGCTTCAGGTTGTCCAGCCTGATCGAGGATGCCCTGGAGGAGATTTTTGATTTGACGGACGCCACTGCCTCAGAGGAGATCAAGCGATGCTCCAAACTGTCGCGATTCAGGGAAATTCTTGAGACAAGGGGCGTTGTGTTGTGCGTGGCAGAGGATCTCTGGGGCGAGGAGATCTGCCAGGATCACGCAAAGCTCAATCAGATTCTGAGAAATCTTCTCAACAATGCCTTGAAATATCGCAAAAAGGTGGTGGAATTAAAGGTTGACAGAACGGATAACTCGATCGTTTTCTCTGTCAAGGATGATGGTGAGGGAATTCCCGCAGCCTACCACGAGAAAATTTTTGAGTGTTATTTCCAGATGGAACCCGATTCGAAGGGGGCTTGCAGTGTCAGGGGGCACGGGTTGGGGCTGGCTGGGGTGATGGTCCTGGTGGAAGATCTGGGGGGCAAATTGTTTCTCGATAGCGATGAGGGACACGGCACAAGATTTATGGTGAAACTCCCCCTGAAGTAAAATGGATGGATATGCCTAAGGATCGGCTCGCATAACCCTTGGATGTTCAGTAGGTGTCCGGTCAGTGAAGAACAAGCTGCACAGGCGCCGGTCACGGATAGGGGATATCCCCCCACCTGCGGAGAGGTCCCTTATTTGGTAAGACCAGCCGCTATTCCGATCGAGGCCTGTTTTCTTATCTACATCATTTTTTCGATTTCTTCTCGACGGGCTTGGTATTTTCGGTCAAAAATTTCCCAAAATTCCCTATCTTTCTGCTTCCATCCCTTTCCGAATTTTTTGTCAAAGTAGGGCTCGAGCCTCTCGAACCACTTGGCGCCCTTCTCTGAGTCGCTCTTTTCGCGAACTTCCAGGATATCACGGATATAGATGGGGATATCGGAGATCTTGTCTTTGGGAACATAGGACTGCGCCCCTCCCTTGATGGATTTTACAAGGTTATCGGGACTGACGGCGTGCGCTGTGAGCATCAGGGCGGGGATATCTCTTTCGTTGGCCACTTCCAGAAGATCGTACCCCCTGACACCCATAATATCCAAGATCGCCAGGTCGTATGTGTTTTTGTTTAGAAATTTCTGTGCTGTTTCAAAATCGGGGGCCGTATCAATGAGACACATATCGAGAATTTCCGCCAAGGTTTCCAGTATATCAGGCTCATCGTCAACAATCAGTATTCTTTTGCCTTCAAGAACATCCTTCATATTTAGCCCTCCTTGTTGGTGACTTCAAGATTTTGAATACGATATTAACCTTACAATCCATGATCCGTCAACAGATTTATAGCTGAATCGCCTTTCATGGTCGGCACATTAAACTTAAGTAAACGTTCCGAGGTTTCAGGCTCCAGTTCACGAGTTAAGGGCGAGAGCAACACGAACCACCCAACTGGAAGGTACCGCCGGGCTGTTTTGGCAGTATGAGACCGTTCGGTCGCCTGTTTCCTGGTTTGAAGTGACGAATCCGGGACCGAATCTAATATGGACGCCTATAGAATTGGATCAAAGGATGTAATAGCCCACCTTGAACCCCGGCAACCTTGAACCGATGACCGCCTACCAAATTTCATTGACATCCGGGGAGACATTCTTTAACCTCAAATCGTGAATAAAATTGGATCAGGGAGGGGAGATATGGATTTTGTTGAAAAAGCAAAAATGCGGATGGAACACTGGAAATCCCATAACGATCATCATCATGAAGAATACCAGATGTTTGCCGAACAACTCGAAGATGCAGGGAAAACAAAGAGTGCAGCGCATATCCGGGAAATGATTGAATTGTCGACCAGAATGAACGAGTGTTTGGGCAATGCATTGAAAGAGATCGAGTGAGAAGTGCTTGAAGCGACTGAAGTTGAAAAACAGAAGCCGATGGCAAGCTCACCACTGAAAATAGCCAGCGTGAAAGGCCGGAAAGAGAAGTCGAATGGGAGAGGTCAGAAAAGAGAGCATTCGGCTTCGCGTATGGATTAACCCGTACTGTAAGGAGGCGGAAGATGTGTGAGGCCCATGCGTATCTCCTTAAAAATAATACCGAAAAGAAGATCTTAGAGAGTGTTGACCTGGTGGAGTTTGACGGTGATGAGGTGAGGCTGGTCAATATTTTCGGCGAACAGAAAAGCCTTAAGGCACGGCTTAGCCGGTATAACAGTCGTGAGGGGAAGATTGTGTTTGAATCGGTTTAGGTTCAATAAAAAACAGAGATCATGAGGTATAAACCCTTTTTGGGATGAGCATGAAACCCAACGGATGAGATTCTATGGTGAAAGACCCTCAGGGAAAGGATTCGGCACTAGGGGCGCTGACAGAGCAGGCAGCGGATATCTTGATTCGATCACAGGCGACCCTGGCATTGACCGGCGCCGGGATTTCAGTGGAGTCCGGTATCCCTGATTTCCGTAGCGCAGGGGGTCTCTGGTCGCGATACGACCCGGCCGAATATGCGAGCATAGGCTCATTCAGGGCCAACCCCGAGAAGGTATGGCAAATGCTCATGGAAATGGACGCCATTGTCGGACAGGCCAGGCCCAACGCGGCACATCTGGCTTTAGGAGAACTTGAGGCGATGGGTCTGCTGAATTGCGTCGTCACTCAAAACATCGATAACCTGCATCAGGCCGGGGGGTCAAAAAACGTTATTGAGTACCATGGAAATTCCAGCACCCTCTCCTGCCTTTGGTGTGGAAAGAGATATACGGCTGAAGAGAAGCGGGGTGAAAAGCCTCCTCGATGCACGTGCCGAAAGGTGTTGAAACCGGATGTCGTTTTTTTTGGCGAGGCCATTCCCGAAGAGGCAATGCGCCGGTCCTTTCACCTTGCATCATCGGCCCAGGCGCTGTTCATCATAGGGACATCAGCGGTTGTCTCGCCTGTGAACACCATACCCTCCATTGCCAAGCGAAACGGCGCAAAGATCGTTGAAGTCAACAAGGAGCGGACGCACCTGACCGATACCCTGACCGATATCTTCCTTCAGGGAAATGCCGGAGAGATCATGCCTCAAGTGGTAGCGGCGGCAAAGAAGAAAATGGAGGGGGTTGTATCGAGGTGATATCGTCGTCCGGGTTGATGACTTCTTCGTTTTTTTGTGTTTCCCTTCATGTCTGTCCAGGATGCCCTTTGCCTTTGACTTTCGGGTTTCACCGACCGTGGTCTAAAGTTCACCGTTCTCTTTCTGCATGACCGGTCTTCTGCGAGGTAGAAATGCTTCGCCGGAAGGGGAGATGTTTTATTGAAATCGCCTTCTTGACGTCCAAACCCGACCAGCTTGGGTCATACAGATAGATGCGCTGAGGAATCGCAGCGGAAGAGCGTCCGTCGCCCTGCTTCTTTCTATTAATATCTTGTATCCATTGGTTTTTCAGGATAGTATCATTTTTATTGACAAGGGCGGAAAAAAGTATAAAGTGACACGATTCGAGGATACGGGGCAGATGCACCCTCAATCAGCATTATCATAATGAATCAAGACAGCGGGATAGACCCGAGGTAAGACGAGTGACCATTCGGATAGACCACGAGGCCTTGGAAAAGGCATGTAAGGAGATTATCGAAACCATCCTGATCTGCCTGCCCAACGCCTTTAAGGGTACGGTCTACCGTATCGGAGATCCCCCTAAGATGATCGCAAAACGGATTACCTCCGGGATCATCGATGAGGAGAGAAAAAACATATCGTGGGGTTTGCCCGAGAACTCGGACTATAACCCTCCGGGAAAGCCCTTCAGCGAATATAGGGATGAACCAGGCCGCGCGCTGGAGGCCATGGGATGGTGCGTGGAGCGGCAGGAGAGTTGGACAGCCGAGGATCCCAAAAACGACGCCCGTAGCGTCCGGCTTCAGGTGGAGGGACTCTGGGCCGATTTTCACCACATGGAACCGGTCCTGATCCGTAAAAAAGACCTTTATTTTGAAAACGAACACTCAATCGTCTATTCCAAAAATTTCAGAGGGGAGGTTCTCTGGGAAGATAGCGAATATGTTGTGGCAGCGGTGATAAAGATCCATTTCCGTCCCTACACCATTAGAATAGGGAGCCCGGAGACACGGGTTATCAAAAGACTGTCCCGGGCATTGGGCACTGAACTCCTCTCAAACCAGTTAAGAGAGCAGTCGCTTCAGGCCATGCAGCAGCTCGCAGAAGATAGGCTCAATTCCTGCAATATCCTGGCGGATTCCCTCAGAAACGTCATCACGAAGTACGGTCTCATTTTTTCGCTTATCAAGTTGGAACTCGGGTTCTTGAGAGAGCAATGGGAACGGGTTGTGCTGGATAAATCTGACAAAAAAGAGATGCGTCGTGATGCGGTAGAGGGGCTTAATGAGGCGGTTGGGAGCATCTTCGGTTCCAACGATGCAATCCAGAACGACCTGACGAATCTACAGAATCGGTTTTTGAGCATCCATCTGCCCCCTGAACAGGGCGAGAAATGGCTCCGTATGCAGATCGAGGACAGATGGAATCTGTTGATTCGAAAAGGTCTGGTTGATGAAAAGACCGCGAAATTGGTCCGCGACAAGATTGATGATCTGAGAAAGTCTCTCTATCTCGGTAAGGCCCCGGATGTTCTCACTGCTTACAATATGATTCCCGAGCCCCTCAAAACCGAGTGGGTTAGTCTCCTTTACGCGAATTCAGACGCGGTTGATTTGGGTCTCGTTGATCGACTGATGCACATCCTCGAGAGCAGCTATTTGGATCTCCCTTTTAAGGATAAGTCCATTAAGAGCCTGATTCGTTTAAAGGCCGTTGCTGAGATCATTGGGCAGATGGAAGAAAAGACCAATGCCGTGCTCAGAGAGGTGCTGAACGGGCATCATGAAGCAGAGATCCCTACCGTGTCTCTCAGAAGATGCGCTTGAGCCATCCCTTTTCCGCTTTTAATCCTGATGCTGTGAAAAAGGTCGAGATTCTGCCTCGTTAACATGACAATCTTTCAAAATGGTTACATTTAAGCCGCCATCGGTGACTTCCTAAGAATGGATCGAGCTCTGGTTCAACGATAATTAATAAATAAAACGCGCGTGCGCGCCTGTAGCTCAGCTGGATAGAGCAGCGGACTTCTAATCCGCAGGTCGGGGGTCCGAATCCCTCCAGGCGCGCCAACAAAATCAAGTACTTAAATCGTATTACCTGCCTCCCTAACCATTTTTCGTTGGAGCTGGCTCTGCAGCTCCGAAACAAAAAAAGGCACCACTCTCAAATGCTTTTGGGGTTTTTTGCTCAGGATGACCGCATGGTAGAAGAGAAAAGTGGAGCGGGAATCAACGAATGCCGTACTTCCGAATCTTGGCGGCCAAGGTCTTGCGGTTGATGCCCAGGATGTCGGCCGCCTCGCTTTTGTTTCCTTTGGTCCGTTTGAGCACAAACGAGATATATTTTTTTTCCAATTGTTCCAGGGAGACGGGCTCTTCGGAAAACATCTGTAGCTCTCCCTGGCGCTGGGTGATAAACGTCGGAAGGTTCGCGGCCCGTATCATATCGGTATCCTCGAGTATGAGGATTCGTTCCATGGTGTGTTCGAGTTCCCTCACATTGCCGGGCCAGGCATACTCGGTCAGGATGTCCATCGCCTCTGAAGACACATCCAGACGCGATTTTTTCATTTTGTGGCTGAGTTTGTCGATGTAGTGCCGGATGAGGAGGGGGATGTCCTGCTTCCTTTCTCTGAGCGGGGGAAGGTGTATCGGCACGACGCTCAACCGGTAGTAGAGGTCCTCCCTGAAAGTCCCTTTGCGGATCGCTTCCGTAAGCTCGCTGTTGGAGGCTGAGATGATCCGTATGTCGAGATTGATCTTCTGTTGATCGCCGACCTTCATGAACTCCCGCTCCTGAATAACCCTGAGGAGCTTGGCCTGGATATTCAGGCTCAGATTCGAAATCTCGTCAAAGAAGAAGGTGCCGTGATTGGCCAGTTCAAAGAACCCATGCTTGGTCTGGTGGGCCCCGGTAAAAGAGCCTTTCACATGGCCGAAGAGCTCGCTTTCGAGGAGGGTTTCTACGAGTGAAGAACAATCGACAGCCACGAATTCCCGATTCTTGCGACGGCTGTTGGCGTGGATCGCCTGGGCCACCAGCTCCTTGCCCGTGCCGCTTTCCCCGGTGATCAGAACAGTGCTGTCGGTCGGCGCCACCTTGAGGATTTTGTCAAATATCCGCTTCATGGGACGGCTTCGACCGATAATGAGATGCTCTTCCGAGTCTATCTTGAGGCCGTGATTGACGATGACGCATTTTTCAGATGAGGCACGACCGACGTTGGCCTTTTGAAGTGCCGCCTCCAGATCGTCCAGCCGAAAGGGTTTCACCAGATAGTCCAAGGCCCCCAACTTGGTGCACCGAACCGCCGAATCAATGGTCGGGTAACCGGTGATCATGATCACATCCGTGTCAGGGTATGCGCCGCGGATCTGTTTGAGGACGGCCATGCCGTCCATATCCGGCATCCGGATGTCCAGCAGCACCAGCTCTACCGGATGTCTCTTGAGGTAATCCAGTGCCTCCTGACCGCCGGCAGCCGCCGTTGTCTCTATTCCCTTTTCGCTAAGCACCCTGCAAATGCCGTTTCGAACCACGGCTTCGTCATCGACGACCAGTACCTGATGGATATCTCGAGGATCTGTCATGAGGAGAAGGTGGTGCTTTTTCTAAAGTGAGTTAACGTGCTTCATCATCCAACTATCCATTCATCTGTTGATTCAACTATCCAGCACCCAGCAACCGGCTCAAACAATCATCGGGAGAAGGACTCTGAAGGTGGTGCCCTTGTCCACGACGCTTTCGACGTCGATGGCGCCGTAATGGGCCTCGACTACTCCCTTGACAATGGCCAGGCCGAGTCCCGTGCCCATAACCTGTCGTGTCTTGGGGTGTTTGACCCGGTAGAACTTGTCGAAGATCTTGGGGAGTTCTTCAGGGGAGATGCCTACACCCGTATCTTCGACCCTGATTTCCATGTATTCGGCCAGGCCCCGCGCAGTGATTGTTACCCGGCCCCCTTCGGGAGAATAGTTGACGGCATTGCTTACCAGGTTGTTGATCACCTCTTCCATGTTTTTGGGGTCAGCCAGGACCGGCTTGAGTCCCTCGCACACATGGCTGAGCTGGATGTTATGCTCCTGGGCCCTCGGGCCCATGAGGGCCACGGTATCCTCAATGATCTTGCCCATGTCGGTGGGGACCCGGTGCTGTACCATTTTACCGGCCTCGATCTTCGCCACGTCGAGCAGGTCATTGATCAGTTCGAGGAGCGAATCGATCTTGTCCATCCCTCTCTTGACGAACCCTTCCTGCTTTTCTTCCAGGGGCCCTGCCAGCCCTTCTATCAGGACGCTGTTGATCTGCCGAATGGAGACCAAGGGGCTGCGGAGTTCGTGGGCCACCATATTGACGAAGTCGGATTTCATTTCGTCAAGCTGCTTGTACGCAGTAATGTCTTCCAGGACGGTGACCGTTCCGTCAACGGCGTTGTTGGGGCCCAGGGCAGGGGCCGAAATGGCCCTCAAGGCGTTTTTACCTGCACGGATCTCCTGTGAAACCGATTCCTCCAGGGCCGATTGGCCTCCGAGGATCTGTTTGAGCGTGTCTATGAGGGATTCATCGGTGATGATCCGCGAAATCGGGATGGGACCTTCAGTCTGCCTGGATGTCTCCATCAATCGCATGAGGGCCGGGTTGTGGAGGACCACCTCCAGGTTGCGGTTGGTGACCATGACGCCGCTGGCCATCTGGTGGATGATGGTCTTGAGGCGGCTTTTTTCCAGATTGAGATCATAGAGGTTCCGCATGTTCTCTTCCTTCAATTGCGTCGCCTTCTGCTCCAGCCGTCTCTTTTCAGCGGCCCGTGTAATGGTGAGGAGGAACTGATCGATCTGAAAGGGCTTGGTAATGAAATCATAGGCCCCGTTTTTCATGCACACGACGGCTGTGTCCACGGTCCCGTGCCCGGTAATGATGATCACCGGTATGTCCGGGTAAGTTCTGCGGACGATCCCAAGGATCTCTTCGCCCCCCATGATCGGCATCTTCAGGTCGAGAAGGACGATGTCAATTCGACCTTCGGACAGGGTCTCCAGGGCCATCTGGCCATTTTCAGCGGTGAGGACGTCATATCCTTTCGCGGTCAACACGCGATGGCACCCCTCCCTGATCGACTTTTCATCGTCGACTACCAGCACCTTGATCGTCTTGTTCATGATTCATCCAGTCCCACAAAAACAGGTTCAGATGTCGGTGTTTCCGAAAATTCCATGGGGAGCTCGATGACAAAGGTGGTCCCCCCGCCGGAGGGACACTCGATGGAAATGGTTCCCCCATGAAGTTGAATGATGTTTCGAGAAATGGCCAGTCCGAGTCCAGTCCCCTTGCCGACCGGCTTGGTCGTAAAGAAGATGTCGAAGATCTTGTCCCTCACGGTGAGCGGGATTCCGGGACCGGTATCGGATACCTTGATAACAAACCGCGAAGGCTCAGAGTGGTAATCGGCGGTGACCGTCAACAGGCCTTTCCCCTCCATGGCATCCGCCGCGTTGATAAAGAGGTTGGTAAAGACCTGCTGCAATTGCCCGATATCGCCGACCATTTCTGGCATATTCGGATCGATTTTCGTAACGACGTGAATGTTATGGAAGAGGGCCTGGTTCACCAGGAGATTCAAACACTGGCCGATGAGGTAGCCCAGGCTGAAAGAGGAGGTCTGTCCGATGGACTGCCGGCTGAACTCCAGCAGCTCGGCCACGATTTTTTTGCAGCGGAGGGTCTGAGCGATCACCTCCTGGATGTCGCTGAATCCCTGGGGATCGTGCGCCAGCCTCTCCTTGAGCAGCTCTGCGTAGATCAGGACCCCGGCCAGGGGGTTATTGATTTCGTGCGCGACCCCCGCCGCCATTCGGCCCACAGATGCAATTTTTTCCGACTGGACCAGTTGGAGGTGGGCTTCTTCCAGGTCCTTTCGCATTCGAAGCACCTCCCGCATATCCGTAAATATGCCGACGCTGCCGATTTCTTTGTTGTCGATGGTGATGATGGAGGCCGTCAGGGTTACCGGGATGTCGTCCCCGTCTTTGGTAGTTATGGACATGGGGGTCGGATTCAGTTTGCCGACGGGGCCGTGCTGGTCGCTCCGCATCTTGCGCATGTTCTCCTTGGCGACATCGATGTCGTAGAAGCTGCTCAGATGACCATGTTCCATGATCTCTTCGGCCTTGTAGCCGGTCAGGCTTTCCATGCCCTCATTGAAAATGAGCACATTTCCCTTGGTATCCACCACCACGATACCGTCCACGGCGCTCTGAATGACATTTTGAAAAAAGATATTGGACTTTTGTGCCTCCCGTTCCAATTTGATCCGTTGCGTCACATCTCTGGATGCCTCCAGCAATTGGACCATTCGCCCCTGTTCGTTGTGAATAGGGGCCGCGGTAATCACATCAAAGCACGCTTCTTCGTTCTGACTCCTCAATTCCCGAATAGTGCTGATAGGCTTAGCTTCCCCCTTCACTTTCATGTCCAGAAGATAACAGGGGTGCCCCATTTCTGCACAGGGTCTTTCAAGGCCATAGCGGACCTCATAGCAATGCCTTCCCAGAACGTCCTTCTGGGTGAGATGAAATTCATCGAGGAAGGTTTGGTTGACCCTTTCCACCGTCATGTCCATGTTGACCACCATGATTCGGTAGGGGAGTGAATCGAGTATGAACTGATAATACTTCTTTTCCTTTTCTTCCTTCCTCTGGCGTTCTGTCTGGAGTTCATTTTTCTCGACCTCCATCTGGACGAGGTCCCAGAGCAGCCTGGCGCCCATATGATCCATGATGGAGATGTTGGAAGGCATGATTTTGAACAATTCTTCTCTGACATCCGGTGATCCGGTTAGTTCGATGATCAGATTCAGGCCCTCTAAGTCGGGGAGGTTGCGGATGTCGTTTGTCGTAAAGAGGCCCAGCTCCTGTGCGTACCGAAGGCCGGGGGCCTCAGCATGGGTGTCGGCCACGCCCAAAATCACAATTTTCAGCCGTGGCAGCCGATTTCCGGTGAGGACCTTGAGGAGATTGCAGCAGGCCTTTCCTCCGCCGACGATGGCCACGCGCAGGGCTTGATCGGCCTGATTGCCGCGCAGAAGCGTTGCAGGATTGCATGCGGCGGGATCTGGTATCACGGAGGGCGATGTCATGTACGGTTCCTCAGGATGTCTTCAGACGGAAGGCTACCTTCGCTTCCAGGTCGAGAATAATCCTTTTGAGTGCCTCGCTCTGCTCT
>CAYLJZ010000063.1:0-15902 GCA_964384085.1 uncultured Desulfobacteraceae bacterium
TTAGTTAAATGGCATATTGATATTTTTTACCCACAAATTCTGCGCACGAGCCATAAAGAGATTGATTGTTGACTCTCTGTGTTTTTGTTACTACAATAATTAACATGAAATGGGACCAGGCAAAGCGAATCAGGAACCTGGAAAAGCACGGCCTTGACTTCATAGATGCCAGTGAGGTGCTTGACAATCCATTTCGTCTTGATGTGGAAACGGTACGAAATAATGAGCGGCGCACCCAGTCCTTTGCCTATGTGTTTGACAGCCTGGCCGTCTTAACCGTTGTTCATATCAATAACGGGGAACCAATTATCAGTTTTCGAATGGCCAGCCGGGAAGAAAGAGAGGTGTACCATGCATGGCTTGAAACCGAATTTGAATAAGCCGCGAAAAAGTATTATTGAGGCAACCGCTGTGCCGCCCAAGGCTGGGGATTATGTCTGGGACGGTCAGGATGAAGATGATCGCCCATTGACAAAGAAGGAAATGTGGTCAGGCATCAAGCGGCCAGGTGGACGGCCACGCTCGGACAGTCCGAAGCAATCAACCACCATCCGGCTAAATGCCGATGTGCTGGAATATTTCAAGGCTCAGGGGAGAGGATGGCAGACGAAAATTAATGATGTACTCCAGGAATACGTCGATTCAGTGCGATAGAAGGTTACAAAAACTCGCTTTTTCGTTTTATTCCGGAAGCAGAACCTCCTTTGTTTTCTACCAGCTATATCAGCATTACCATTCGAGCCCTGACATACGATTGATCCGGCGCGACAAGGCGATTCGTAGGGCCGCGTCTGTCCCATGGAGGATGATCCGTTTTCTGGCCCGGGTAATCCCGGTATAGACGATCTCGCGGGTCAGGAGTCGGTGGGTGTCATCCTGCGGAAGGACCAGAAGTACATCGTCAAACTCCGATCCCTGACTCTTGTGAACGGTCATGGCAAAGGCCAGCTCCCAGGGGGGGAGCATATCCATGGAATAGGCGATGTATGTCCCAAAACGGGGGAAAAAGGCCCGATATGCACCGGCGTTGTCCCTGACAACAACGCCCACGTCTCCGTTAAAAAGCTCTTTTGCATAATCGTTTTGCGTGATGATGATCACCGCCCCTGGAAAATAGCCCTTTTCGAGCCATATCGAATGCCCGGCCGCAGCCCCCAGGCGCCCGGCGACCTCCCGGTTGATGCCGTTGCACCCGTAGATGCCGTTTCGCACCAGCGACAGGATCCTTGCCTGTTCCACCCATTCGAAGATCCGACCCAGGATCTCCCGTCCCGATTCGGAGTGAAGAAGCGTGCCTACGTCCATGCGACCGGCCTCGAATGCCAGGTCTTGGAAATTGCTTTCGCCGCCATTTCCCGGGCTCAGGTAATGATGATCTACCCATAGCCGTATGCAATGTCTCCACGCCTTGACCCCCTCATTCGGGACCACCGCCCATTGGTCCGCCGCCATCTGAAGCGCCGACGCAAAGGAAACAGGCGCATATTCCGGAAATTTCCCCTGATTGATCTGCCCGGCGAGTTCCAGCAGATTTTTCCCCGAACGATAGACGGTTTTAAGAACTGTCAGACGGTCCTTGAATCTCTCGGCCCTTGTGCCATCGGGAATCATCGCCGCAAAGACGGCCCCAACCTCCACGGAAGGGAGCTGGTCCTTGTCTCCCAGAAAAATCAACTGGGTCCTGGACGCATCGACGGCCCTCAAAAACCGCTCCATCATGATCACGTCCACCATGGATGCCTCGTCGAGGATAATGACCGATGCGGGAAGGGGATTGGTCTCGCGATAATAGAAGTCGTGGTGGGAGCTGCGGTATCGCAGCAGTTTGTGAAGGGTGCTTCCTTTTAGGTTCAGGAGCTCCCTGTCACACTCCTGGGGCGATGCGATGGTGTTGATATTGCGTTGCACCGCCTCGGTCATCCGCTGTGCCGCCCGGCCCGTAGGGGCGCCGAGGAGGATATCTTCCGCCCGTATCCCCGCCCGAACGAGGCAACGGAGCAGGTTAACCATCAGGGAGGTCTTGCCGGTCCCGGGACCGCCTGAAATAATACAGAACTGCGATCGAAGCGACATTCGAAGGGCCTCCACCTGCTCTGCATCGCGCTCGATCGGCCTGCCGTCCTTTCCAATACGAATGGAATGCTCAGGGGAGTAGATCTCGTCCATGAAGGCGTCTATGTTGCTGTCCGCACCCGTGACCGACGGTTTCGCCTGCAGCAGGGCCTCCATGCTCCGTCTCAACATACGCTCATGGATATAAAATTTCTGAAAATAGAGGAGGCTTCTGCCGCCGGTCGAAGAGAGAATCAACGGGAGATAGTCGTCGCCATTTTTTGTGACAAGCGACTGGTACGTCTCACGTGACAGGGCGGACAAGAAAGATGCTGCCATTTTGTCTCCCTGTTTGTCATCGAGAAATCTCATCAGCCTGGCACATAGGTTCTCTTTCTCCAGATCGACACAAAGACTCCCCTCCTGCAAGGCCCCGAACACGGTCATGAGCACGGCCACAAGCGGGCCGTCATACCGACGCTTAGCCAGTTCGAGCAGATCGCGGATCGTCAGATAGTCGAGCAGCGGGAGTTCCAGCCTCCAGGACCGGGCATACAGATCCCTTATAACCGGGTCCGCATCCTCCCCCGGTATTCCAAGACCCGATAGCTGTTCCATCAACTGCGCTGCTTCTCTTCCTGCTTCTGTCATGGCATGCTTTCAATTAAGGCTCAAGGCGTTAGGCGCAAGGCGCAAGGCACAAGGTGCAGGGAATAGCCTCCATCCCACTCATCCTAATCGTCCTAATCATCCAGCGCCCAGTATCAAGTACCCAGTATCTGCACCATCTCATCTTCAAGCTGTTCCAGTGTCCCCAGTTGATTCGCCGGGACATGACAGATCCCTTCTCCACTGGCGCCCCCCATCCCCCGCAGATAGAAGTAGAAGACACCCCCCCAGTGCGCTTCCGGAATAAAACGATCTCCGAGGGATTGTTTCAGCCAGCGTAAGGCAGCGATGGCATAGAGCTTATACTGGAGGTGATAATCCGATTCGGCCATGCTCCGTGCCATGGACTCCTGATCGTAGCCGGTTTCAAGATGGTTGGATTTCCAATCAGCCACATAGTATTTTTCGTCTTTCCGGAAAATCAGATCAATAAAGCCCCGGATCAATCGATTCGGACGTTTTCTTCCCTCAGCCAGTCCGGAGCGGTCGGAGAAGGGAGAAAAGGGGTAGTAAAACGCCGCCTCGTGGAGGCGGTCTTCGCTCTTTAATCGGGCAAGGGCAAACCCGTCTGAGAATGGGGGAATGGGTGTTGTTAGCGTATTCCACAAAATCTGACAGACCGCATCCTGCCATCGCGCATCCACCCGGTAGTCTGCCATCTCCCTCAAAATGATCTCCCATGTGCCGGGATCTTCTAAAAGACACCTTGGGGAAGTCCTCCCCTCGAAGCGCGATCTCAAGGCCACGCCATAATCCATCCGTTCCAGTATGCCGTGAAACATGAGTCCTGTATCGGTCCCGCCGGAGACTTCATCCGGTTCTTCCGCCTCGAACATCGCCTCCGGGGCAAGTAGGCCCAGGGGTTCATCCGATTCCGTTTCCGGTTGATCCGGCTGGAACGCTATTTCTCCAACCGGCATGTCGTCCACCAGGTCCCGTTCCCGATGCAGGCTTGAGAAGGAATCGACCCGGGTTCGTCTCTCCGCATAGCTCTTCGGGATAACAAGATCATCAAAGCCCACCACCAAAGGGACGCTCTCCTTTGGCCCCGTGATCGGGGGCCGGACCGGGGCTGTAATGCCATCGGCCGAACGATCGGCCGTCAACCAGAGGACATCTTCGTTTTCCGAGTCCCTGGGAAACGCCTCCATCAGGGCCGGAGAAAGGAGCGTACAAACCGGCCCGAGCCATGTCGCCTGAGTCCTGTGGATGTAGAACGGCAGATAGAGCTTGAACTGGGCACGGGTCGCAGCCACATAGTAGAGACGCTTGTCCTCATCCGCCTTTTCCACCTCGTGCCTTCCGTCCCCTCCCGATTTCCCTAAGTCCATAATCCGCATGATCTTGGGGAAGGGCCTCTCCTCCTCCAGATGGTGATAGGTATGATACGCCTCCTGATGGGACATGGGCTGGGTGAATCCGCCGGCAACAAAAACCACAGGAAACTGAAGCCCCTTGCTCACATGCATGGTCATGATCTGGACCTTCCCTGACTCGGTCTCGATCTGGTGGATATCCACCCCCTCTTCCGCCTCCCACGCGGCGTTTTGATGGAGATCCAGCAGGGCGGACACTCCTCTGAAATCGAGGTTCTTTTTGTAGGCCGCCTCCTTCAGGTACTCGAAGATCTGGCGGTAATTGGTGTATTGCCGATCCCACCCGATCCCCCCGGCCCCCCGGGCCTGAAGGCCCGAGTCCTCCAGGAGCGACTGGAACAGATAGCCCCATCGGCGGGTCATGGCGTACCCGTTCCATTTAAAGAGGACCTCCTTGATCGAGTGGGTGGGGGGCATCTCGTCATAGGCGTACAGATCCTGGACCTGTCGTTCGAAAAAGGGGGTCAGCAATGCCTGTTTGACGGCCGACCCATTTCCGGGGTCCAGAATGGCATGAAATACCAGGCGGGTATACATGGCCTCATTCGAGGAAAAGAGGCCGGGTTTCTTGTAAAATGCATACGGAATATTCCGTTTTGTTAGCTCGTCTTCGAGAAAAGGTACGTCCGATCTCCCCCGCACCAGGATGGCCATGTCCCCAAACCCGATGGATCGCTCCTCTTTGCCCTTTTCCACGATTCGAATACCCGACCCGGTGAGATGTCGAATCTCTTGTGCCACGAAGCGTGCAAACCTCAGTTTGGCTGGTTTTGGAGACGGGGAGAGACTCAGATCGACGATGGTCAAGACAGGCCGGCCCGAGGGATCCGAAACCATCTCACCAAGTGCATCTGCCGGGTCTGGGGCCTTGGTCGCCTGATATCCGATGTCGAACCGGCCTGCCGTGGCCTGTGGCTTGAACCACGCATCGCGACAGAACAGCCTGTTGAATGCCGCTATCAGCGGGGGCTGGGAGCGCCAGTTGACAGCAAGGGAATAGGGGCCGTCCGTCCCCTTTGCAAGCCCTTCCATCTCGATTTTTGCAGACAGATAGGCGTAAACGTCTGCACCGCGAAAGGCATAGATGGCCTGCTTGGGGTCGCCAATGACAAAAAGCCGGTTCCCGGATTCATTCGAGCTGTCTATGAAGATCTTTTTGAATATCCACCATTGAACAGGGTCCGTGTCCTGGAATTCATCGATGAAGGCCACCCTGAACCGTGCTCGAAGCCTGCTGAGGAGATCGGCCGCACCCTCGGCATGCACGGCCGTTTCTACCAGATTCAGCATATCGGAATAGCTGATCCAGCCGTGGACCCGCTTGGTCAGGGACACATCGGCCTGAAGCTGGTGAACAGCGTCCACGGTCAGACAGTGGCGAAGATCTTTCAACCGCTCGGCTGCGTCTTCCAGCGCCTCTTTAACTGCTGCGAGTTCAGGGCACACGTGGAGGTTGTCTCCTTTCGTGCCCCATTTTTCAGGGATGAGACAATCCAGCCCTTTCCTCTGGCCGGAACTCACGTCCTGGATACGCGCCATGAATGCGGAAAAGGCGCTGAGATCAAACGTCTCTGCTTTTGCTTTGGAGAAGTACTCCTCAAGAGGGACAACCATCTTCTGAAGGATGCTCCGCTTTGCCGTCGCATTGAAATTGAGGTGATCGTACCTGTCGCAAAGGGCCGGCTGGATCAGGGATTGCAGGTTCACACAGACCGAGGCGATCTCCTCTTTGATCGTCTTGAAATCCCTTCTTTTTAGATCGGGGAGGAGCCTGTCTCCGGCCCGTTCGTTCAGAGATATTGCCAGCCGGACGATGGCCTTTAGCAACTCATCCTTTTTTTCATTGAACCGGGCCAGATCCAGTATTTCCTTCAGGTCTTCCCCATAGATTTCAGGCCAACGCCGTCGCATCTGCTCTTTCAGGAGGGTCTCATAGAGGGGGCCGTCCTGGATCACCTCGCTCTGAAAGGGGGTGCTGTTTTCAAAGGCAAAGTCCCGGAGAATACTCTGGCAGAATCCGTGAATGGTGTGGATGGCAGCCCTGTCGAATTCGTCTACGCAAAGCCGCAGTTTTTTGACTGTGGGAGGGTCAAGGCCGGAATGGTTGAGCGCGCCTTCCATCTTTTCCCGTATGCGGACCTTGAGTTCGGATGCCGCCTTTTCCGTAAAGGTGACGATGAGGATGTTTTCCAGTTCCACATCCGCCTCTTCTCTTAGAAGGCGCACCACCAGGTTCTCGATGGTGTAGGTCTTGCCGGTCCCTGCAGAGGCCTCGATAAGCCCGTGATGCCCGAGATCGATCTGTTGAATGTTCTCGACAGGTTGATACGTCATGACTGCTTCTGAACCCTGTATTTGAAAAAGATTCCGAACCGATCCCTCACTTTGTCAAAGGCGTCCTCGGGAATACGGGGGTCGGCCAGCCGCACCATCAGGGATGTTTCATCGGCATAGGCCTCCCGCAACTCGGCGTAGAAGCCCTCTCGACTCCCCTCTCCTATCTCGTCTTCGGACATTAAATGGGGTTTGATTGATTGCGAAGTCGCGGCCTTAAAGGGAAGCCACTCCGGTCTGCTGCAGGCCAGATAGTCCGACACGAGGCGGGCGACATAGGTCTCGGCAACGTTTGGTTGCACGCCATAGGTCAAGGCCTTTACATGTTCCTTGTACACCACGTGAAACGTGATATCCGAGTTCCCTATCCATTGCCGTCCGCCCTGGGTCGACAGGCAACAGAGCCAGAAGAGGAGCGGCTCCAGGATATATTTATCCGGCGCGCCTCCCGGTTTCTTTCCGGACCCGGTCAGGACCAGGGCATGCCACCCTGTTTCAGTCTCTTTCCAGATCCAGGGGAGTTGCCCATGGACCTCCACCCCCGTCTGAAGGGTGTCTCCCGAGGCATCGACCACACCGACCCGAAGGCGCAGCGGTTCACAACGCTCCACAGAAAACTGGTTGTGCGGGGCGATATACTCGCCGGTCTGCTCACCCAGAAAGAGGGCGCGATATCTTTTTTCCCCGGATCCCATTTGTGCGATGACCGGGCTCAGGGTCCCGGCCCGCAGAAAAACATCCTCCCCCATTGCCTTCCTGTCCAGTTCGGAAAAGGCCCCCTCCGGGACCGCGCTCAGTCTCTGGAAACGATCATATACGCCGTCGCAGATCTCTCTAACCGTTGAGAGATCCATATCAGGCCTGCCCGAGGCCGCAAACCTGTCGAGCCAGAGGGCGAGGGGGGTCATCCTGAGCTGGTAATCCACCGGGAACTCGGAGTAGAAGGGCTCATCCTCCTTCAGGGCCGTCTCTCGAATGGACGCCTCTTCCTCGTATATCCCCAGATGCCGTTTCAGGCCCTGAGACACCGGATCTTCCAGGAAGATCCGTAATTGCCTGACGCTCACCTTTTCGATCAATCGATCGTCCTTTCGGGCGCGTTCCCCATCAAGGCTGAAATCGGGGAAGCAGGCATTAAGACGCTCCCTCAGGGCATCGGGCACGGCCCCTTGGGCTTCCTGCCAGAGGCCATTTTCCTGGTAACAGCCGATTCTGTCGGCCAGGGAATAGTTGACCAGGACATCGGAGATGGCGTTAACGGCGTCCGCCGAGACATACCGAATGCTGGTCCCCTTGAGCGGGATTTCGGCCACGCAAAACCCCTCTCCCGCTGAAAGGATCTCCCGCTCCACAACCCTCCGCAACTGATTCACCACCGAACAGGGCTCGATAACGCGATCCTTTTGAAGGTCTCTGGCCACGTAGCCGATGTAGAGCTTGTCGCGTACAGAGAGGAGCATCTCCAGAAAGAGATAGCGGTTGCGCTCCGGGAGGCTGACATCCCCGATTCGCCGCTTTCGAAGACGCAGGTCCAGGGATGACGCGTCCGCCCGTCCGGGAAATGCCCCCTCTTGCATACCCAGGACATAGACGATCCTGAAAGGGATGGGCCGCATGGGCTGGAGGGCCGAGATAGTGACGCCATCGGTCAGGTAATCTCCATAGCCGCCGGAAATGGCCCCGAGGCTCGATGTGATAAATTCCCGCATCATCTCGATATCCAGTTCCAACCGTCCACCCGCTCTCTCCGGACCGCCACTCTGGAGTTCATCAAGTATCTTCAGGTTTCCCAGGGCCTCGGCCAGTGACTTCTGCACCGCGGACTCTCCCCTGAGGTCCGGCGGTACGGTCAGGAGCTCATCGCAGACCTTCAGAAACCGCTCCGCCCATTCGCCTCCCGAGACCCGCAACCCGCCGAGCTCCGTCACGCAACGGTACAGTCGTTCGATGACCAGCGAAAATTTCTCCACCAGGTCCGTGTCTCCAGTATGAACATCCTGAAAGGGAACACGGCCATGAAACGATCGGAAGCCGGGATCCGGCCCCTCATGGGACGATCCTTCTTCGGGGGCAGCAAGGATTCTCGACAGACGCAGCCGCTGAAGCCCCTGTTTCCAGGTATAGGCATCACTGGGCGAATACCCCTTTTTAGCCCTATGGGACGGGTCGAAGCTGTGAAAGATGTTCAGATCGTCGGCCCACCCGGCCCATATGGAGACGTCTTCAAAGCGGATCTTCCACCGGTCCATGAAGCAGGGATTCAATAGCAGGTCAAAGACCTCTTTTCGAGAGAAACGTCCTGCAGTCAGATCCAGGATCCCGGTCACGGCCTGGCCGTAGACGCTTTCGATATCTGCCCGAGAGTCCACCAAATTATAAAGCACGCGTCTGGGCCTTCGGTTGAAGACCGAATCGATGGCCGGTTTGTAGGTCGACATATCGGATACGAAGATGGCGATATCGGTCAGTTGAAGCTGAGGGTCCGCTTTCAGGTTGTAAAGGATGCTGTTGTAGACGGTTTCCACTTCCCGGTAAATGCCCGGGCAGGCCAAGATCTGGAGGGACCGGTCCTGGGGGAGCGTCTTTGCAGCGTCCTTTTCAGTGGAAAGGGTGAGGATGTGGCGCTGAACCGCCTGAAGCACGCTCGATGGGCTGTCAGCCTTTGAAAAACAGGCATTGAAATCATAATCGGTAAGTTCGCATAAGAGACGAATATGCTCCCGGCCGGGCTTGCCCCACATGGACAGGAGTTCGTTGTCCTCCGCTTCCAGGATTTCCCCGATACTGCGCTCCTCCTGCGTAATCTCGAGCCGTTTGACCGCACGCTTTTGTATCCATTTGCGTTCCTGAGGCGTCCGAATGTCTTCCCAGAATTCCCGGCAGGGGTTCAAGCTATAGATAAAGATGGCGTAGAGCCCTTTTAATCGGCCGATCAATTTTAGATGAAATGGCGAGACCTGGGAGAGGCCAAACAGATGTACGAATTTTTTGGGCCGGGACGCCCTCGAATCGCCCCATGTCTGACCCAGCACCTCATCAGCATATTCACTCAGAGAAAGGAGCCGCTCTTGCACTGTCTGGGCATACCGATCCCTCGACTCTCGCATCATTCGGTAAAGCGCCTGCTGACACCCCTCCATCCCTTCAGCCCGGTATTCATTGTCGAGCCACTGGGCGATCATGTCGGCCCGATGAAACTGGTAGGCCTCAAAGAGCTGTACCATCCGTTCCGTGAGCTGCCAGAGCTTCACCGCATAGTCGGGCCCCTTTCTGCCTGCCGGATCAAGCAGGTAGTGGTTGAGGGGTCCCAAAGATGGATCATCCCCCTTCAGGCCCATCAGTTCCCTCAACAGAAACATCCTCGCATGAGAACCGCTCATCATTTCCGGAGGGTCGGTTCGCGGATCTATCCGCGAAAGGAGCTGCCACAGCCCGGATTCCAGATACTGGAAGTCCACATTCATGAAGACCGACCGTTTCGCAGCAAGGGTCAGTTGCAGCCACTTCATCAGATTCTGGTTGGGAACGATGGTGAGGGGACCTTCGAGGATATTCTCTTTGATCTGATTTTCGAGATCGATCACCTCGGCGAGCTTTTCCGCCAGGGTCTCAAGCCGGTTGCTGAAATAGAGTTGAATCGCCACGAAGGGACCTCAGTCAGCCTCCTCATGTCCCAGAATGATCATTCTTTCTTTGGCCGCGGCCTTTCGCTCGGCTTCCCACCGGTCCCAGTCCATCTTCAACCGTGCCAGCTCGGCTTTCACATTCACGGCCTCGTCGCCTTCGCCCTGACCTGGTTCCTGAAGCGAGGCCAGCCGCTCCTTAAGCGGCTTGACCTGCTCTTTGATCGCCCTCATGGCGGCCAGGGCCTTCTGCTCCCTCGGCGTGGGAATTTCCAACTGTCCCGGGCAGGTTCTTGCCGCATCTTCCATCAAGGGAAACAAATCGCCGTCCGTCGGCCTCTCCGGTTCATTCATTTTCATTTGTCTCCTTTTTTTGTCGAAGGATATCCCGGTTCCCTGTGTTTACGATGCGAATCCCTCCTCAGGGATCTCCATCACAGACAAATCCTTGCTCTTGATCGCCCTGGCCGCTGCCTTGGCCTCAGGAAGGATGTTTTTGATAAAGTATCGCGCGCTGAAGATCTTGCCCGCATAAAAGGCCGGTTCCTTGCTTTCCCTGAGAAATGCCTTCCACGAAGCCCTGTCGGTTGCCGCCACTCCTTTTGCTTTTGCAAGGGCGTTCAACTTCTCGTATGCCACCCCTGCCTCCCAAAACAGAAACCACCCCGATATCACCTTCCCCATCATCATGAGGAACGGATAGGCATTGGTGATGGGAGTCAGGAAGTCTTTCTGGCCGGCGCACTGGGCGAAAAAGAAACCGGTCTCGCCCAGGGCGCCGACGGCCTGTTGCACATCCTCTGCAAGGTCTTTCAGTTCAGCGACCTCTCTGTATCTGGCAATGGTCTCGTTCATCTCGGCGATCAGGCCCATGAAGTAAGCCCCGTTCTTCTGGCCCAGTTTCCGGCCCACCAGGTCGAGGGCCTGAATGCCGTTGGCCCCTTCGTAGATGGAGGCGATCTTTTCGTCGCGCAGGAATTGCTCCACCGGATATTCCGAACAGTATCCGTAGCCGCCGTAAACCTGGATCGCCGTCTCGGTGACCCTGAAGCCGATATCGGAGTTGTATGCCTTGCAGATAGGCGTCAATACCTCCACCATCCCCCGCCATTTCTCCTTTTGAGCCTCGTCCGTATCGATCTCGGCACGATCTCCGCAAAAGGCCGTATAATACAGGAGGGCCCGCATGCTCTCCACGTTGGATTTCATGAAGAGGAGCATCCGGCGCACATCCGGGTGCTGGATGATCGGGACGCGAGGGGCCAGTGGGTCCTTGAAGTTGCGAATTGAAGATCCCTGAATCCGGTCTTTCGCATACTGGAGCGCATGGAGGTAAGCAATGGAGGCGCTGGTCACCCCCTGCATTCCAACGCCGATACGGGCCTCATTCATCATCTGGAACATGATCTTCATGCCCTGGCGCTCTTCCCCTAAGAGCTCTGCATAGCAGTCGCCATGGTCGCCGAAATTCAGGAGGCACGTAGCGCTTCCATGAATCCCCATTTTTTCCTCGATCCCGGCCACCTCATAGTCGTTGCGACTACCCAGGCTCCCGTCCTCGTTCACGAGATATTTGGGCACCAGAAAGATAGACAACCCCTTTGTGCCTGGCTCATCCCCCTCGATCCGTGCCAAAAGCGGATGAATGATGTTTTCCGTGAGATCATGGTCCCCGGAAGAGATAAATATCTTGGTCCCCTGTATTCGGTACGTCCCATCGGGCTGACGAACGGCCCGGGTCGCCGAGTTGCCCACATCGGTCCCGGCATTGGGCTCGGTCAGACACATGGTGCCCCCCCATTCGCCCGCAATCATCCTTTCCAGATACCTTTTTTTCTGCTCGTCCGTGCCATAGGACTCGATGAGACGGGCAGCCCCTTCGCTGAGACCGGGGGTATGCAAAAAAAGCGAAATTGTGGACAAACCAGTCCTTCACGGCTAACGAGGCGATGTGGGGGAGCCCCTGGCCTCCTGATTCCGGCAGAAAGCCCATGGCCCCCCAGCCCCCCTCGCAGTAGAGTTTGTAACAGCGGTGAAAGGCCTTCGGGACATAGACCTGACCGTCTTGGATCCTGCACCCCTCCCTGTCCCCCTCCTTGAGGGTCGGGAAGATCTCATTGACGGCGAATTTGCGGGCCTCCTCCAAAATCATATCCAGCATCTCTCTTGAAAACTCCCCAAATTTCGGCGCCTCAAGGAGCTTCTCCACCTCCAGCATCTCATACAACAGGAACCGCTGATCCCGTTCATCCAAAATCAGATTGGCCATAACCGTCCGTCTCCTTGTTTTGGTTTCTAAATCACATTTCTAATCAATTTGGAGATGACCTGACTCAGTCATCCTCCTCCTCATCCTCCTCCGGAACGAAGCGACTGATGAAACCGGTATCGAAATCGCCCCGCTGGAATGAGGGATCACCCATGATTCTGAGGTAAAGAGGAATGGTGGTCTTGATAGGAGCGATCCCGAATTCTTCTAGGGCTCGCCGCATGATGCGGATGGCCCCTTCCCGTGTCAAATCAAAGGCTATAAGTTTCGCAATCAGGGAATCATAGAATACAGGGAGCTCGTAACCCTGGTAGAGGTGCGTGTCGAGTCTCACACCGAAGCCTCCAGGAGGGCGGTAAAGCTCGATCTTCCCCGGAGAGGGGATGAAGTTGCGTTCCGGGTCCTCCGCATTGATGCGGCATTCAATAGCACAGCCTCTCCACTGAACGTCATCGAATGTGGTGTCGAGCTTCCCGCCTGCTGCCAGACGGATCTGCTCTTTGACGAGGTCGATCCCGGTAGTCAACTCGGTTACCGGATGCTCGACCTGTATTCGCGCATTGATCTCCATAAAATAAAAATTATTGCCCCCGTCCACCAGAAACTCCACGGTCCCCGCATTCACATATCGAACCGCCTTTGCCGCGGCCACGGCCGCCTGTCCCATGCGCCTCCTCAGCTCATGAGTCATCGCTGGAGACGGCGATTCCTCGATCAGCTTCTGGTATCGCCGCTGTATAGTGCATTCCCGCTCCCCCAGGTGGGTCACGTTGCCATGTTGATCCGCCAGTATCTGGAACTCGATATGCCGGGGATGGGTAATGCATTTTTCGACATAGACCTCATCATTTCCAAAACCCGCACGCGCCTCCATCTTAGCGATGGGGAATTCCTCCAGAAGCATCTCCCGGTCTTCGCATAGTCGAATGCCCCGGCCCCCGCCGCCGCCCGATGCCTTGACCATCACCGGGTATCCCATTTTACGCGCGATCGTCTCCGCCTCCGCAACACTGTCGACGCCGGCCGGACTGCTGGGTATCACCGGAACCCCCTGTTCCTGAACGATTTTTTTGGCGGTCAGTTTGTCCCCTGCCAGATGAAGGTTCTCCGGCGTCGGACCGATAAACACGATGCCCGCCTCCTCACACGCCCTGGCAAAGGCCGCATTTTCCGCCAGATATCCATAGCCGGGATGGATGGCATCAGCACCGGTGCGCCGGGCTGCACCGATGATGCTTTCCATGTTGAGATAGCTCCTGGCGCTGACCGCCGGGCCGATGCAGACCTGCTCGTCCGCCAGAGAGAGATGGAGCGAATCCCTGTCCGCCTCGGAGAAGACAGCAACGCTTCGTATTCCCAGTTCCCGGCATGCCCGAATAATGCGGTGCGCAATCTCCCCCCGGTTGGCGATCAAAATCTTAGAAAACATGGGTTATCCCTTCTCCAGGATAAAGACAAGGTCATTGTCCTTCAGGGTCGTCTCGTTGCCCGGCACAATCTCCACAATCATTCCGTTACAGGGAGACTTGATCTTCTGAAACACCTTCATAGTCTCCAGAAGGCCCAGGACCTGCTTCTTTTTGACCATGTCCCCTACCTTCACATAGGGGGGTTGATCCGGGGCCGGAGTTCTGTAAAATACCCCCGACATGGGCGCCCTCACCTGGATCCGCCCTGCACGCTCTTCAATTTCGCTCATGGATTCCCTCTTGTTGCTGGATTCTGGTTGCTGGATACTCGATACTCGCCACTGGATACTCGATACGGGCCAAGGCTCATTGCTGGCTACTGGCATACGGTTTTTTCTGACCTCCGACCTCTTGTATGAAACTTCATTCCGCGGCGCTAGTCGCTGGTAAAGGGTTCACTGCATAACCCATTGTTTTTAGGGCGTTGGTGTAGAAATTCAAACGGCGCTGGTCAAAGCGGGCATTGTAGGCCTCAGCTCCGGCATCGACGTAAGCTTGCCCGTAACAAACCAGTCGGTAGATGATCTGGGCTAATTTTCGGGCGGTGGCGAAGATAGCCACCGAGGCACCCTTGCGCCAAGCCATGCGACGGTAGAAACCTCCTAGTGCTGTGTTGGAGTTGCGCAGGGTTGAGGCAGCCATTCGCAGTGCACTGGAAACACGCGTGCACGTAGTAGATCTCGATTTGCCGGGAACCTTCTTGCCGGCGCTAATGGAGAGGTTGGGCGCCAGCCGGAGATATGAAACGAAGTGGTGTTCATCAGGAAAACCACTGAAATCCAGACCGAGCTCACTGATAACGACGGAAGCAGTGTCCACCCCGATGCCATCAATCAAGGTCATGTCAAATCCGGAGAAACGATATAATGCCTGACGTAAAGGTTCTTGGCCGCGTTTTGCCATGTTCCGAGCTTTGGGCTTGGAAGGGTGAGTTGGAGCTGATTGGACGGCTGTATCCTCGGGTTGCAGCCTGGATAGGTAAACGAGAATTTCCGAATCATATTCTTCGACCACGGCATTGCATTGATCGTACATGCGCAAGGCCTGCCGGAGGTTGAAAAGGTGCTCGGGACGCCAAGTGCCGGTCAATTCCTCGGCGATTTGCGATTCCGATTTCCGGCAACGAGGATCACGCAGACAAGCCAGTGCGTGCGGGTCTCGCTCGCCGCTCACAATAGCGCGGATAATGGCCATGCCGGTAGCGCCGCTAATATCTGAAACGGCATGGTGTACGCAGACGTTCATTTGATCGAGAGACTTTTGCATGCGTCGGATCCAGTCCGAACGCTGATCGACCATCGTGTTGCGCTCCCGGATTAGGGCGCGAAGTCGGCAGATATCTTCGCAGGGGCGGAAGGACCCCTGAAGTAATCCACAGGAGTTAAGAAGTTGAATCCATTGACAGTCGAGCATATCCGTCTTGCGCCCGGGTACGTTGCTGATATAACGGGCGTTGACCAGAAGAACCTCAAACCCACGGCTGTCGAGGATCTCATACAAAGGGATCCAATACACTCCCGTGCTTTCCATGGCCACAGTCTTTACACCCTGTTCCTTGAGCCAGTCGGCCAGTCGGTACAGTTCAGGAGTCGTAGTACCGAATCGTTCTACGTTGGGGGTCCCGTCATCAAGGGGTGGGCCGCAAGCCCAATGTTCGCGTGAACCAAGATCGATGCCGGCCGCATGATTCCGGATGATCTTCAGTGACCGGGGGGACCGTTTGCCTTTTTTGTTGACATCCTTGCTCTTCCAAGCCATTCCTATTTGCCTCCTTGCATGGGGATGCAGGAGCGGCAGCCCGGGGTGGCTCTGGTTAGATTCTTGTATTGGAGAGTGCATCAAGCCTCATCAATGATCATGGGCCGCCCGGGGCCATGCTGACTCAGGGGCACAAGTGGCTCCAATGAGGTCCGGGCCTTAACTGCTGCCGTTCCCTGCGACCGACATTCATACGGAAACAGGTCCGCAGCTCAAGAAAAAAGTTTCCTATTCGATCAATCTTGCCGCCCCGTGGCGGCAAGCGGCTGGGCTGACCACTGACATCCGACCTCCGCCCTCTGTCACCTTTCAGCTTTGAGCTTTGAGCTTTGAGCTTCTATCTTTGCGCCTC
>CAYLJZ010000064.1:0-15736 GCA_964384085.1 uncultured Desulfobacteraceae bacterium
GTGTTACCCTCCAGGCATGATTTTGTTTGAATTTTTATTGCAACGTTACAATTAGCGCTTGTGCTGAGTCCCATCTCCTTCAAGACACTGAGCAGCATCCGATGGTCGGGGACCTTGGCATCACCCGCCCGAATCTCCCGGATCATATCCTGAAGGTCGTGCCCTGCCAGATGGACCAGGAAGATCTTTCGTCGGGCCACCTCGTGCATCTTATGGATGGCGGCCACAATATCCCTCATGAACAGACAGTAACTCGCCACAACCATGTCGTGACATCCCGTCTCTTCAAGACTCACCGAATGCCAGTCCTTCTGGATCACCGACATATTGGAAATCCCTTCGGCGGCTGCGGCCTGCATGAGCCGATTGCACTGGGCCGACGAGGGCTCCACGGCCGTCACCCAACGGGCCTGTCTTGCCAGGGGGAGGGCGAATGCACCGCTGCCCGCGCCAATATCGAGGACCGTTTGACCCGTATCAACCGCCTCCAGGACGTGCTGAAGCAGGGGTCCCGGATAATTGGTGTACTGCTCGTAGGCTTCCCAGATATGAAGACCGTTCCAGAAGGCCGCGGAATCGGGATCAGAGCCCCTTTCCTGCCGCATGCGCAGCCACTGGTCCATCCGGGTTTCCCAGATCCCGGCCCAGGACGTGCGGCTATCCTTTATGATGTCCATGGATAGAAATCCATCTGCTGTGGTGTCCTCAGGGGTCGTTGGGTTTGACCAGTTTTCCGTCTGTCAGACGCATCCTGCGGGTGGCGACATGGCGCACCAGTTCCGGGCTGTGGCTGATGAAGAGATAGGCCACCCCGGTCTCTTGCTGGATCTTCTGCAGAAATCGAATGACCTCGGCCTGGGTGATGGCATCCAGCATGCTGGTGGGTTCATCCAGCATCACCACCTCCGGGTTCAGGCTCATGGCCCGAGCGATCACCAGACGCTGCAATTCCCCGCCGCTGAGCTGACGAGGTCTTCGGGTCAACACCTGCACCCCGAGGCCCACCTGCCTGAGGCCCGCCTCAACCTGCCCCGGCTCAACGGGCAGACCGTGGATGCGATACGGTTCCAGCATGCTCCGGCCCAGGCGCCACCGGGGATCGAACGCGGTTTCAGGATGTTGCCATACGATCTGCATGCGTCGTCGGATCTCCTTTGCCGCGGCCTTTTCACGGGGTCGGACAGGCAGATCGTTGAGACGGACCCCTCCCCGGTCCGGCCGCGCCAGCCCGGCCAGGATGAGGGCCAGCGTGGTCTTGCCCGCTCCGCTGGGTCCGACGATCCCCAGGGTCTCTCCGTGCTTCAGAGAGACGTTTACCCCGTCCAGGATCGTGAACCGCCCTGTTTTCCGATTCCCGGTCCGAAACGCCTTACAGATATCGCGTGCCTCAAGAAGCATAGCGCCAGCACCGCACCCGGCGGTCTCCTCTCGCCACCAGGGGCGGCACGGCATCACATTCCGAAGACCTACTGCCGCACCGCCCGGCGAATCCGCACCCGCTTCCCTGAGGCGGCCCATCTCCCGACACCGTCAGGACCTGAAGTCCATGACGGGGCTGGGCCTTGAGCAGGGCCTCTGAATAGGGATGGAGCGGCTTGTTGAAAAAAGCCTGTGATGGGGAGACTTCCACCACCCGTGAATCCAGCATCACAACCACCTCATGGGCAAATCGTTCCGCAAACTGAAGATCATGGGTCACGGCCACAAGGGTCTTGTCGTGCATCTCCGTCAGGATATGAAGGAGGGCATCCTGGTTCACGGGATCCAGTCCCTTGGTCGGTTCATCCAGCAGGATGAGGGAGGCCCCTGAAGCCAGCCCCATGGCCACCAAGGCCCGCTGCACCATGCCCCCGCTGTAGCGATGGGGATAGTCGCGACTGCGCCTTTCGGGCTCGGGGATCCCTGTTCTTCGCAGCATCTCGACCGCCCTCTCCTTGGCCTCTCCCTTTGAAAGCTTCTGATGCGCCTTTGCCTGTTCAGCCACCTGGTATCCAACCGTGAGCAGGGGATTGAGGGCACTGCCAGTCCCCTGGGGAACATAGGCGATTTCCCGGCCCCTCACTTTTCGAAATGACTTCTCAGAGATCGACGCCAGATCCATATCCTTCCATTGAATATGGCCTGAAATCAAGGCGTTGGATGGAAGCAGACGCATCAGGGCCAGCAGCAGGACGCTTTTGCCACTGCCGGTCTGGCCGATCACCGCCATTCGTTCTCCCGTCACTACGCGCAGGTCCAACCGGTCGATGGCGCGGAACAGGGTGCGGTCCGGTTTCATGAAGTCCACAGACAGCCCTTTTGCGTGGAGGATCTCTTTTGAATGATCTTTGTGGTCATCCGAACCAGGCCGCAGCGGAACGGGCTTGCCGAACACGGGACGTTCATCGTCCGGATCCAGGAGGCGTTGCCCCACCAGGGTCAGGGACAGGACCGTTGCCGATATGCAGACAATGGGGGGAAGATACCACCAGTAACAGCCATTCAAAAGCCCCCCGCTGGTGAAGGCCTCGTGGAGCATGGCGCCCCAGCTTCTGTAATGCGCATCGCCCAGTCCCAAAAAACTCACCCCGGCCTCGGCAACCATGGCGGCCGCGGCCGCCAGGGTCCCCTTGGCAAGAACCAGCGGATAGATGTTGGGGAGGATGTGTCGGAACATGATGGCCATGTTTCCGGCCCCAATGGCCTCGGCGCTTCGGATGAAGTTGTTCTGGCGCACCTGCCGGACATTGGCGCGGACCACACGGGCCGTGCCCGGCCAGGCCGTAAGGCCGATCACCAGGGCGATGCCTGCCAGTCCCGAATTCAGGTACGCGGCCAGGAGGATGATGAGCGGCAGCCCGGGGAGGAGCAGAAACACATCTGTCATGCGCATGAGCCACTCATCCCAGAGACCTCGGAGATACCCTGCGGCCAGTCCTACCAGAACCCCGAGGGATGTGGCCACCAGAGATGCCAGCAGGGCTGCACCCAGGGAAATGCGGGCTCCATACACCAGCTCGCTCAACAGGTCCTGGCCGATGCCGTCCGTTCCCAGGAGGTGAGCCGGTCCTGGTCTCATATAGGGCCGATCGAGCGCCCCTGGAGCCGAAGGAACCAGCAGGCCCGGAACCGCGGCAGCGATGCACAAGAGTCCAAGCACAACAACCAGCGCCACGCCGGCAGGGAGTTTACGCGGAGGCAGCGTCATCTCTCACCCTGGGGTCAATGAACGTGGAGAAGAGATCGGCCATGATGTTGGCCCCGATTACCGCAAGCGCAAGGATCAGAAAACAGCCGGAGAGGACCGGGTAATCCCTGGCCAGGACGGCCCCGTACATGAGGCTGCCCATTCCCTGCCATGAAAAGACCACCTCCACGAGGAGGGCCCCGCCCGCGATAAAGCCAAAGTTGATGGCCACGGCCGCGACATAGGGCGCAAGGGCGTTGAGAAGGACGTGCCGCACCATGACCACCCGGGGTGCGAGCCCCTTGGCCATGGCGGTCATCACATGGTCTTCGGCAAAGACCTGTTGTACGGTGCTTCGCATGATGATGGCGAGATAGGCCGTATTGTGGAGCACCAGCACGCAGAGGGGCAGAGTCAGATGCCGCAGGACATCACCTGCCGAGATGTGACCTGCCTGTGCGGATCCGGCCATTCCGGCCAGGGGCAGCAGGTCGCTTGAAAAGGCAAACACGAGCAGAAGGAGAAAGGCCAGGCAGTAGGCGGGGGTGGCATAGACGGTGAGACAGATGGGGGTCATGACCCGGTCCACCCGATTCTTTCCGGGTCGGCCCGTCAGGCAGCCCAAAAACAGTCCGAATGCCGCAGAGAGACACACGGCAGGAACCAGGAGGAGGAGGGTCCATCTGAGCCGGTAGAAAAGGAGCTGGGAAACGGGGCTTCCATACTGGTACGACCAACCCAGGCGGAATCTCAGAATATCGGCCATGGCGGTCAGGTACCGCTCAAGCATCGGCCTGTTCAACCCGTATTTGGCCCTGAGCTCTGTGAGGGCGAGGGGGTTCCTCGTCTGCAGGTGGACATAGGCCTCTTCTCCCAGCAGGTGCACCAAGGGATCGCCCGGCAGGAACTGGACAATCAGGAAATTGAGGCTCAACACAAAGACAATGCTCAGCAGATAGCGAGTTGCTTTCCCCCGCAACATTCAGACTCCTATGGCGTGTCCGTCGCTCCGGGACCTGGAGGCTCCAGCGCGGCCCAGGAAAACCGGTTGGCCAGCCCCCCCTCGAGCTGATTGATCTTGAATCCCCGCCAGCCTTTTGCATAGGGAAACGTGCTCCTGCCCCAGCACAGGGCCACTGCCGGGAGATTTTCGGCGTAATACCGCTGCATCTGACCGTAAAGGCTTTCAAGGGCCGTGGAATCGGTCGTCGCCAGTATCCGGTCGCAGAGATGAGAGAACCGCACATCCTTGAGACGGCACATATTGACGCTGCCGGCCGTCCTGGAATCAAAGTAGCCGCTCCCGCAGCCGGCATGCATCATCATGCCCCACGGCGTGGTTCGAAAGAGGACCAGCTCATAGTCTCCCTCTTTGAGAAAGGCAAGGTAGGTTGAGAGGTCCGCGGAACGGACGGTCAACTTGATACCCACGCCCTTGAGGTCCCTTGCCAGCAGCTTGACGATCTGACCCTCGCCCCACAGGTCGGACCGGACCAGGAGGGTGAGGGTCAGCGGGACGCCGTCGGCTGTTTCGAGGCCCCCTTCACTATCCCTATGGACAAAGCCCTGAGAGGAGAGGAGCGCCCTCCCCTTCTCCGCATCCTGCGACCATGTCTCGAGGCCCGCATGAAATGGCAACGAGGGGGGAACCAGACCCGGAGAGGGGATCATGCCCTTTCCGTTCATGAGGCAGACATTCACCTGAGAATAGTCAATGGCCAGGGCAATGGCCTGTCGCACCGCCAGGGAGCGGACCAGGGGGCGGTCCAGGTTGAATCCGAGCACGGCCGGGATACCCATGGAAACGGCCTCCTCACAGGCCATTCCGGGTTGTTTGATCAGCTTGTCCACATAGGGGGCGGGCATGCCGGCCGCGTACTGGTAGAAGAGGTCCGCCTGTCCTCTGATCATATCCAGGGCTAGAAGGTCCATGGCGCCATAGGTGCGGTATGTCACCCGTGCCGTGCCGGGAATCCGGCCGTAGTACCCGGTATTGGATTGAAAGCGGATGAGCCCCGAACTCCGATCAAATCCTTCGAATCGATAGGGGCCGCATCCCACGGTAATCCCCGGAGACTGGTTCTGATAGGGATCTGAAATCGTTTCCCAGATATGGCGCGGCAGGATACGGACCACAAAACCGGCGTTGATCAAAAAGCGGCTGTAGGGCCTTTTCAGCCGAAAGGTCACGCGAAGGCCGCTGGTTTCTATCTTGTCGATGATGTCGCTGACCCAGCCCCCTGACACATGGTGTTTCCCGATATACCCAAAGGTAAAGGCAACGTCATCGGCCGTGACCGGACGTCCATCGTGCCATCGGGCATTCGGCGCGAGATCGAAGGTCCAGACCCTGGCCCGTGGCGTTGGCCCCATAGAGGGCCGAGGCAGGACCGCGCATGATCTCCACCCGCTCAACATTCTCCGGCGGAATGGCCTGGGTGATTTCCCAGTTGGTGGGAACCCCGTTGATCAGGACCACTGTCCCGTTGATCAGGACCACTGTCCCGTTGCTGGTGGCCCCCCGGATATTGATATAGCCCGGGAACGGGGCATAGGCCCGGCGCAGGGTGATCCCGGAAATGGATCGGAGGGCGTCGGCGATATCCCCGTTGGGCAGGTTCTGTGCGGCCAGTTCTTCACCGGTAATCACGGTCATGGACGCTGGCACATCTTTTATGGAAGTCTCATATTTGGTGGCTGTAACCACTATCTCATCGAGTTCCACAGGACTCTCCTTTTCCGAAGTCGATTCTCTGGACAGGGTTTCGCCGCCTCCGGGGCTCGATTCCTCCCCCGAGGCGACTCCAAAGAAACATAAACAACAAACCAGCAACAGCGATGCCACCATTCGTTCCAATTTCATAATTTCTCTCCTCCTCATTCGTTCAAATAAAAAGGTGATGTATTGGCCTGTGGCCCGCTTCTGCAAGCCGGTTTGGGTTTCAGCCAGCGTTCGACCAAAAAAAAGCCAGGAAGACCCCCGGAGTTCACTCCGGATAAGCCTTCCTGGCTTCAAAAATTACTGGTACAAACTATAATTAAAATAGCGCGATTTCGTATCGCGCCTTAACTTCGTACACGTACTCGGCAACCTACTACAGATCTCTGACCGGTGTCAAGATCAAAATACTTCTGCACCGCAAAATTGATGGCATCTCTCGATTATCGAGGAGACATTGCTGGACCGCGACCCCCGGTCCACACGGCAACGCCCCAACACAACTACGATCTGTGATCTGAGGTCCGCATCCAGGGGAAGGTGGCACCCTGACGTTTTGTCATGGCCCCGGCTGCGGCATACCCGCCACTGCGCCGCCGTTCACTGTCTTCGCCATAACCAAAGCACTATACGACATAAGGTGGCACCGTTAATGCTCTTCTTGGGAACATTTATGATCGCCATTCAATCGAGTCCTCAGTCCCCACAGCTATTTGTCTTCCTGCCCAAGGATGGCTGCCCCCAGCGCCCCCACCATCTGAGGCACCTTCGGCACCAGTATTTCGGTCCCGGTGGCCTCTTCGATCATCTGCACCATGCAGGGATTTTGCGCCACCCCACCGGCAAACAGGAGCGACTCCATGACCGAGACCCGTTTCAGCATGCCCACAGCCCGCTTGACCACGGAACGATGCAGGCCTTTGGCGATGTGGCCTCGGTCCTTTCCCTTAGCCAGAAGGGAGGTCACCTCCGATTCGGCAAAGACTGTGCACATGCTGCTGATCTGGATTTCGTCCGGAGCCTTAAGGGCTTCCTGACCAAACTGCTCCAAATCGTAGCCCAGGGTCTGGGCCATGATTTCCAGAAATTTTCCGGTCCCTGCCGCACACCGGTCGTTCATCTCGAACTTGAGCACCCTGCCTGAGCCATTGAGGGCAATTGCCTTGGAGTCCTGGCCCCCGATGTCAAGGATGGTCTTGACCTCGGGGAACAGAAAGGACCCGCCCGTGGCATAGGCCTTGATCTCGGTCACCGTGGGCGCATCCAGGGCAACTTCCAGCAGGTGCCTTCCATAGCCGGTGGCCATGAGTCTCTCCGGCTTCAGGCCCTTCAAAAGCCTCATGGCCTCTTTTAACGGGTCGAAACCAGACGCGCTCTGTCTGGTTTCGACCACCGAGCCCTTTTCCATCAGAACCACCTCGATGGTCCGGGAGCCGACATCAATTCCTGCGCACAGCATGGCTTATCCCAACCCCTATTTGATCACCTCGATAAACGCCTCGATGCGGGTCTTGAGTTGCCCCACATCCTCCATGCTGTAGTCCGTATCGATGCGGAGGGTGGGGATGTTCTTCTCTTCCAGGGCCTTCTCCACCGGCATGGATTCCATGAGATAGGGCTGGCAGAACTGGAGGCCATAGTGGATCACCCCATCGGCATTGTAGTCCGTAACCATCTCAACAATATGGTCCAGTCGATCCGGGTTGGGCGTAAAGATGGCGCAGTCCACCTTGAAGTATCGGTCCACAATCGCCTCCATGAGGGCTTCCACCGTACCGCCCCTGTCATCGGTCAGATTGCGCACGCCCCGCTCCCCGACGCACGATTCCTCGCCCACGATCACCGCGCCGGACGTCTCAATGATCCAGGGGAGCTTCCAGTTGGGAACGGCCATGGGACAACCCGAAAGGAGGATGCGTGGGGTCCCTTTGGGAAAGACGCCTCTCCCCTCTTCGATCCGTTTCTCCAGTTCATCGCAGATCTTGTTGACCGAATCGGTGAACCGGACCGGGTCGTCGTAGAAAAAGACCTGGTTTGCCAGCAGCGCGTCCAAACCGGAGATGGGGGCGGGATCCGCATAGCGCAGGCGGGAAAGTCTGTGCATGGCCTTGCGCTTGTTGTTGGTGATCTCGATCCCCTTTTTGAGCCTTGCCGCATCAATGGTGATCCCGGTGAGTTTCTCCACCGCGTCCTTGAATCGCAGATATTCGGCCTTCAACAACGCCCGTCCTTCATCGGATTTCATCTGCGGGATATCCATAATGTGCAGATTAGGGATCAGGCCCGCTAAGGTCTCGTAGGACTTTTTCTTTCCGTCACAGGTGTTTTCCCCCACAATCATGTCCGCAGACTCCAGATAGGGACACACCTTTCCCAGTTTGAACCCGAAGGCCGATTTGATCAGTGCGCAGGTATTTCGAGGAAACACCCTTTCCACCTCTTCGGTGGCGAAATCCGCCCCTGTACAGAGTCCCACAAGAGTCGCATCCGCGGCCCGTACGATCTCCTCAGGCACGAACACGCAAAAGGACCCAATCACCTTCTTGCCCGCAGCCTTTTCATCCATCAACTCCTTGATGCGAAGGCCGTGCACCTCGCTCAAGACAAAATCAAAATAATCCATGCCCTGGGGCCGGTCCTTCTGGGACATGTAGATGTCCCCATAGCCTTTCCCCAGCACGTTCAGCAACATGTCGTGGGCTGCCAGATCCAGGCCCAGTCCTTTCCACATCTCTCTATAGTCTTCGCTCATGGCTTTTCTCCATTCACTTTACGTTTTACATTTACATCGCTAAAATTCTTCATCCATATCAACGCCCAGGGCTTCCCACTGAGCCTGGCCTTCTGCCTCCCCTTTTGCGATCTCTTCCTCTGTCCACGGCTCTATGACCAGGGAATCGGCCACCAGTTCCCAGATGTATTCCACCTCATATTTATATTCGGGATAGTACTTGGGGACCCGCTTCATGAGCTGATCGTGACAGTTGGAGCAGCCCACCACCAGCACATTTGCGCCGCTGTTCTTGATCCCCTCATATTTCATCCGGCCCTGGAATGCCGCATCGTCCTCGTAGGGACCGGGCCACATGCCGCCCCCGGCGCCGCAGCAGAAGGCATTGGCCCGGTTCGGGTGCATGTCCACGAATTCATCCACGCACTGCTGGATGATCCACCGGGGTTCCTCATAATACCCCTTCCCGAAATGACGCTCCAACTCCCGACCATGTTTACAGGAGTCGTGCCACGTGAACACCTTTCCGGCATTGACGCTCTTGTCCACCTTGATCCTGCCGGATTGAAGGAGTTCCACCAGGTATTCGTACAGGTAGATGTAGTTGATCTCATTCTCCGGATCGTCTTGGGCGCAGGCCTTCATCCCCACGCGGCACCCATAAGACCCGCCCCCGCAGTCGGGCATGATCATCCGTTTGACGCGGTGTTCCTTCATAAAATCGATCTTGCGCTGGGCAAAGGCCTGCATGTATTCGTAGTTGCCTGTAAAGAGGCCCCAGTCCACCGCCTCCCAGTTGGCGGAGGGGACGGTCCAGTTTTCCCGGGCCGCATAAAATATCTTCCACCACCACTTCATGTCCTCATTGTCGGCAAAAACCTCCTTGGAGTTGGGGAAGAAAAGGATGTCCGCGTCATCTTTATCCACCGGCACATAAAATCCCGGGCAGTCCTCTTCCGCCATCTCCCGGCCCAGGTCCGACAAGAGGAAGAAATAATCCTGCTGGGGAATGGCCATGTTATTCCCCGTCTTGAAATTGTTCTCAGCCCCTTTGTGCAGGATCCCCGGCACCTGGTCCCTGGGCCTCAGATGCTTCATATAGAGCATGATGTAAGGGATGTCGATCCCCATCGGGCAGGCATGGGCGCAGCGACCGCACCCGGTGCATACCCACGGAAATTTGGACGCCACCACCTCGTCCAGCAGGCCCAGGGCCAGCATTCGAATCACTTTTCGAGTATCCCACCCCTCCAGGCCCGGCGTACCTGTGATCGGGCATCCATTGGTGCACGTGCCACAGGTAAAACAAGCGTTTAGATCAAATTTGGATAATTTTTCTATCACCGGGTCCGGCAGTCGTTTTGGCGTTACAGCCTCTTGCATATACTTCTCCTTTCAAGTTCCTCCCCTGCACAGTCCACAGAAAATCTCCCTGAGCAGATTGTCATCGATCTGTTTCATGAGGATATCGTCATAATCCATATCCTCCTTATCATATTCCATCTCAGAGGCTTCCTTGCCCTCTTCTTCCTCCGTTGTAAAAAAGGTCCCTTCACTGAGTTCGTTCACCTCGGGCTCGAATCGCCGGTTATTTTCGATCCACCGGTCGCAGTCGTCATGGGCCCCAACATAGGTAATGATAAGATCCGCGCCCTGCTCCACACAGATCAAACGGAACCCGCTTCCCAGGTCATATTTACGGCATTTGTCAATCCGCAATTCCCCATGCTTGGTTCGATTGTATGTTTCTTCCAGGAACGCCAAATCTTCTTCAAGAAGCTTCTTGACCAGTTCCTCCGCCCTTTCTGCGGCGATAGAGGACTTTTTGTCTCCCCGCTTCAGGGTATCCAGACGCCTGGCAAATCTTCCTTCACGATGAATAAAAACAGCCATATCAGTTTCCCCACCCCATCATGCCTCAGCCGCCTTCAGCACCCGGCTGTCTCCCTCCCGGCGGGTGAAACCGATGGCATCGAGGTACTCCAAAACCGGAACCCCAACCGTTCTTCCATACCCCAGGACCTCCTTGCAGTCGCCAACGGTAAGACTGCCGTTCTTCCTGATGACCTGCGCCACCCTCTCCTTGATTTTCGCCATGGACTGAGGGGTCAGAAACCGTCTGTTGTTCAACCGAATCAGACGTCCCTGGGTATGGAGAAAATCGAGGAGGCGTTGGACCTCGTTCTTGTTCAGCTTGGTCCGTCCATATACCTTCCAGAAGGTGTCCGCACTGAACGGGACAAAACCACTCGACTCACCATAATCGAGCAGCAGTTCAATGAGTTCCTCCTGTTTCCGGGATACTTTCACGGAGAGGCTCGGGACCTTGAAGCTCCCGCCGGTCTTTAACAGCGCCCCTTCATTGCATAGCTCGGCGCACATCCTCTGAAATGGCGCCTCATCGAGAGAGGCGGCCAGTTGCCTTCGAATCTCTTCAGCCGTGGCGCTCATTTTGAGGGGATCATCCCGCAATATCGCCTCCACCACGCCCGGCAATCTCGATTTCAGCTCCTGGTAAAGCGATTTCCGAAAAACGCCCCGGCCTTTGAATGAGATAAACTCTCCGGATGTTACTCTGGCCCTGATTTCAGATTCCATTAGGGCGATGGGAAACCCCGTTTCCCGGGAAAGCTCGCCGGAGGTGACCGGCCTGGCGAGGTTACCTGCAAAATAATGGTCCACAAACCCTTTCAGGTCCTTCTCCTGAAGGGCCTTCAGACAGGGAAGCGTTGTCGATGCCTTGGCCTGTCTGAACTTTTCACGGGGGATCTCAACCACTTTTCCGCCGCCGATGATGGTTGGCACATTCAGAAGACAGATCACGAACGAGTCTCCCGGAAGGGCCGCCACCGGCCTCATCAACCGGAGCTGAACCAGTCCCCTGTCGCCCGGCTCCAGTCGATCCTTCTCCATGACAACCACCAGGGCATTGGTGACAGAGGTCCCCAGGTAGAGCTTCACCCGCTGTCTGTTGCGAACCGGATTTCTCGTACGTTCGAGGACCCGAAGGTCCACATTGAGGAGATAGCCCGGTTCCACCGATCCAGGGGATGCCATGAGCATTCCCCGGCTGATTTTGTCAACGGGCACCCGGTGAAGGTTGATGCCGACGCGCTGGCCTGCCCAGGCCTTGGAGCAGGTCTCATGATGAGTCTCAAGAGAGCGGGCACGCGTCTCCAGACCAGAAGGGAGAAGATGGAGCGAATCATCCTGGCTGAGGCTCCCGGAGAGGATCGTGCCGCTCGCCACGGTCCCAAACCCCGGAAATACTTTCACCTGATCGATCCAGCAGCGAAACGGGGCCTGAAGGTCCTTGCCGCAGACCGCCTCCGCCTCCTCCTCGATCCGCATTCGAATCTCTTCCAGTCCCCTCTGGTCCACCGACGAAAACGGCACCACCGGCTTTTCCTCCAGGAAAGTCCCTTCTGTCAGATCTCTGATCTCCAGCTCGGCCATTTCCCTGGTCTCGTCATCTACCAAGTCTGCCTTGCTCAACGCAACGAACCCACCCTTGGCGCCAAAAAAATCAAGGATCTGGATATGTTCCAAAGTCTGCGGCATCACCCCATCATCGGCCGCAACCACCAGAATCCCCAAGTCCACGGCGCTCAGACCCCGAATGGTATTTTTGAGGAAATCTGTATGACCGGGGACATCCACCACGGCCATGTGTCCTCCGGACGACAGTTCCAGCGGCGCAATGCCCGACTCGATGGAAAGCCCCCGCTCCTTTTCTATCTGAAGCCGATCCGTATCGATCCCGGTCAGGCATCGCACCAGGGAGGTCTTCCCATGATCGACATGGCCTGCCACTCCGGCCGTCAGAAACTTGGCACGCATTTCTCAACACCCTTTCCTTATGATGCACGCATGGTTATTGCTGGAGGGGGCAAGGGGAATCGAACCTCCTCCCGGTTTTGCAGACCGGGCCAACGGGTTTGAAGCCCGCGGGGCGCCCAGCACCATTGCCCCCTGATGAATATCCGCTCAAGCGCAGGTAAACAGGCCGGAACCATTAAGAAAGGGATGAAAGACAATAAAGAGGATGAGTCAGTTTTCCGGCTGTACCCTGCGACTACCGAACACGGGCAGAAACTTGATGTACGCTCAGGTAAAGCCGAAAAACCAATTCATTCAGGAACTCCTTGCAGGGATTATTGGCTTAGAATAGGGGGATGGGTTTGATCTGTCAAACTGGAAATTCCGATATATATGGAGATTGGCTTCGCAAAAACCTATGCGTTTTCGAGATTCCAATTGCAAGAAGTGGCCCCTTGAGGGAGTCGAGAGATCGAACCCGTTGGGGGAGCAGCAGGTGACAGTTCCGCGAGCACGAGGAATCGGGTTTCAAGTGTCGGAACTTCTCGATGACAATTTTACTCTAAGCCAATGCAATACACCCATTTCTGGCAGGAAAGCCGGTTTACAAAGAGATAGAAAAGGGCTATGCTCCTACCGGGGGGAAGGTCCTTTCCTGAGCTGGCAAGGTAAGGCAGATCATCCCGCACACGCTCTTGTGGCAATAAGCCGGGCCGTAAGGACCGGGCGTCGTCATTTTCGCGCGTCTGATGAGCCGCAGAAGCCCTGCTGCGCACCATGTACCATGGGGTTCGCACACCACTGTCGCCCACGATGTGCTCCTCCCTGACTCTGGAATGAGGGCCCTTTTTGTTGAGAACGAAAAATCGTAACAGGGGAGCTCGGTGTTGACTGCGATTGGATGTTTAACACGGCTATTGCTCCTCACCCTGAATCCCCCAGCGGGAGACTCGAAACCCGTCAACGCTTACGAAAAAAAACAGAAGTACCCGGTCTGATCAAGGCACGGCAAAAGAGGAATCCCTATGGCAAAGGACAAATTCCCGATGACACAGGCCATCCGCATGCTGAACAGCAGCGGAATCCCCTATTCCCTTCATCCATACGATTATGAAGAAAAGGGTGGCACAAAACGCGCCGCGCAGGAGTTGAACGCGGATGAGCACCAGGTGATCAAGACCCTCGTTATGGAAGATGACATGCGTGAGCCTTTAGTGGTACTCATGCACGGCGACAGGGAGGTGTCCACCAAGGTGCTGGCAAGGGCCCTCAACGCTAAGGCCATCAGGCCCTGCAGCCCCGAGGTTGCGAACCGGCATACCGGTTATCTCGTTGGCGGCACGTCACCCCTGGGGCTGAAAAAACCGCTGAAAATCTATTTCGAAGCGTCCATAGCAGTACTTCCCTTCATCTTCATCAATGCAGGAAGAAAAGGGCTGCTGGCGCGTCTTCATCCACAGGATCTGATCAAGGCGCTCGATGCGGCCCCCGTGAACGTCGCTGTCTGAAAATAAACCGGTTTCAGGGCTTTTCAGTCGCAAAAGTCTATAGGGGAGAGATGGCAGCGGGACACGCAGCGAAAGATCTGAATCGTGACAAGAACTCGGCATTCAGATTAGGGGGATTACGATGACTTCCCGGTCACCGACTTTTTCTTCGATGCGATGGTGGCCTTTGTGTCGCGGCGGTCGTCAACCCTGAGGTCAATAATGACCCGTTGCGCCCCTTCAGCCACATGGGCCGCATGGACCTTTTTGATGAGATCGAACAGGGTGTCCAGGTCAGGCGTCTCCACCGAGGTGCTCATCCCCCCGACCTCGTACGGGAGACCCGAAGCCTCGATGACCGCAACCCCTTTTCTAACAAAACGACCTACGCTCGTCCCTTCCCCGAGGGGATAGACAGACAGTTGTGCAATCATCGCCTTCCTCCCTATAGCATCGCCTCTGCCACCAGCTCAGTGAGGTCTTTGACCCGAAGGTCGCTTTTCTGTCTTCGAGCCCGAGTGGCAATGGTCCGAAGGCACTGTTGACACGCAGACACCACCATCTCAGCCCCGGTCGCTGCAATCTCGTCCAGCTTCATCTGCGCCACCTTGCCGGATAGTTCCGGGTTGACCATCTCCACATTGCCGCCGCCCCCGCAGCAGACCGACAACTGACGGTTGCTGGCCAGTTCCACAAACCGAATGCCTGGTATCGCCTTGATGACGTCGCGCGGTTCCTCGAACACCCCGCTGTTCCGTCCCAGGTCGCAGGGGTCATGATAGGTGACGGTGGCCTCGATCGCCCCGAGGGTGATACGCCCTTCTCGAATCATTCGAGCCAGCATCTGGCTCGAATGATACAGTTCCACGTTCTTCGGCTGATAGACGTGTTTCCAGGTGTGGTAACAGGAGGGGCAGGTAAAGACAATCGCCCTGGCCCCCACCTCCTCTACCTTCTCCAGGTTATGATCCATCAACGACTTCATCCTGTCCGGCATGCCGGCCCCGATCAGGGGGAACCCACAGCACCATTCCTCCCCCCCAAGAATGGTGAAGTCTACGCCCCCCTTCTTCATGATGCGCGCCATGTTGGCGGGTATTTTCTGGGCCATGGGGAAAAAGGAGGCCACACACCCCACAAAAAAGATCACCTCCGCATGGTCCTTTTCAAAGGCCTCCTCGGGAAGGTCCTTGATCAGCTCGCGCCATTCTCCCCGCTCCTCGTTGTCGTCATCCGATATATTGTGCTGCGCCTCCAGAAACCCCGCCACCCGGTCGGCGATCTTGGGGTAAAGACGTTCATCCACCTGACATTCCCGGTCGCGGAAGATGAGGTCCTTGGTGGCCACCCCGGACAGGCATACCTGGGTGCACGCCCCGCACCCCAGGCAACTGAAGATAGAGGCCTCGGTGTCCGCGCTCAGGGGGAGCTTCCCCTCGATGACGGCCCGAGTGATGGCATTTCGCCCCCTGGGCGAGGCGGATTCGGTTCCCATAACCCGGTAAACAGGGCAGTTAGGGAGGCAGAACCCGCACCGGTTGCATTTGGCCACCTCTTCGTAGGATAATTTTTTCAACTGAACGATATTCATCAGGGATTGCCTCACAGAAAAGGTTCAGAGGGTTGATCCTCTCAAAGTCCTCCCACAAAACGACCCGTGCTGAAGATGCCGAAGGGGTCCAACTCGCGCTTGATGCGCTCCATGACAAGCTGGTCCGGACCCGGCTCGCCCCACATCTTCAACTCCGGTTTCAGATTTGAAGGAGCGCTCTGAATGATCAGGTTGCCCCCGCTCTCGCGGCATCGGGTCAGCA
>CAYLJZ010000065.1:0-13531 GCA_964384085.1 uncultured Desulfobacteraceae bacterium
TTCTGTCGATCACCAGCCCGATACCGACCGGAGAGGCTCGAAGGATCGCCCGCATTCTCTGTTCATTCTCCTGCAACGCCTTTTCGGCCTCTTTGCGACCGTGGATGTCCTTGATCCAGACCTGAACCCCCGGCTCATCATCGAAATGGATAACACGGGCAGAAATCTCACCAAAGAACCACGAACCGTCCTTGCGTGCTAACTTGACTTCGTATTGGGATGCTACCGTTTCGCCCCGCATGCGGGCCCGTGCCCTTTCCCGAGTAAGTTCCTGATATTCCTGATCGTATATAATCCAGTGATCCATCCCTAACAGCTCGCCCGGGCTATATCCCAGCATCTCATGCAGGCGGCCGTTGGCAAATACGATCTTAGCCCCCTTCTGAATAAAAATACCATCAAAGCTCTCTTCTACCAGGATACGATATCTCTCCTCACTCTCGCGCAGGCCCTTTTCAGCTACAATCCTCTCGGTCACATCTCTCGCCGCCCCCGATATGTTGACGACTTTTCCGCTCTCATCCTTGACGGGCGATTCGTCGATCTCCAAAATCACGGGACGTCCATCCTTTCTGCACAACTCGAGCAGATAGGGATCCTGCTTTTTGCCTGTAAGGATCGCCCGCTCCGTGATCTCTATCCCTTTCGAATTGATGGGATTGTCTGTAGCCAGATCCGTCCATTTTATCAGTATCTCTTCCGGCGAATATCCGAGAACCACGACCGAACCCGGACTCGCATAGGTCAGACGGTGCGATGTATCGTGGATGTAAAAGAGCTCATTACTGTGTTCGATGATGGTTCGCAGCCTGGCTTCGCTCTCTTTGAGAGATGCCTCTATACGCCTGCGCTTTCCGATTTCAGCGCGGGCCAGGCTGTTCAGGAACACTATGGCTGCCCCGATCAGAATGCACAATCCGAAAATCAGATACCCTGCTGTTTTCAAAAGGGGATTTGAAATGTAAGACGAAACCGCATTCAAGTTGCTGAGATGGACAATCTTCCACCCCGGAAGGTTTTCTATATTTTTTTCGTAGATTCGATAGCGGTCGCCCGATGCATCGGCGACCTCATCACCGTTGCCCAGCAGAGTGAACCCGCTCCATGCCCACGGCCCGTTGCCGAACTGTCTGGTTTCAGCTATCCGCGCCTGATCGAGTTCATTGCTTTGCCAAAGGGTCTTTAGTTTGAACTCCTTCGAATCTGAAACAAAAATGACGCCAAGAGGGTCGATGATGAAGAGCCTCGCTTTTTGAAGAGAGTGGGAACCCAATTTTTCGTTCAACAGGCGCCTGACGATATTCTCGGCAGATCCCTTTATTACGGCCACGCCGGTGGGAACGCCCAAGTCATGGCCAAATACGGGATGGCTGAAATAAATTCCACGCCTTCCGGAAGTCACCCCCAATGCCATATAAACGCTGCTCCTGCCGCTCATGGCCTCCTGAAAATAGGGTCTGAAAGAGTAGTCTTTCCCCACAAAGCTGTCCGGAGCAAAACGGTTGCTGGAGGCGATGGTTCGTCCCTGCTGGTCCATCAGATAGCAGACCTCCACATCAGCGCCCTGTTGAAACCGATCCAGAATGGTGTTGGCACGGTTCAGCGCTTCGTCTTCAGGGAATTCCATGGCCCTTTGGATTTCCCTGAGGCCTGAAAGGACCTTCGTCATTCGCGTGTAGTTTGAGATAAACTGAGATATCAAATTATTGGTGGTATGTACGTGAGAGACGGCATCCTGTTCAGTCGCATCGAAGAAGGCCTGACGCAGAGACGTGTAGTAGAAATATCCGCCGGCAACCACCGAGAGAAACGCCAGCAGGGACAGGATAAATAAGATAATTCGAAGTTTCATTGCCGTAGCCTCCGGGCCGTCTTGAGTACCCCTGCAGTTGCCAAAAAAAACGATGATCGCCCGTTACTCACTTCTGGTTGCTGCGTCAAGATATTAATGACAAAACCGACACGAACCTTTTGAATGCAATTTTACTGAAAAGCCATTAAAAATTCAACAGTTAACTATAGTTAAAACGACATATCCTGTGTCGTCCACGGCGTATCCTGAAAGATTTCAGACCGTTCAAGGATGGAGCGCCGAATCCCGGCGTCTAAGAACGCTTGACTTGAGATCATTTAAGAGGTAATTTTTTTGCGACGACAAGATACCGTCAAGCTCCCCAAAGGAGCGACCTCAATAGATGGACCCCGCCTTGCAGAGATAGTACACTCACTGATTTTGCTAATTCCTATGACTGGAAGGGGATTTTATGGCCAAGATATTGGTATTGGACGATGAAAAAGATGCCTGTGATCTCATTGAAAGGATCCTGTCATCGACTCATGACGTAACCACCTTTACTGAAGAGGAAGAGGCCATTGACTTTGCCCGTCGTGAGCCTGTAGACCTTGCCATACTGGACATCAAGCTCAAGGTCATGAGCGGGGTCGATGTGTTGGCAAGGCTGAAACAGGATAACCCTGACATGAAGGCCATCATGTTGACTGGTTACCCCACGGTGGAAACCGCCCGTCGCTCACTCACCCTGGGGGCCCACGAATATCTGGTCAAACCGATCGACATCGACGAGCTTGAACAGAAGGTCAAAAAGGTATTGACCACGCAGAAGAAAAAGAGCAAGGGCGCCATGCACCTGGAGTGATTGCCTTTCAGTCTCTTAAAAATGGATGACGGCCTCTCACTTCCAATGACGGGTGCGGACCCGCATAACCGTAACCAACGATGTCAGGACCAAGTCCGGGTCTCTGTTTTATTCTGATGACGCGCGCGGAGGTTTAAGAAATGGTTGAACAATGGTTGCCCGCAGCAAGGGCGCGAATTTACCGTTTTCTGGCATTTCTGTATCATGACGAAATTCCGGAAACCCTGTTGCAAAAAATGGCTGAAGACCCCTTCCAGAAGTCTCTTCGGGCATTCCTGGAGACCTGCCCCCTAACAGACCTCAAGCCGGGAATCAAAAACCTGGGACAATACGTTCGGAACAAAACTCCCTTCGAAGCCTACAAGGCCCTCGCCTATGAATACGCGGATATATTTCTGAATGCCGGCGAAAACCCGGCATTTCCCTATGAATCGATCTATGAAAGCCGCGATCCACTGGTCATGAGAGAATCCGTTTTTTCGGTCCGCCGCGCCTACCGAAAGGGGGCCGTCCACAAATCCAGCGACTATAAGGACCTGGACGATCACATTGCCGTCGAACTGGAATTTCTGGCCTATCTCATCACACAGGGAGAGAAGGACCCTAAGCGTGCAGCGGACTTTCAAAAACAACAGGTGGATTTTCTGCGGGACCATCTGATGGGCTGGGTCATCGAATTCTGCGCAGTGTTGTCCAACAGTGCTCAATCCGCCTTTTATGAGGGACTGGCGGAATTGACCATGAGTTTTCTGTTCCACGAGCGGATGCTGGTTTTTGATCTGGAGGCCCGAAAACCTTCCAACGAGGCCCTGGTAACGGCCTTTAAGGGACTGGCCGATCTCATTGAGGTGCTGGGGCTTGGACCGTCCCCCATGACCCTGACGGAAGGGATTCAAGAGGAGATGCCCCAGCGGGAAGTCCCTTCGCACTGTTACGTCTGCGGCGCCCTGTGCGGCCAGACCGCCCAGGTCAAAGACACTGTCATTGTGTCGTTGAAAGGCCTCTTCGGGGACCCCAAAGGCGGTGGACGCCTTTGCCCCAAGGGAGCGGCCGCAACTGCCCATATCTACAGCGCCTATCGGCTGAAAACCCCCCTCATCAAGGAGAACGGACGCTTCCGCAAGGCCTCCTGGGATGAGGCCCTGAACCGGGTTGCCGCCCGTCTCAAGGAGATGGAGCCCCATACGGTGGGCTATATGCGGGGAAATGACTGGAACAACTGGCTCCATGAGGCCCTTTTTGATCATTACGGGGCCCATAAGACGTCCCATCGGCCCATGTGTGACAATTCCAACAGAATGGCCAACGAGCACAACCTCAATGACAAACGACCGTGGATTCACTATGAAGATGCCGAATATATTGTCCTTTTCGGCAACAATGATCTGGCCACGAGTTACGGACAGCGGAAAACCGCCATGTTGAAGGATGCCCTGAGCCGCGGCGCCAAGCTGGTCGTTTTTGACCCCCGCCGTTCGGAAACAGCCGCCGCAGCAACGGAATGGATCCCCCTTCGACCTGGGACCGACGGGGCTGTGGCCATGGCCATCGCGTATGTCCTGGTCAACAACAACCTGTACGACGAGGCATTTGTCCGGGACTGGACGTACGGGTTTGAGTCCTATAGAGATCGGCTTCTTGGAAAAGAGGACGGCATACCCAAAACCCCCGAGTGGGCCGAGGAGATCAGCCAGGTGCCTGCCCGGACCATTGAGCGAATCGCCGTAGAACTCGCCCATACACGATATAAGGGGATTATGAGCTGGACCGGTGTGGCCCAGACACCCAACGGGATGCATGCCACTCAGGCCGTACAGGCCCTGAATGGTCTCCTGGGGACCTTTGACGCCCCGGGGGGGCCCAGTCTTCCGTTCAAGCGGAAACTCAACAGCGGATGGGGTGACGGACAGGAAAAACCGCCCAGCAACGCCCCCAGCGAAAAATTGAACCGGCTGGGCATGTGGCAGGGGTGGGCCCCCGCCTATTTTCCAAAAGATGTGGCGGCCGGAAAACTCAAGGCGGTCGTCAACTACTTTGGCGACCCGGTACTTTCCTGGGGGAACCAGGAGAACACCATTCAAGCCTTTGAGCATCTTGACTTCATGGTATCCATCGATTCCTTCATGGGCAACACATCCCTCCTGTCGGATGTGGTATTGCCCGATGCCACCTATCTGGAACAAAGCCAGATAAAGGCCGACTGGCTGTATGACGCCTTTATCAGCTACTGGCAGGCAGTGGTTCCCCCCCTTTATGATTCCCGTCCCAGTTGGTGGATCTTCACCCAACTGGCCAAACGGATGGGCCTTGAGCGCTACTTCCCGTGGGCCGATATCGAGGAGGCCCAGCGCAACCAGTTGAGGGGCACGCCCTGGTCGCTGGAAGAGCTCAAAGAGAAGGGATACATTATCACAGATACCCATGAATTCTATAAGTACAAAAAATGGGGGAGCCTCAATCCACCCGAGGGATACGGCTCATCCGGCAAGACAAAGACCGGTAAGTACAACTTCAAGAACCCGGTGGCCGAGGAGAAGCATGTGGACCCCCTACCCGACCACAAGCCGCCGGACGCCGCGCTGAGACCGGACGCGGAATACCCGTTTATATGCGGAAATTTCAGGCTGTTTGAGCATGAGCATTCCTCCACCTTCAATAACATGACCCTGATGAAGCTCAAAGGGAACAACGAACTCTGGATGAATCGAGTGGATGCGTCCGAACGAGGGCTTGAGGACAATGATCGGGTCATCATATACAGCCCGTGGGGAGAGCGGACCCTTCTGCTCCGGGTTACCTGGGATATCTGCCAGGGGGTCGTAGCTGCGGCAGGGGGATTCGGCCATCTAAGGGGGATCGAAGCTGACCCCAAATATCCCCAGTTCGGCGGCGCCAACCTGCTCGGCATCATGCCCCCCAACATCTCGGAACCGATGGGTGGGACCCCGTTACTGAAATACATAAAGGTAAACATCAAGAAGGCCAGTCCTGAATGATGTGGGATTGAGGGATTCAGAAATTAAGGGATTGAGGAATTAAGGGATTGAGGGATTAAGGGATTGAGGGATTTTTGAAAATGGGTAACCGTCCAGGGCGAAAGGATGGCATCGTCGTGGAAGAGAAAAAGCGGTTCATGGAAAAAGAGGCGACAGGGGCGCTTCGCTCGCGATGGTTCTGGGCCGTCTTCATGATATGCTGTCTTCTGGGTGATGTTCCGTCGGCATCAGCCATACAGACCCATGGGGCGCCAGAAGGTCTCTATGCCCACCAGATGGCCCACCTTGGATTCCTGGTGGCCATGGTCTACATCTGGCTCCGTACGCGACGCCGTGCGGGGAAGGGATGGGGCCTGATTCGCTTATCCTTTGTGTCCTTTGCCGTCTGGAACGTGACCACGTTTATCAATCATGGCATATCCGCCACCCTGGATTCGGCCAAATTCCAAGGCCATATAGGACCCTTCCCTGAATTCCTGGTGGCCCGTTCACCCATCGACATGTATTTCTTCTTTGGTCAGATGGATCACTTTTTGTGCATTCCGGCGGCCCTGTTTCTGGGTCTGGGATTACGAAAAATGCGTCAAGCAACCCAGCATCCTCCTTCAGACGATGTCTATTGAACTCCCCCTTCTATATGTCTATCTGGTCGACAGTATCGGCTCCTTGCTGATGCTCGCGCTGGCTGTCTGGATCTTTTACGAGGCCTACTCCCTGCGCCGCCGCAGTTTCATGCACCTGTATCTCTTTCTCCTCTCGTGCAGCCTGGGGACCTTTGCCGTCAGCCGCGCGATCGGCCACATTCTCAGCTACTTCCTGCGCTATAGCGGAAAAAGCGACATCTGGGAGGCCATCCTTCCCGTATCCGGGGGTGTCAATACCCTCCTGTTCGTGATTATCGCCTCTCTCTCCTTTTACTATGGGATCTTTCGCAACCTCCAGGAATCCCGTGACCGGGAAAAGGAGCGCCACGTCAAGGAGGTTCAAAAGGGGCGTGATTTTCTCCAGATGGTCATCGACAGTCTCAATACCCAGCTTGTCGTCATTGACAGGGGGTATCGCATTGTGATGGCCAATAAAAAATTTTTGACGGACATGAATCTTTCAGCAAAGGAAGCGCTGACGTATTCGTGTCATCAACTTCTTCATAAGACCTGCGATACGGTGGTTGACTGCCGAAAGGATCAATCCGAATCCCATGTGTGTCCCTGGAAGAAGATCGACCAGGGAGAGGCGCCCATCTTTTTGACCCATCTGCACAAGGATCCCGCGACACAGGAAGATCGATATATCGAGATATCGGCCTCCCCGGTACATGGGGATGAGGGCACGGTCGAGTACATGATCGAAACCCTGACCGACGTCACGGACAGGGTCCAGCTTGAGAAGATGGAGGAGGAAAAACTCACGGGGATCATCGAGCTGGCATCCGCAGTCGCCCATGAACTCAACACACCTGTCTTTACGGTCCTCGGCAATGCTCAGCTCCTGAGGCGACAGATCAAGCCGAACGCGCCCGGCGACGTGGAGCTGAATACCATCATCAGAAACATAAAAAGGATGAGCCAGCTCACCCAAAAGATGGTCCAGATTACGGAGTATACCACCAAAGAGTATGTGGATGGAGAAAAACTCTTTGATATCGAGGCCGCCTCCGAACGGAAAGATGAAAAACCGGAGGGTTGGCAGATAGAACGTGACCAGCGCGAAGCCCGGTGGCTTAACCTGGAAAAAATGGCGGCCATGGGCCAGCTCACGGCAAGCGTCGCCCATGAACTCAACAATGCCATCAACATCGTTCTCGGGTACAGCCAACTCCTCCTTCGAGAAGCCGACGAGGCCTCTCAGACCCATACTGATTTGAAAAAGATTGAAAAAAATGCCAAGCAGTGCCAGCGCATCGTATCGGGTCTCCTGGATTACACACGAAGCATGGCCGGTGAAAAGCAACTTCAAGACGTGAACGCTCACCTGAAGGAGGTGCTGAAACTGGTAGCCCATCGCATGGCCATGGACCATATCGAGATCGTGACGGAGTTTTCTTCGGATGTGAAACCGGTCTGGATAGACCCCGATGAGATCAAACAGGTGTATGTCAATCTGCTCAACAACGCGGCCGACGCTATTCAGCAAAACGGCCAGATACGGATCAAAACAGCGTTGGATCCCCTGAATCGCGACATCCTGATCTCATTTTTGGACAGCGGCCCTGGAATCTCGAAGGAGGCGATGGATAAGCTGTTTACCCCCTTTTTCACCACCAAGGAAAATGGCGCCGGCACCGGGCTGGGATTGAACATCAGCCGGGATATCATTCGTAAACACGGAGGCTCTCTGGAGGCGGAAAACCGGCCCGAGGGGGGGGCCGCTTTTGTCATTCGGTTACCGATGGAATGAGGGCAGCCCCGTTGGATACGGGGTGAATCACAATACGCAAGGAAAGAAGAGCGCCTTCGATGGTCAGCGACTCACCGGTCTCTATTGATCTCTCTCCTTTACCATATAGTCGTGCAGGGCCTCCTGGAGCGTCTCTCCAGCGAGCTGGGCACAGTGTTCATCCTCTTTGGGGAGGCCCCCGAGTCTCTTCAGGATAGCATCGCCGGTCACCTCCAGGAGTTCGTCCGGCGTCTTTCCGCGTGCCATCTCAGCGGCAAAAGACCCGCACACCGCACTCGATCCGCACCCGTCGGTTTGAAACAAGGAATCTGAGACCCTCCCGTCTTCAAACCTCAAAAAAATCTCCATGGTATCCTGACACGGTCCGGTGACACGGGCATACCCGTCCGGCTGATCCATTTTCCCCATATACATTGGATGGAGCCACCGGTCAAATGCGGCGGCCCCATACGCCTGTTTGGTTTCTTCAAAAATCTGCGCCTGTAAATTACGGGCAAAATCGTCAAAATCATTACCCATTGCAGTTCCCTTATTTCGATGAATAATTCCCTTTCATGCCCATATCGTCCTCCCTGGGTCGACAACCAGGCATCAAGTATCTGGGCTGAGAAAGGGTTCCGTCCAGGTAGGCATTCACGACCTCGCTTGCGGCACCGCAGACCCAGGGGATCACACGAATCCCCGACGAGGCGAGAATCCCCTGAAAATAGCGCGAAATTGCCCCGCAAATAAGGATATCAACACCCAAAACCTGTATGCGCGAGCACTTACGAGAGCAGGTCTGTTCGTCCAGAAACACCTCAAAACGAGATGCCTCGCCGGCCCCCTCCGTATCGAGGACGAGCAATCTGGAGGCGGTATCGAAGACCGGCGACACCCTCCCTTCCCAGACCGAAACAGCTATTTTCATGGAGAACCCTTTTTCTTCTATGTTTTTTCTGAGGTCCCGATTCGAGATTGGAGTCCCGCCACCTGGGCCTGCAACTCTCGTATCTGGTCCTTTAGCGATGCGACCTCCTGATCCTGAGACACGGGACCGGATGTGCCCATACCTCCTCCCATGGACATTCCCTGTCCGGATGCCATTTTCCGGCCCATACCGCCGCCCCGGCCCATGCCGCCGCCTCCCATACCGCCGCCTCCCATGCCATAATGGTCCGCCACATTGGCCTGGCTCGTCGTCTTCAATCTTCCCGCCTTGAAATCTTCCACTGCCTGCCGGACGCTGCCGGACTGACCGACGATGATCTCTACGCCGGCCGCACCAAGGGTCCTCACGGCATTTGGGCCGCAATTGCCGGTGATGGCAACCTTGGCGCCCCTTGATGCAACCAATTGAGCTGACTGGATGCCCGCACCGCCGCCAAGGGCCAGGTTCGCATTATCCAAGGCCTCGTAGTCCATGGTGTCTGTATCCACGATGATAAAATACGCACATCTTCCAAAACGAGGATCAATTTGTGAATCCAAATCCTTTCCGGTTGAACTGACAACGACTTTCATTCACGTCTCCTTCCAAAGACAAGTTAATATCAGTGATGGTGCTTGAAGGCGGATGCGCACGGAACCGCCCGAGTCCTGCATCTCACATTCTTCCAAAATCTGCCCCACTGCATAAGCATCTTTCATGCCATTGCATTCATGGTCTCATACATCAGCCTAACCGGTTGTTTTAAAAACAACAACAGATAGATCAACCGGATTCGGATTCGAGTGCTCCTCTTTCACTATCGCAGTGGCAACAAAGAGACTTCATTGCAAAGTTGCAATTCCTGTTTGAAAATAAAGCGTAGCGAATGTTTCGAATCGGCATCAGGCGTGAAGTAAGGACTCAAGCAGGCTGTATTCGTAAGGCAGAGACTGGTGTCATATCCAGTCTCTTCCTCTGTTGAGGCTAACTGTGAATAGAATGACTTCTTCCAGGAAAGGACCAGAAAAGAAAGGAACGGCGGTTAGGCCCTGCCGCAACAACTCCCAGGACCTGCACATGTCGTGGGAGGCCCTTCGCTCCCACAGCATCGATCGGCCGGATTGCTCGGAAATCTTCCCGTTGGACTCACCGCGGCATGAGCAGATAAAAGCTTCTTGAGGTTCCGGCCCCCACAATCCCCGCACACCACCAGATCTGTCTCATGGCTTCCCATCAAAATCTCGGTATGATGCCCGCAATCAAGGCATTCGAACTCATAAATAGGCATAGTCGCTCCTCTTTACCACTGCCCTTCCACATTCGCCTCATCGGCCAAGGGCAACTTCCCATCGAGGTACGCCTGAACGGCCTCTCTGACCGTTCCTTTAGCGTCATTGGCCACCTTGATCTTGGCTGCATTCATCGCCTTAAAGGCATTAGGACCGCAAAAGCCTGTGAGCAATACCGCTGCCCCCTTCTTGCTGACAGCCGAGGCCGCCTGAATGCCGGCCCCCTTCAAGGCATTTACGTTTTCCTTGTTGTCCAACGCCTCGAATTTAAACGTTTCCGAATCAACAATGAGAATATAAGCGGCCCTTCCAAACCGGGGATCCACCTCAGAATCAATGTCGGGTCCTGTTGATGTTACAGCAATCTTCATGGTTTTCCTTTCTATTTGACTCAGATGGCCCGCTTTTTTGCCTGCTGCCCCTGATACTCTTCCAGGGTCTTCTGCAAGGTCTTGAGAGCCAGGCGCGCGCAATGGACCTTTTGATCGGGCATTTTTTCGAGTTCACGATACAGCGCATCCAGATCGATATTGGACGCCTCTTCCAGGGTCTTCCCTTTTGCAAGACTTACCAGCGCACACCCGGAGGCAACGGCGCCCGGGCAGCCCAGCACCTGGATTTTTGCATCACCTATCTTGTCGCCATCGATCTTCAGCGAGATCTTCATGGTGTCGCCACACGGTCCCGTGAGGTCCGTTACCTGATCCGCGTCCTCGATAACACCAAAATTCTCCTTAGACTGAAAATAGTTAATGGCCTTATCAGCATATCCCGATTCAGAGAGCATTTTATAAACATCATCATCCGGTTTCTCTTTATTCATCGAAACAAACCTCTTGTCGCCAAACTGGTCTTTAAGATGTCACTATTCAGAAGATAAAACCCTTCCGGGTAAACTCCCTTCTCAAACCACCCGTCAGCTTTTTGCCCTTGTCTGGAGTTCAGGCGTCAGCCGTTTATCCACAGGCTATTGAGCTGCTATTATTAAGATTAGTGAACCGCGCCGCCGCCCCCTCCGCAGACCTCATTATCGCTGATCATGGGGAGCTTTCCATTGATCAGGTCCTCGACCACCGGCCGGATCTGCGGCCGAACGGCATCGTGATAGACATCCACCCCGACCTGTCTGAATCCCATGAGGGGCCGCATACCGATACCCCCGACAATCAGGGCATTGACATTGTGACTTGCCAGCAGATTTACCGGGACCATGCAGCCCCCCTGCACATGACTCTCGTTGGGCACGGTCGTTACCTGGGTGATTTGCCCATCTTGAACATCCACGAATGTAAATACGTCACAGTGGCCAAAATGCCCAGACCGCTCACCGTCCAGACCGCCCGGCGCCATACTCGGTATGGCGATTCTTCCATTTTGCATATCAAACAACCCTCCTCAGCTTGAATAATTCATGACCGCATTGGTCTTTCTGCATGTACAATGGGCATAAGGTAGGAATTATCCCAATCCGTGTCAAGCACCTTTTGTGCCAGAATCCCAATCCCTCCCCCCCATGCCCCACACCTTGCTCTTTTCGCCTCACGCCTATCTCAAGACAATTCGATATTCAACCGCTTCATCTTGCGCCAGAGGGTGGTGGTATGGATACCCATCTCGTCTGCTGTGGCCGAACGGTTCCAGTTGTTCCTTCTCAGGGCCTCATACACAAAGTTCCGCTCCGTATCCGACCAGGAAACGCCTTTAGGGACCACCCCTTGTCTTGGAGGCTTCACGGGCACGCATTCCACCAGCCCGCTTTTCAAATGGTCGGGAAGATGCTCGACCCCAATCAGAAGGTCTTTGCACACGACCGTTGCGTATTCGATAACATTTTCCAATTCGCGGACATTCCCCGGAAAATCATGAGACATCAGCAACGGGAGTACATCCGGCGAAAGGCCCTGGATCTCCTTGCCATTGAGCCGATTGAACTTGCGGATAAAATGGTCGATCAGGAGGGGGATGTCTTCCTTGCGATCCCTCAGGGGGGGGAGGATCAGCTTGACCACGTTGATGCGGTAATAGAGGTCCTGTCTGAAGCTGCCGTCGCTCACCAGTTTTTCCAAGTCCCGGTGGGTTGCAGCGACAATTCGTACGTTCGCCTTCACCGATTGGGTACTGCCCAAAGGCTCATACATCTTGTCCTGCAACACCCTCAGCAGACGGACCTGAAGGGCCGGGGAAATATCGCCGATTTCATCCAAAAAAACCGTCCCCCCTTCCGCCAGGGCCAGACGGCCCGGCTTATCTTTCTTGGCATCGGTAAAGGCCCCCGCCTTGTATCCGAAAAGCTCCGATTCAAGCAGGTTATCGGGCAACGCCCCGCAGTTGATCGTTACCATGGGGCCATCCTTCCTCATGCTGAGAGAATGAATGGCCTTTGCAAACAGTTCTTTTCCCGTGCCGCTCTCACCCACGAGGAGGACGGTCGCATTGCTCTCGGAAACCTGCTCCAGAAGGCTGAAAAGCCGCTGCATTTCACTGTTTTTGCTGATGATATCAAGGAATGAATGCCGGCCCGCCAGCTCCTTTCTAAGCTCTTCCACCACACTCAGGTCCCTGAAGGTTTCCACCCCTCCCACAACCTGCCCGGCTTCATTTTTGAGAAGCGCCGTCGAGATGTTGATGGGGATTAGATCGCCCTCGGAATTGATGATAAAAACGGCCTGGTTGACAATCGGTTTCCCTGTCTTCATGGTCTGTTTCAGGGCGCACCGATTCTCGCAGATACTTGCCCTGAACACGTCCCAGCAATGTCTGTCGACAGCCTCGGCCCGCTTGATTCCGGTAATATTTTCAGCCGCTCGATTAAACGAGGTAATCTTCCAATCTGCGTCTACCGTAAAGACGCCTTCAGCTATACTGTCCAGAATAATATGGGTCCGATCCTTTTCTGCCCCATCCATCAAGCGCTCCCCTCAATCCGATAAAAATCCCTTATGCCACAAAGACTGTCCTGGCAGGCTCTCTCTGAATCTGGATGAAAGTGCCTTCATACACCCCACCCTGTCAGCCATCAACATCTTCTTGATTTTTTACTATAATCACAGAGCTTCCCTCTATCAACCAGTGAATCAGATTAGCCTTGATAAAGGCGCTGACTTTTGGATACACTCACAAGTTGTATGAAACGTGGTTCTGTATTCTGGATACGCGATACCGAATACCGGAGTGAAATCTTTTCTGACATCAATTTAGCCAAATTTTAAATATTTTTGGATAGTCGATTACCAAGGAGGGAAACATGATCATCGGTTTGCCGAGGGAGATAAAGGATAACGA